>NZ_JALHLF010000219.1 GCF_022832435.1 Novosphingobium organovorum | reverse complement strand
CACTCCACCGACTCGGTGCCGAGCCCCAATCACCCCATCTGATCCGGCCGCGCCCGATTACTGCCCCGCCGCCTTGTCCGCGAGCAGCGTCGGGGTGAGAACCTGTGGCAGCGCTTCGGGCGCGGTACCGGGCTTGTACCAGACATAGAGCGGTACGCCCGCCGCGCCGCGCTCGGTCAGGTACTGCGTGATCGCCGGATCGCGGCGCGTCCAGTCGCCGCGCAGGACGATCACCCCTGCCTTGCGGAAGGCCTCGCGGGTCTCGTCGCGTTCGATGGCGACCTTTTCGTTCACCTTGCAGGTCAGGCACCAGTCGGCGGTCATCCACACGAAGACCGGCTTTCCGCTGGCCAGCGCGGTATCGAGCGCGCGGGGCGAGAAGGGCCGCGCGTCGAGAACCGAAGCGGCGGCGACCGGCTCGGGCGCGGCGCCGGGGAGCAGGGCGAGGCAGGCCAGCGCATCGAACAGCGCGAGCAGGGCAGCGGGCCGCGCCCTGCGCCCGCGCCGCTGCGCGCGGCCGACGGCCATCAGTGCGAGCACCAGCAGCACGGTGAACAGAATGGCGACGGCAAAGTAGATCTCGCCCCCGACCTGCCACACCAGCCAGCCCAGCGCGATCGCGGTCAGCCCCATGGGGATCGCCATCCAGCGGCGGAACACGGTCATCCACTTACCCGGTCGGGGCAGGCGCGTGCGCAGCGCGGGAATGAAGGCGATGGCGAGGAACGGCAGCGCAATGCCCAGGCCCAGCGCGCCGAACAGCGCCATTGCGGGCACGACGGGCAGCAGCAGCGCGGCGCCCATCGCGCTCGCCATGAACGGTCCGGTGCAGGGCGTGGCGACGAAGGCGGCGAGCAGGCCCGTGGCAAAGGCGCCCTGCGGGCTGCCCTCGCTGGCAAAGCCGGGGACGGCGAATTCGAAGGCGCCCAGCAGGTTGGCGGTGATCGTGCAGGCGAGCAACAGCAGCGCGACGACGACGAGCGGTTCCTGCAACTGGAACGCCCAGCCGACCTGTTCGCCGCCCGCGCGCAGCGCGAGCAGGAGGGCGCCAAGGCCAAGGCAGGCGGTGACGACGCCCGCAGTGTAGGCCAGCCCCTCGATCCGGGCGTGCGCCTCGCTCTCGCCCGCGCGCGCCAGCGAAAGCGCCTTGAGCGAGAGGATCGGGAACACGCAGGGCATCACGTTGAGCAGCAGGCCCCCCGCCAGGGCGGCGAGCAGCAGCAGCGGCAGCGCGGGCAGTTCGGGGCTCGCGGCGTTGGTGAGCGGTGCGCCGCCAGCAGGCACCGCACCGGGCTGCGTGTTGAAGGCGAGGCCATTGCCAAACGTATCGAGCTTGAGCACGCCGTGCAGCGTTTCAGGGGTACGCGGGGCGAACCCGGCGCGCGCGACAGTCACGATCAGCGTGTCGCCCTTGCGCGCGAAGGTCTGCGGCGCGGCATAGTCGATCACCTTGTCCTCCTGCACGAAGACGTGCGGATCGACGAGATCGACCGAGGCGGGCAGCGGAATGGCGAGGCGCAGCGTCTTGGTATCGGCGGCAAAGGTCCCTGGCGCGTCGAGCGGGGCGGGCAGCATCCGGCGCCACTGGGCAAAGCGCGCCTCGGCCTTGGGGTCGCGGCTGCCAAGGACGACTTCGGTGGCCAGATCGGCGCGTTCGGGGACGCAGATTTCCTCGGTGCAGGCGAGCCACTGCGCGGCAAGGCGCACCGGAACGCGGGCATGGGGATCGGCGCTGGCGGGTAGGGTCAGCGGCACGAGCAGCGCGTAGTCGCTCTCGTAGACATGGTTCATCAGTCCCGAGACGAGCAGCGTGTGCGGCACCGGATAGGCCGGCTCGGCGGCGCTTGCGCCTTCGGGGAGCGTCCACTTGAGCTGCATCCCCAGGCCCGCATCGCCCGGATTCATCCAGTAGCCGTGCCAGCCTTTCTCGGGGTGCATGACGATCGCCAGCGTGGTCGCGGCGCCGGGCACAGCGCCTGGTGCGGCGACGAGCTGCGCGCGGATGTGGTTGGGCGCGGCGATCGCGGCGCCGCTTCCCGCGACGAGCGCGGTCAGCAGACACAGAAGTGTCACANCAGCCTTTCTCGGGGTGCATGACGATCGCCAGCGTGGTCGCGGCGCCGGGCACAGCGCCTGGTGCGGCGACGAGCTGCGCGCGGATGTGGTTGGGCGCGGCGATCGCGGCGCCGCTTCCCGCGACGAGCGCGGTCAGCAGACACAGAAGTGTCACAAGCAAGCGATAACAGCGCGACGTCATACCATTTCCCTGCACCGGGTCGGGCTTGCGTCAAACGGCCAGCCCGTCAAAGATGACCGTGTCTTTAGCGTGCCGACAAGCCGAGGAACACCCATGCGTTTCGCCCTTTCGATGATTGCCCTTTGCGCCAGCCTGGCGGCGGCCC
>NZ_JALHLF010000218.1 GCF_022832435.1 Novosphingobium organovorum | reverse complement strand
TCGGTGCCGAGCCCCAATCACCCCATCTGATCCCAAAGTTATTGAGCAATGCCAGCATGTTATGATTCACGCCGTCCTTGCGAATGATGGAGTAATCAATGGCGTGGACTGGCATTGCTCGACGGGCAGAGGTTGCATGTCCTGTTCGACAGGGAAGCCATCGAGCAACTGGCCCGTCAGCATACGCCTAGCAAGCGTCTGGTCCGCGCGTCCGCCAACCTGGGCATTCCCGGCTACGCTCTGCGTGAACTGATGTGGTTGGGCTTGATCAACGAGGCACCCTTGCCGCCAGGCCGGAAAGGTAAGCACACCGTCGACGAGGCTTCGCTTGCGGAGTTTACGCGGCGCCTTTGCGGCAATCTCGGGGTGTCTGACCGACGGTTCCCCGTTCGGCTTTCGGATCTCATGGTGCAGTTGGGCGGACGTCCCAAGCCTTGGGCCGCTGTACTAGCCGCCATCGCCAACGGCGAACTCGCTGCGGCGCTTGCGCCAGGCCAAGGCCCGATCGCGGAGCGAATTCGTTTGCCCGGAAACGTCGAACTGAAGGCGGCGGCGTTCGCGCTTAACAGCGAAATGGATTGGGCGGACGTACCGGTCAGCAAGCGGGAGTGCGCCGATATTCTCGGCCTCTCGCCTACCAATTTCTCGCGCTACAGCGACTTCCTGTTGGGCCCGGGCAAACCCTTTCGCGACATTCGAATGGCGGATGCGGTCACCCTGGCAAAGCGGTTCATCGGAACGACCGAGATCGCGAAGAGGCTCAAGCTGCATCACGTTGCCGCCCTGAATTTGGCCATGCAACGGGGCGTGAAGTTCGCCGACAAGGGGCTGTTCGATCGAGAATCTGCGCAAGCCCGTATTCCTGAATTGGGCCGAACCAAGGAAAGCCTGATCCGTGGTATGAAGCAGGCTTCGTTACCGCGGAGGAATCGAGGCAGAGCGATGGACATGCAAGCAAAGGTTGCAGCGGATGGCCGGATAAGGATTCCTGCCCTTGTGTATCAGCAGCTGGGGTTGAAGGCTGGCGACGCGGTCTACTTCGAGCTTACCAGGCATGGAACGGTGCTGCGCACCGCGGCGCAAGCTGTCGCCCAGGCTCAGGCTCTGGCAGAGCTCCACACAGGAGATGTCGAAGGCTTTCTCGAAAGGCGGGGAGAAGACAGCGGAGAATAACTGTCGCCCGACTGGTCAAAAAAATGAAGGGCGCGTGCGGTTGGCTCGCATGCGCCCTTGTTGGACATTCTGAGGTCGAAGGCACACTCCCGAGTCCGGCCATTCCGGAAAAATACCTGTTTGTCGCCATGTCGCCCGTTTCTTAAGAAAATCCCGCTAGGCGTTAGCAAAGTGGGTTGCAGCGGACGATTTTAGATGTGGAAAGTTCATGACGAAGAATTGAAGAACGCCGCCGACGGCGCGGCTGCGCGGCAACTCTTCGACATTTTGGAAGCCACGTTTGGCAAGGATGCGCATAAGCTGCCGCAGTCATTACGACAGGGAAAGCCGTTCGTTTTGTGCCGCGATTTCTGCAAGTCTCGTTGGACCCACGCCACTGATGTGGCGCAAGAGCTTTATCGCTTCCAACTCGGCCCAAGAACATGGGCAAAGCCGATCTATGTATATGACGGACATAGGATCAGCGACCGCCTACCCCGATATGAGCAGGAAGCCGAAGGGCTCGCGAAACAATTGAAGGTGTCGGGTTGGGAGAAAGTTGCCCTGGCGCTAGTTGAACCCGTAACAGCGAAGGACGCCGATCCGTCCGTTAACGAGATTGCAGTGACCCTCTGCTGGCAGGATGAGCAACGATACGTTGTCGTTCATGACCGAGTGAGGCGAAGAGCCGTTGCCCTCAATTGGATTGCGGAAGGCTTTGAGCTTTTGGGTGAGGCCCATCCCGGAAGGCTATACCAATCAAAATATGCCAATCCGCCTCACGTCTATGATCGACCAGTCATCTCCCTTGATGAAGGCGCGAAAAACATCAAAGCGGCACAGCGTGCCGGACAGATGGAAGAATTTGCTGCTGCTATTCAATGGCGCTACGCAACACGGCTTGACCACAGGCTTGATGGTCTCTTGTTGGAAACGTGCGACCGCCTGCAAACGATCGAAGGCAATATCGGTATGGCGTTCGCCGGTCATCGGTTTAACGATGCATTGGGCGATGACTCTTGGCTTGCAGTTCGTCATGATAATTTCGCTTGGGAAAATGGAGCCTACTTCCAGAGCAACGCCGCTTCTTTAAGAGGCGCGCCCACCGAGATTCACACGATAATCGGCGTCCTCGTCCACCTAAAGACCTGCGGGATCGCGACAGCTTTCAACGAGTGCTACGGCTATTCCATCGAAGATCTGGACGTGAGTAAGCGTCCGGCCTCGGTCGCGTTGCGAGGTGAGAGCGTGAAGG
>NZ_JALHLF010000217.1 GCF_022832435.1 Novosphingobium organovorum | reverse complement strand
GGCGTCGACCCCGGTGACCGCACCGCCCAGCCGCGCGAGCGGTTCGCACAGGAGCCCCGCACCGCAGCCCACGTCGAGTACGCGGCGCCCGGCGAGCGGCCTCAGGGCGCGGCTGTCGGTCCGGAAATGCGCGTCGATCGCCTGGCGCACGAAGGCGAGGCGCACCGGGTTCAGCCGATGGAGCATCGCCGAGGAGCCCTTGGGGTCCCACCATTCGGCCGCGAGCTTGCCGAAGTGGGCGGCTTCCTCGGGGCGGATCGTCGCCGCGCCGGCCGCAGGGGAGGTCGCAAGCGGGGCCGAAGCGGAAATAGCGCCCGCGCCGCGCGGGGAATCGTCGCTTGGAGTTGCATTGTTCATAAGACCCCCCTAACAGCGCGCCCGAACCTTAGCCATATCGCGCGTGGGACGAAATTTTCGAATCCTTCCCCGCGTGCGATACAATTGAACGGAGCACTGACACCTTGGCCCGTATCGTGATGAAATTCGGCGGCACTTCGATGGCCGGGACCGAGCGAATCCGGCGCGTGGCGGGGATTGTCAAACGCCAGCAGGAAGCCGGGCACGAAGTGGCCGTGGTGGTTTCCGCGATGGCGGGAGAGACCGACCGCCTCGTCAACTTCTGCCGTGAAGCCAACGCGCTTTACGATCCGGCCGAGTACGACGTGGTCGTCGCCTCGGGCGAACAGGTCACTGCGGGCCTGCTTGCGCTCACGCTTCAGGCGATGGGCTGCAAGGCGCGTTCGTGGCTGGGCTGGCAGGTGCCGATCAAGACCGACGCGGCGCACGCCAAGGCCCGCATCGAGGATATCGACGCCGATTCGGTGCTCGCCTCGATGGCCTCGGGCGAGATCGCGGTGTTCCCCGGCTTCCAGGGCGTCTCGGGCGACAACCGGGTGACGACTCTGGGCCGTGGCGGCTCGGACACCTCGGCGGTGGCCGTCGCCGCGGCGGTCAAGGCCGACCGCTGCGACATCTACACCGATGTCGACGGCGTCTACACCACCGATCCGCGCATCGTCGCCAAGGCGCAGAAGCTGCCGCTGGTGACGTATGAGGAAATGCTCGAACTGGCCTCGGTCGGCTCGAAGGTTCTGCAGACCCGCTCGGTCAGCCTCGCGATGAAGGAAGGGGTGCGCGTCCAGGTGCTCTCCTCGTTCGTCGACGAGACGGCCCCCTCGGCCGACGACCTGCCCGGCACGATGATCGTCAGCGATGAAGAATTGGAAGAAAGCGATATGGAACGCCAGCTTATCACCGGTATCGCCGCCGACAAGAATGAGGCGAAGGTAACCTTGACCCGCGTGCCCGACCGTCCGGGCGCGGTGGCCTCGATCTTCACCCCGCTGGCCGAGGCGAACATCAACGTCGACATGATCATCCAGAACGTCGCGAAGGACAAGGGCGAGACCGACGTCACCTTCACCGCGCCGATGGCCGATCTGGCGCGCACCATCGCCATGCTCGAAGAGCGCAAGGAGCAGATCGGCTACTACCGCCTGATCTCGAACGACAAGGTCGCCAAGATCTCGGTCGTGGGCGTGGGCATGCGCAGCCACGCGGGCGTCGCCTCGACGATGTTCAAGACGCTGGCCGATCGCGGCATCAACATCCAGGCGATCTCGACCAGCGAGATCAAGGTCTCGGTGCTGATCGATGCCGACGAGACCGAACTGGCCGTGCGGGTGCTGCACACCGCCTACGGGCTCGACGCCAAGGCGTGATCCTCGCGCCTGCGCGCCGATAAAGACGAAGGGCCGGGGGCGCGGGAGCGCTGCCCGGCCTTTTCGCGTTGCGGGAGGTCAGGTCTGCCGGGCCAGGCGGCGCATCGCCTGTGGGGGCTGGCCGAACGCGCGCAGGAAGGCGCGGCGCATGCGTTCGGGATCGCCGAAGCCGGTCGCCAGCGCGATCGTCTCGACCGGCTCGGTGCCGCTTTCGACCCGCTCGCGCGCGGTTTCGAGCCGCAGGCGCTCCACCGCGCGCGCCGGGCTCAGCCCGACCGCGCGGGTGAACGCGCGCGAAAAGTTGCGCGGGCTCATCGCCGCCTGTTCGGCCAGCGCCTCTACCCCCAGTTTTTCGGCCAGGTGCGCGCGCATCCAGGCGAGCAGGTCGTCGAAGCGCCCGCCTTCGCCGCCCAGCTCGGCCAGCGCGGAAAACTGGGACTGGCCGCCGGGACGGCGGTAATAGACCACCATGTCCTGCGCTACCGCGCGCGCCAGCGGCTCGCCGTGGTCCTGCGCGATGAGCGCGAGCGCAAGATCGATCCCTGCGCTGATCCCGGCCGAGGTCCAGACCTGGCCATCGCGGATGTGGATGCAGTCGGGCTCGACCTGCACCTGCGGGAACAGCCGGGCGAGGCGCGGCGCGCGGCGCCAGTGGGTGGTCGCGCGCTTGCCGTCGAGCAGCCCCGCCCCGGCGAGCAGGAAGGCGCCCGAGCACACG
>NZ_JALHLF010000216.1 GCF_022832435.1 Novosphingobium organovorum | reverse complement strand
GGGAGCGCCGCCCGGCCCGCCCGGAGGCCCGCCGCGCATCGCGCCCACGCGCCAGGTCTCGCCGTTGAGCGTGAACGTACCGCCGATCGATTCCCGGCTCAGGCCGATCTTCCAGGTGCCCGCCTTGTCGATGGGAACGTCGAAGGTCGAACGGTAGCGCCCGGTCGCCGGGTTCTTGAGCGCGCCCTCGCTGCCATCGGGCTGCCAGACCTTGATCTCGTCGGTCTTGAGCGGGAAGTGATCGGGGTAGAACAGATCGTTCGACACCGCCGCGTCGACGCTCACCCACTGGGCGGTGCCGGACAGTGTCGAGGTCGAAGGCAGCAGCCACAGGCGATGCGCCGAGGCCGGGGCGGCGAGGGCCACGCACAGCGCGGCCGAGGCAATCAGGAGGGGACGAATACGCATAACGGTCCTTCTGGAATGAAGCGGTCGGCAAGTTAGCGGATGGTGATCGAGCCCAGCTCGCTCTGGCCCTTCGCCGAGGCGGGGGCGCCCCGCACGGGCACGGTGAAGGGCACCGAGACGAGCTCGCGCCCGCCGGTCTCGCGCGCGGCCTCGACCTTGAAGACATAGGCCCCTGCGGGCAGGTTGGCGGGCAGCGGGATCTGATAGGTGCCCGGCGCGCGCGTCGCGCTCGATACGCCGTCGGCGGGCATGGCCAGCGCGCGCCCGCCCTTGCGCCACCACGAACGCAGGTCGGACAGCCACTTGGTGCCGGGATCGCGCCCGGCCTTCTTGACGTCGTACCACACGAACACGGTGCGCGCCGCGCCGCCCGCGGCCGGTTCGATCCAGCCCGCGACATAGGGGCGGTGGTACTCGGCCACGTTCACGCGCGGGATGGTGATGCTGACGGTGCCCGCTCCGGCAGCGAGCGCGGGCGTGGCGGTGGTGGCCGCGGCCGCCGCAAGCAGCGGGATCGGCAACCGGGAACGTGTCTGGGACATGCGAGGCGGTCCTCTAGTGGATGAAGAAAAGGGCCAGCACGAGCGGTACGACGAAGCTGGCGGCAACCAGCGGCCAGGTCGACGGGCGGTGACGCGCGTGGAGGTGAAGCAGGAAGAAGCCGGTCAGCGTGAAGATCACGCAGGCGCCCGCGAAAAGATCGATGAACCACGCCCACGCGGTGCCGGTGTTGCGGCCCTTGTGCAGGTCGTTGAGGTAGGAGATCCAGCCGCGCTCGGTGCGCTCGGCAGCGATGGCGCCGGTCTGGCGATCGATACTGACCCAGGCGTCGCGACCGGGGCCGGGCATGGCGACATAGATTTCCTCGGGGTCCGACCAGTCGGCGGCATGCCCCGCCGGATCGAGGTGAACGGCAGCGGTAACCGCGCCGACCGCACGCGCCACATCGCCCGGCAGCGGCGCCACGCTGTCGGCGGCTACCCGTGCGCTTTCCTCGGACAGCCGCGCGCGATCCGCTTCGGACAGGCGCCCGCTGGCCTGGGTGACGACCGGCTGCGCCCCGATCGAGGCCGCGTGGTTGAGCGTGATCCCGGTCAAGGCAAAGAGCGCCATGCCCGCCAGCGAAACCGCCGCGCTGATCCAGTGCCAGGTGTGCAACTGCTTGAGCCAGAACGCGCGCGCCTTGCGCGGCCGTTTCGCGCCCGGCGCGGGGCGCGGCGCACCGCCCTTTGCGCAACGCGCCCGCCGCGCGGTCCCGACACCGGGAGTTTCCCCTCCGCGTTCGGCTACCGCGGCCTCGGCCGCATCCTTACGGCCGATCAGGCGCGCTTCCCCTTTGTCGAGAACGGTATCCAAGTCGCCGACGGTCCCACTCTTCGGACAGCTTCGGGGCAAGGAAAATGTCCTTTTCGCGCCGACCGTTGCCGCTGAAATATTGCTGGATTGTCCAATTGGGCACTGGACGCGAGCGGGCTTAATGCATATGACAATGACTCGCAATAGCAGATTTAAAAAGGGTGTGCAGCGTGACGGCGATCGGAGCAGGCAGGGTGAACGGCAGCGCCTCCGCGAACGCGCCGCGCGCGTTCAAGGGCACCCCCGCAAGTGCGGCGTCTACCCCGGAAAGCCCCGATCCGGTGGTCATCCCGTTCTGTCTTCCCGACCCGCGCGACGCCACGGCCCAGCCCCAGCACGACAGCGCTCCGCAGGGCGTACCGGCGGCCTTCACCCGCAGCGCATACGGCGCGACGCGGCGCGTCAACCCGCTTGCCATGCTCGGCTCGGCGGGCGCGATGCTGGCCATCGTCGCAACGCTCGCCACGCTCCAGATGACCGGCACGACCCCGGCGCCCGCGCGGCTTTCGGTGGTCACCATCGACACTCTCGACACCACGCCCCCACCGCCGCCACCGCCCGCCCCGGCGCCGCAGACCCAGGCCAAGAGCGCGCTCGCACCGCCCAGCGTACCCAAGCCGATGATAACCCTGCCCTCGCCAGGGCCGGTCCGGATCGCGCTCGATGCCCCGCCGCCGCCCGT
>NZ_JALHLF010000215.1 GCF_022832435.1 Novosphingobium organovorum | reverse complement strand
CGCCAGGCGGCGCGCTCCAGCCGCAGTGGCGCGCGGCGCAGGCGGCCGATCTCCTGCGCGGTGTAGGGCGTGAAGTCTGCGGGCAGGTGCGCCCGGTCGAAGCGGTAGAGGCTGTAGTTGAGCACGCGCGCGGTGCGCCGGTCGTCAAGGTCGGTGCTGGCGACGCCGGGCACGCGCGCGATAAATGCGCGCCCGCCCGCCACGTGGAGGAACCGGGCGACCTGCCCCGCCAGCGGCGGGGTGTTGACCGCGTTGCCCGAACCGTCGGGATGATGGCACCCCTGGCACTTGAGCATGTAGTCGACACGCGCCGCGGCGAGATCGTCGACACCAGGAAGGGTCGTCTCGGTCAGCTCCCCGGTGCTCCCCGCCGCGCGGACCGCCAGCGCGAGCGCCAGCAGGGCCGGTGCCCCGAAGCGGGCGAGCCGTTTCACTGTCCGCCCGCCGCCTGGTGGAGCCGGGCGACCTCGGCGGGGGTGAGCTTCGCGCCCAGCGCGCGCGCCGACGCGACTTCGGCGGGACTAAGCGGTTTGAACGCGGGGCCGGTTTTCGCGATGGTCGTGCCAACGTGGTTGAGCACGGCGGCGACCTGCGCATCGTCGAGATCGGCCTGCGCGGGCATCACGCTGCGGTAGCTCTTACCCTCGATGGTGAGCGGCCCCATCAGCCCGCGCATCACCGCAAGCGCGATGTACTGGCGCCCGGCCTTGCTTGCGGCGAGCTGGCGAAAGTCGGCCTGCAGCGGGGGATAGGTGCCGGGCACGCCCTTGCCGGTGGAGGTGTGGCAGGCCGCGCAGCGCTTGAACAGCGCGGCGCCTTCGTCCGGTGCAGAGGCCGAACGCGAGGGCGCGGCCTGAACGAGCGCGAGTGTGCCCAGCGTAGTGAGCGCGAGCGCGCCCAGTGCGGTCGGCGTACGGCGGGGGAGGGGGCGCGGCCGGGTCATCCCGCGTCCTCTATCGCGACGCCCACGATCGCGGCGACCGAGCAGTTGTAGACGCTGCTTTCGGTCCCCAGGCACCAGTTGTAGTCGTTGTTCGACTGCGGGCGCACTTGCGGACGGTCGCCTTCGTTGCGGTTGCACAGGCACTGCCCGCACGAGCTGGTCCCGCAGCAGTCATTGTAGCTGATGACGTAGGCGCGCCCGTCAGCCGGGTTGGTGCAGGTGCCGATCCAGGTGATCGGGGACATCTCGGTGCCCGGCGGGCAGGTGTTCACGCTGCCCCCGCAGCAGCTGCACAGGAACCCGTCGATTGCGCAGTAACGCCAGTAGTCGCACGAGGACCGGTCGCCCGGATCCTGCGCGGTGCCCGAGGTGATCGGTGCGCGCGCGCCTTCGCCGCCGCCGTGCGGGCTGGCGTGCGGACTGGCCGCGCGGGCGACGGGCAGGAGCGGGGTGGTGAGCGTGCCGGTCAGCATCCCGCCCAGCCAGGCGAGCGAACTGCGCCGTGAGCTGGAACTGGCGATGGTGCGGGTCAGCCGCTCGGTGAGTTTGTCGAAACCGGCCATGGTCAGTTGCTCCTGCTGCGCCGGCCCAGGAAGTCCTGGATCGAGGCGACCCCGCGTTCCTTGGCTTCGAACAGGCTTTCGAGGTGTTCGCGGCTGTTGACGAGGCCGAGCGAGGCAAGCGTGCCGTTCTCGTCGAGCAGCACGGCGTAGGGCAGCTTGGAGACACCAAAGGCGCGGCCCAGCGCTTCGGAGAGCACGGTCGGCACGTGGGCCAGGCCCTGTTCGCGCACCATGCGGCCATAGGCGGCGGCCTCACCGTCACCGGCCAGCACCACGTCTAGCCAGTCGGCCTCGGCCCGCGCGGCCGAGCGGACCATGGGCAGCAGTGTCTTGCACATCGGGCAATCGGGCGCAGCGAAGAAGACCAGCTGGCTCTTGCCCTGACGCGGGCCGCCCACCGTCACCGCGCGTCCGTCGATAGCCTCGAGGGTAAGCGCGGTCGGTTTCTCGCCGACGTGGACTTTCTGGTGGAGGGTAAGCGCGCCGGCGGGCGCGATGCGTTCGTGCAGGATGCCCACCTGACGGGCCAGCGCGGCGACGGTTGCGGCCAGCACGATGACGGCGGCCCACAGCAGGATTTGCGAGGTCAGGATCATGGTCAGCGGGTCCTTGGCTGAAAGGGAAGGGCGCTCAGTTCGCCGGCGGCGAACCACAGCGCGAGCAGCGCGAGCGCGGCAAAGGGGGTGTCGAGCGCCCAATCGAGCGGCGCGCGAAGGGCCAGCGCGACGGCCCCCAGCAGCGCCAGGGCGAAGGGGCGGGCGATGGTGGCGGCACCCACCGGCCTGGTGCGCGCGGCGAGATCGCAGCCGCAATCGAGCCGCTGGCCGCGCCGGACGAGAAGCAGCGCGGTGTAAAGGCCCCAAAGAGCGATCGCGGCCACCGCCCCGCCCCGGTGGGTGGGGGCGAGCACGAGGGCGATCGCGGCGAGCGCCTCGACGGCGGCGGCGG
>NZ_JALHLF010000214.1 GCF_022832435.1 Novosphingobium organovorum | reverse complement strand
GGCGCGAAGGCGTCGAGTTCGCGTCTGGGGATGCGGGGCATGTCGCCGGGCTGGGTGTGTTTGAGGACGGTGTAGGCAAGGCCGGCCTTGGCCATCTGCGCGCGGTCGGCCCCTTCCAGCCAGCCGTGGAGGACCCCGGAGGCGAGCGCGTCGCCGGTGCCGATGCGATCGACGATGCCGGTCACGTCGAGCGCGTCGGTCTGGTGCGCGCCCTGGCGCGTGTCGACCCGCGCGGCGATGCGGTGGTGCTGCGCGCTCACCACCTCGCGCGCGCTCGAGGCGATCAGTTGCAGCCGGGGATAGGCCGCGAACATCGCCTCGGCCGCCTCGCGCCGCCGCTCGGGGCCTTCGCCCGAGAAGGGCTGGCCGAGCAGCAGCGCGATGTCGCGGTGGTTGCCGATCATGATCGTCGCCGCCTGCATCAGTTCGGTGAGGATCGCGCGCGGGTCGCTGTCCCAGGCCTGCCACAATTGCGCGCGGTAGTTGCCGTCAAAACAGATCGGAACGCTGGCCTTGTCGGCGGCGGCCACCGCCGCGCGGGCCAGCGCCACGCCGCCCGGACCCAGCGCGGGCGTGATCCCCGAAAGGTGCAGCAGCCGCGCGCCTTCGAGCGCCGCGTCGAACGCGAAGTCGGCCGGTGCGCTCTGGCTGAACAGGCTACCCGCGCGGTCATAGGTGATCGCCGAAGGCCGCAGCCCCGCCCCGCTTTCGAGGAAGTAGAGCCCCATGCGCCCCGCCCCGCGCGCAACCTGCGTGGTCACCACGCCCGCTGCGCCCAGCGCCGAGAGCGCAGTGTCGCCCAGCGGCCCGTCGGGCAGCCGCGTCACCATCCGCGCTTCGTGGCCGAGCGCGGCGAGCCCCGCCGCGACATTGGCCTCGGCCCCGCCCACGACGAGATCGAGCGCGTCGCACTGGACCATCAGCCGGTGGCCGGGGGTGGCGAGACGCAGCAGCATCTCGCCAAAACACACCACGTGTCCGCTCATGCGGCGTTCCCTTCGAAAACCGCTCTAGCGGGCGAGCCAGCCGCCATCGACCGCCAGCACATGCCCGGTAACGTAGTTCGCGGCCGGTGAGGCAAGGAACACCGCGGCGCCCGCGATGTCCGCCGGATCGCCCCAGCGGCCCGCCGGAATGCGCTCGAGGATCTGGCGCGAACGCGCCGGGTCGGCCTGGAGCGCGGCGGTGTTGTTGGTGGCGATGTAGCCGGGCGCGATGGCGTTGACCTGCACGCCCAGCGGCGCCAGTTCGTTGGCCATGGCCTTGGTCACCCCGCCCACGCCGGACTTCGCCGCGGCGTAGCTGGGCACGCGGATGCCGCCCTGGAAGGTGAGCAGCGAGGCGATGTTGACGATCTTGCCGCTCCCGCGCGCCGCCATCCCGCGCGCGGCGGCCTGGCTCAGGAAAAACAGCGTCTTGAGGTTGGTGTCGAGCACCGCGTCCCAGTCCTCCTCGGAGAACGCGAGCAGGTCCTCGCGCCGGATGATCCCGGCGTTGTTGACGAGGATGTCGACCTGGCCCAGCCCCGCCTCGGCCTCGGCGACGACGCGCTTCACCGGTTCGATCGAGGCGAAGTCGGCGCGGATGTCGATCGCGCGGCGCCCCGTTGCCGCGATGCGTTCGAGCGTCTCGGCCGGTTCGCTGCGCCCGGCGAGCGCGACCTGCGCGCCCGCTTCGGCCAGCGCCACCGCAATCGCCTGCCCGATCCCCGTGTTGGCGCCCGTGACGAGCGCGCCCTTGCCTTCAAGGCTGAAGGAAATTGCCATGATGACAGTCCCTTACTGGAGCTGGCAGATGTCGAGCACATTCATGTCGGTATAGTCGAGGTTCTCCCCCCCCATGGCCCAGATGAACGCGTACTTCTTGGTGCCCGAACCCATGTGGATCGACCAGGGCGGGCTGATCACCGCTTCCTCGTTGGCGATGACGATGTGGCGCATCGCGTCGGGCTCGCCCATGTAGTGGAAGATGCGGTCGTTCTCCTCGGGCAGGTCGAAGTAGAGGTAGATCTCGCTGCGCCGGTCGTGGAGGTGCGGGGGCATGGTGTTCCACACCGAGCCTTCCTCGAGCACGGTGAGGCCGAGCAGCAGCTGCGCGCTCTCGCACACCCCCGGAATGACCAGCTGGTAGATCGTGCGCTGGTTCGAATTGGCCAGGTCCCCGCGTTCGAGCGGGTTGGCCTCGGCCAGCGTGATGTGCTTGATCGGGCAGGCTTTGTGCGCGGGAACCGAGGCGATGTAGAAGCGCGCGCCCGCGCCTTCGAAGGTGACCTCCACGCTGCCCATCGGGACGTAGAGGCATTCCTTGTTCTGCATCGCAAAGCGCTGCCCGTCGACCGTCACCGCGCCCGGCCCGCCGATGTTGACCACCGCCATCTCGCGGCGCTCGAGGAAGGGATGGCCCGCCGCGCTCGCCGGCGCGCTCTGCACCGGCAGCGCCAGCGGCTCATCCCCCGGAACCGCCCCGCCGATCACGAAGCGTTCGTTGTGCGTGTAGTTCAGGCACACCTGACCCGCCTCGAACATCCCCGTCACCAGATACCGATCGCGCAGCGCCTCGTTCGA
>NZ_JALHLF010000213.1 GCF_022832435.1 Novosphingobium organovorum | reverse complement strand
GAAAGCTTCACGACGCGCGCCTTCACCGTCACCCTGCGGGGCCGTACGCGCATCCCCGATCCGCGATCGAACGACCAGCCCGAAGTCTTGGGGAACGAGGCGGCCAGTTTGGCGCCGCGTCCGCGTGCGTTGAAGCGGCCCGAGCGGGGCGAACCGCCAGCAACCCGCGTGCCACCGCCACGCGGGTTGCCACCGCGCCGCGCGACCTGTTCGAGAACACGGCCTTTGAGGTCGCGGCCCTTGCCGCCGCGCGCGCCGATACGGCCAGCGCTGTCACGGCGCGAGCGGCCGGTTTCGGGCTCGAAGCGATCGTCGTCCTGTGGCATAATCGAGGATATGAGGACGCCTGAGCGCCCTTCTCAAGTATCTCGCGGGAAAGCCGCAGAACTGCGCACTTTTCTGCCCCACTGGTGCCGGATTGTCTCTTCAGTGCCAGCGAAGAAGACAGGCCGTCTCTCCCAAAAACGACGTGCAGACAACGCTTTGCCCCGGCAAATGCGGCGAAGCGTGCTTCGCTTTATCTTGCATTCCAGCACCCCTTCTCCGGCACCGTTTCAGCACCCTCCTTCCATCCCTGTCCGCTCCCATCCAACCGCCCCCAGGCAGATAGTACCACCCGAACCACCAAGGCGCGCCTTCTCAATGTTCGCCCTATGTTCTATTCTGCGTGACCCTGCCGAGTCGCACGAAGGAGCCGAACGTGGGCGTGAATATCGAAGTCAAAGAGGACGGGCGCCTGCACCTGTCCGGTGCCATCGCGACCGTTCTGGACGTGCCCTTGCGCGGCCAGGCCGAAGGGTTTTCGCTGGCGTTTTCCGATGGAACTCTGGTGCGCGGGACCTGCCTTGAAGGCACTTTGGCGTGCCGGTTTGCCCTTGCAAACGCGGGCACGGGACACGCCAAAATCACCCGCGACGGGGTGAGCGATCGGCTCGAACTGGAGGGGGATTACGACTGGATCACGCTTGCCTGCGGGGCCGAGACACTGGAGCCCTTGCCCGATCCCGACGGACCGGACGTGCTGCAACTGACGCTCGACATTGCGGTAAGCGAAGAGGCCTGAACAGCGTTCAGGCGGCTTTGGCGAGGGTCTCGATCCGGCTCTCGCAGGCCGCGCGGACAAGGTCCTGCAGGACCGCGACGCGCTCGGCGATCCAGTCGAGCTGCTCGGTCGTGATGACGTACGAACGCGAGTAACGCGCCTTCACATAAGCGTCGCGAAGGAGCGAGAAGCATCGCTTCTGGAAGCGGTTCTCGCGCAGCCAGACACCGCGCAGGCTCGGCTCCATTTCTTCGGCCATATCGCGCAGACGGCTCAGCTTGTGGGTCTTGGGACTGTACAAGGTGCGAACGAGAAAGAGGCAGTGGTAGAGCCGTTCCGTTACCTGATGGAGGAGAAAGGCAGCTTCCTTGAGCATGCCTTTTTCACGGGCAGCTTCTGCCAAGGTAAGGAAGTTTTGCGCGCTCTCGAACCACTCTTCAAAGTACTCGCGCGTCTCTTCCAGCGCCTCATCCGGTGACAGGGGCTGCGGCTCGACGAAGGGGTGATCGGGCTCCTCAAAAAGCACGATCCCCTCGCGCAGGATGTCCATGAAGAAGTAGCGCCCGAGGCGCAGCTTCTCGTTCACATCCTCGAGGCTGTGGTAGATGAGGCCAACCGGGGTACGCAGCGCCTTGCCCTCGGACAACTCGACCAGCAGGCGACCTTCGGTCTTCTCCCAGAACTCGGCCACGTCGGTCAGATCGTCGTGATTGACGACCACGAGCAGGTCATAGTCGGAGAAGTAGCGGCCCACCGGGTCTTCGACCCAGTCGCCCCGCGCGTAGCTGCCGAACAGCACGATCTTAAGGAGTTTGGCCGCGCGAAGGTGCGGCTGGGAGCGGCGCGCGGTGGCAAAGGCGAAGCCTTCGCGCACGACCTCGACCACATGGGCCAGTTCGGCGCGCTTGCCTTCGGGCAGATGGGAAAGATCGTTGGTCATCGTCACAGACTTGCTCCTATCGCCCCCGTTGCCAAGTGCAAAGTGCCAAGGCCGGTCCTGCACAGGACCGGCCCTGGCCGCGTTCAGAAGGAATGCGCATCGCTATTCCCTGTCCAGCTCATTCAGCCGCTTGCCCAGATGGCGGATGGCACGCCCGAGGCGTTTCACCACCTGCCGCTGCGACAGCCCCGTGCGCCGGGCGATCTCCTCGACGGACATGCTATCGAGCCGCATCGCGAGGAATATCTGCTGGTCGAGGTTGGTGAGTTCGAGCAACGCCGCCTCGATCCGGCGCAGGCGTTCGGAATTGAAGTCCTCGCTCATGACCGGTCCTCCCGGTACGCCAGAAGGTAATCCGCCGCCTTGCTGGCTGCGCTCGCCGCACGGAATATGGCTTTCTCGTCCTCTCGCAAAACGGCCAGCCACGCCCCGATATAGTCGGCATGCCGAACGGTCGGCGCGATGCCCAAGGAAGCGCAGACAAAGGCGCTGCTCATCTCGGCAACCAGTTCCTCCCGGCCATACTTTGCGGAACGATAGCGCCCCGACTGGTCACGATTCAGACGGCTGGGGTGCCCGGTCCAATGGCCCAGCTCGTGAAGCGCGGT
>NZ_JALHLF010000212.1 GCF_022832435.1 Novosphingobium organovorum | reverse complement strand
CCGCGCTCACCACCGGCGGTGCGCTCGATCCGCTGCGCGAGGACAGCGCGGCGCGGCTGGAAGACTGGATCGCGGGCGCGGATGCGGCGCAGGGCGATGGCGTGTGCGAAATCGTCCTTACCAGTCTCGATCCCGACGATCTGACCTTGCGCCAGGCGCGCTTGATCGGCGAGGCCGACGCGATCGCCTGCGCGCCGGGCCTGCCCGAGACCCTGCTGGTGCGTGCGCGCGCCGATGCGGTGCGGCTGGACCTTGCGCCCGGAGAGGCGCCCGTGCCGGTGTCCGGCTTGCTCGTCGTCCTGCGTGCACCCACCCGCGCTGCGGTTTGAGCTTAGTGATTACAATGATTTAATTACGCCTGTTCGGCCCGGCTTGCCAAACAGCACGAGGTGCCAAGACCGGGTGCGAACGAGAAGAAGGGTGTCAGGGGTGTTGTCGAGGAAACCAGCGGTGTTGCGCACAGCGTCGTCGGAGCTGGCATCGTCGGAGCTGGCATCGTCACGGCTGGCTGCGACGTGGAGCGGGACCGGGCCGCGCATCCGGATCGCCGCCTTGCCGGTCTACTCCCAGGCCAACGCGCTTCACGGCACGTTGGCCGATCGCGCGCGCGCGCCCTGGCTCGATGACAATGTGGCCGGGACGCTGAGCTGTCTCTACCCACTCCACCCCACGATCTGAGCGCCTTCTTCGCATGGAGTTGCGCGCACCGCTGGCCGCACTGGCCCGCGACGATACCGGTTGGCAGGCGGGGCAGGACGGGCTGGCGCAGGCGGCGCAGACCTGGCGCGCCGATCCGGTCATGGCGCCGGTCCTGGCCGATATGGCCCGTTTTGGCGCGGGCGCGCGGCTGGACCAATGCCCTGCGCTGGACGCGCTGTTCGCGCGTGGGAGCGCGGCGGCGCAGCGCTTCGTCACCACCGGAATTGCCGCCGGGATCGCCGCGCTTGAGGCGCATCCGCTCGGCCAGCTACCCTTGCGCCATGGCCTTGGCCGTGCGGCGGCGACGCTGGTGCTCGCCGCGAGCGGGCGCGCAAGCCTTGCGCTGAGCTGTTACGACGAGGCCGCGATGCGCGCGATGCCCGCCCCCCGCTCGGCCCGGTTCGCGGGGCAGGAAACCTGGCTGCAGGTCGTCGCCGGCGAGGGGGAGGCGGATGACCACAGGCTTGATCCGGCCGAAAGCGGCGCGGCGCGGGCGGTGTTGCATTCGGCCGGGGTGCGCCTGCGCGCCGGGGAACGGTTCTACCGCGACGAACGCACGGCGGCGTGGCAGGTGCGCGCGGTGCACGGGCGGCTCGTTGTCCTGCGTCTCCAGCGCACGATCGAGGATCGTGGTCCGGCGTTCGAATACGCGCTGGCCGATGGCGCGCTGCTGCGCCGTACCGCGCCCGATCGGCGCACCAGCCGAATGGAACTGGCGATGGCCGCGCTCGGCGCGATGGGGCGCGCCGATGCGGTGCCCGAACTGGTCCGCGTAGTGGAAGCCAGGGCAGAGCGCGCGCCACCCCATCCGACGCCCGACGATCCGGCGCTGCGTTGGGAGGCCTTGCGCCAGTTGCTGGTGATCGATGCGCGCGCGGGACTGGCGCAGCTCGAACGCCTCGTGGAGGCCCCGTCCGATCCGCTGCACGCCGAGGCGGTTAGCCTGCGCGCGGCGCTGCTTGGCCAGTGGCCGCAACTGGCCGGGCGGGACGGGCAGGGGGCGGCATGGCGCGGCTGATCGCGGTCCGCGACAAGGCGGTGGTCGCGGTTCGCGATAAGGCAGTGGTCGCGGTTCGCGACAGGGCGGCGGTCTCGCTTGCCGAATGCGTCGACGCGCTGGA
Source organism: Novosphingobium organovorum (assembly GCF_022832435.1). GTDB lineage: Bacteria > Pseudomonadota > Alphaproteobacteria > Sphingomonadales > Sphingomonadaceae > Novosphingobium > Novosphingobium organovorum. The sequence goes on along the minus strand of NZ_JALHLF010000212.1, from coordinate 787 downwards.
GAGCTGGGGCTTCGATCCCGGTGACGAGGTCAATCTCGCGCACGCGGCGAGCTGGCTGGTCCGGCTCGGCAACAACACCGGCTTCCTGGGCGATCTGCTGATCGGCGCGCTTGGCCCTGGCGGGCAGGCCGGGGCACCGTCCCCGTTCCTGCGCATGGGCGCCAACGCCAGCGTGCTGGTCGCGCCGGGGAAGGGCAATTTCTACCTTATCGCCCGAATCTGGCCCTCACCCGCGGACAGCGCCTACCAGACCAGCGGCCCGGCGGCGTTCGACTACGGCGTGCTGCACGATCACAATTTCGATTTCCTCGAACTGGGCTATTTCGGCCCCGGTCCGCGGGTCGACGATTTCGAGTACGACCCCGCGTCGGTCGTCGGCTACCCCGGAGAAAGCGTGGCGCTGCGCCGCCGGGGGCGGTTCTGCATGGAGCCGGGCACGCTGGTGCATTACCGCGCGGGGCGCGACATCCACTGCGTTCACCCGCCCGCTTCGCTCTCGATCACGCTCAGCCTTGCGCATTGCCAGGCGGTGCAGGGCTGGCGCGACCATTACGTCTTCAGCCTCGAGGCCGCGCAGGCGGACCATGCCCGCATCGTGCAGCGGCTGGGCGCGGGGCCGAGCGAGGCTTTTATCCGCATCGCGGTGGCGCTGGGCAGCGAAGAGGCGCTCGACCTTGCCGAACGCTTCGCCCGCCATCATCCGAGCGACCGGATGCGGCTGTGCGCCTGGCAGGCGCTGGCGGATGCGGCCAGCGACGCCGCCGCCCGCGACCGGCTCTGGCGCCAG
>NZ_JALHLF010000211.1 GCF_022832435.1 Novosphingobium organovorum | reverse complement strand
GGTGGCGGTGCGCCCGGTAGCGCGCCGGGCGGTGGTCCGGCCGATCCTGCCGCAGCGGGCGGGATGCCCGGCGCCGGGGGCAAGGTCTATAGCGGCAAGGTCGTGCTCTCGCTCACCGGCGAGCGGCTCTACGGCGATGTCCTGCACGCCATGCGCGGCAAGGGCGGGATGGACGTGACGCTGACCGACAGCCGCCTCGAAGGCGCGATTTCGCTCGCCAGGGCCCGCCCTGCGAGCGGCCAGGCACCGACCCGCGAAACCTTCGAGACGGTGGGTGACGTGATCGACACGCTCGGCCCCGACGCTGGCGAGCCGCTGCGCGTCGCGATCGGCGCGGGCAGCCACTGGGTGGTGACGCGTAGCTCCTACCTCTCGGATCTCACCATCGCGCCGGGCGGCGCGCTCGACGCGGTGCCCGGCAAGACGCTGGTCATGACCGTCGATGGCAAGACCGTGCCGATCGCGCCCGGCCACTACACCGGGGCGATCGCGCTGGAGGTCGCCACGCGCTGATCGCGCGCCCGAGGTTGGATCGACATCCCCCCTCCCGCTTGCGGGAGGGGGCAGAGGGTGGGTTTCGCCACCCGCGCGCGACGGGCATCCCCGGCGCGTGCCCGCTCAGGCGGCGAAGCGGGCCTGAAGGTCGTCCATGTAGAGCGATACCGCGCGGCACGCGCCCTCGATGATCGCGAGCGATTCGTCCGAGGGTTCCTCGAGCACCAGTTCCATCGCCGCATAGAGCATCTCGATCCCCATCTTGCTGCAGGTCAGCAGGGTCGACGGCGGAATGTCGGGATAGGTCCGCGCCAGCGCCAGCGCCTGGCGGTGCGCCACGAGGTTGCGCGAATTGATCCGCACTTCCTTGAGCTCGGGGATTGCGCGCAGCGCGCGCATGATCGCGATGTTGCCCGGAAAGGCCCGCGTGACTTCGAGCACCTTGAGGTGGATCTCGACCGAAAGCGCGACGCGCTCCTCGAGCGTCTCGCCCTTGAACGCGCCGCGATCCAGCCAGTCGAACGCCACCGCGTCCTGCGCGGCCATCAGCCGGTCGCCCAGTTCCTTGACCAGCGCGTACTTGTTGGGGAAATAGCGGTAGAGCGCGGGCGGGGTGATCCCCGCTTCCTTGCACACCAGATTGGTGGTCAGCCGCTCGAACCCGATCGTTTCCAGCAATCGTCCGGCGGTGGTGACGATGAGTTCGAACGTGTCGTGCGCGCGCGTCTGCGACGGGCGTGTCTTTGGGGCCAGTTCGGGTGCCTTCATGGGCTCCCCCTACACGCTTTGTCGCTGGCGCACACCATCAAGATCGGCCCGTCGCGGGTTTGTCCGCCAGGGGGGCAGGCCTACCCTTCCCCCCCGTCCGGCGCTGCGGCGCGCGGCGTCTGGCCGTAGCGCGCGAACATCGCGAGCACTTCGTCCATCTGCGCCGCATCGAGCAGCACCGGCCCGCCCAGCGCCAGGGTTCCACAGTAGACCGCAGCCTGCTCCTCGATTTCCTCGGCGATCGCCAGCGCCATGCCGAGCGAGGTGCCGAGCGCGATCTGGCCGTGGTTGGCCATGAGGCAGGCCATGCGCCCGTCGAGCGCGTCGACCACCCGGTCGGCCAGCGCATCGGTGCCGAACGTCGCATAGGGCGCCACCGGCACCTGCGCCCCGCCCGACACCGCGACCATGTAGTGGATCGGCGGGATCGGCCGGTTGGCGCAGGCAAGCGTGGTCGCATGGCGCGAATGGCAATGGACGATCGCACCGACGTCGGGCCGACGCGTGTAGATGCCAAGATGCATCCGCCACTCGCTCGACGGGCGCCCCGCGTTCGCATCCGAAGTTCCCTCACCGTCCATCGCGACGATCTGTTCGGGGAGGAGCGCGCTGGCCACGATCCCGCTCGGGCTCACCAGCATCCCGTTCGCGGTGCGCACCGAGACGTTGCCCGAAGTTCCCCGGTTGAGCCCGCGCGCATCGAGCGCCTGCATCACCTGCACGATCGCCTCGCGCGGGTCCTCGGACACGATCATGCGGGCACCGCCTGCCGTTCGGCGAGCGCGCGGGCCTGCGCGAAGCTTTCGAGCGCGCCAAGCGTGCCCACCCCCATTGCCACGCTGGCCGCAACCGCCCCGGCAACGTGCAGCGCCGCCACCGGATCGAGCCCGTTCAGCCGCCCGGCGTGAAACCCCGCGCACAGCGAATCCCCGCAGGACGTGGTGTCGCGCGGCGTGATTGGCAGCGCCGGGACGTGAACCGCGACCAGATCGCGATCGGGCCGGGTGTAGAGCGTGGCCCCCGCCCCGCCTTGCTTGACGATGCACCCGCGCGCGCCGAGATCCAGAAAGTGCGCGGCAGCGCGCGCCGGATCGGCGGTCCCGGCCAATAGCGGCAGTTCGGCAAGGCTGGGCATGAACAGGTCGACATGCGGCAGCAGCGCGGCGACCTCGGCCGCGCTCTGCGGGCCCGGTGAAATCAGATCGCACGAAACGAACGCCCCAGCCGCGCGCGCCGCCGCGAGGAAGGCGGGGCCCTGCGCCTGAAGGCCGGGGCAGCCCAGCGCCCCCCAGTGCACCGCGCGCACCCGGCCCAACAGCGCCCAGGCCGCTTCGGGCAGCCGCGCCTCGCCGCTCG
>NZ_JALHLF010000210.1 GCF_022832435.1 Novosphingobium organovorum | reverse complement strand
CGCGCTGCGCGCCGCGCTGGCCAGCCCCGCCGCAACGCCCCTGCACCTGTTCCTCGACGACGCCGACCGGGTGCTGTTCGACATCGCCTCGCACGAGACCACGCCGCACGCCCGCGCGCGCCGCGCGCGCACCGGCCAAGGAGTTCCCGCATGAAGACCGCTTGCATCGCCTGGGCCGCCGCCGCGCTGCTGACCAGCCTCACCCTTGCTCCAACTGCAATCGGCGCCAAGACCAAGGCCGGTTCGACCGCTCCGGTTGCGCCCCCCGTACCCGCCGCCATCACCTGGCAGAAGACCTGCTCACGCTGCCACACCACCGGGGTCGGCCCGGAACTGCGCGGGCGCGATCTTCCGCCCGACTACATCGCCACGATCGTGCGCAGCGGCTTTCTCGCCATGCCCGCGTTCCCGCATTCCGCGCTCGACGATGCCTCGCTCGCGGCCGTGGCCAAGATGGTTTCGCAATCCAAGGCGCCGTCAGGCGCGAAGAACCCCTGATAAGCGCAAGGACACCCTGACATGACCGAACCAGCAACGGCGCAAACCTTCGCGGTTCTGCCCGAAGGCGTGAGCGCTGCGGATTTTGCCGCCGCCATCGCCGCATTCCGCACGATCCTGGGCGCGGCCAACGTGCTCACCGATGCCGAGCATCTGGCCCCCTACACCAAGGTGATGGTCGCCGAGAGCGAAGACCTGCACCGCCCCTCGGCGGTAATGTACGCAACAAAAGTCGAGGAAATCCAGGCCATCGTCAACGTCTGCAACGACTATGGCGTGCCGATCTGGACAATCTCCACCGGGCGCAATTTCGGCTACGGCTCGGCCGCGCCGCAAAGCGCGGGCCAGGTCATTCTCGACCTCAAGCACATGAACCGCATCCTCGAGGTCGACGCCGATCTCGCCACCTGCCTGATCGAGCCGGGCGTCACCTACCAGCAGCTCAAGGACTATCTGGTCGAGCACGACATTCCGCTGTGGCTGTCGTGCCCGGCGCCCTCGGCGATTGCCGGGCCGGTGGGCAACACGCTCGATCGCGGCGTGGGCTATACCCCCTATGGCGAGCATTTCATGATGCAGTGCGGCATGGAAGTGGTGCTGGCCAATGGCGAGGTGCTGCGCACCGGCATGGGCGGGGTACCCAATTCGAGCGCGTGGCAGGTCTTCAAGTGGGGCTACGGACCCTATCTCGACGGCATCTTCACCCAGTCGAACTACGGCATCTGCACCAAGATGGGGCTCTGGCTGATGCCCCGGCCGCCGGTCTACAAGCCGTTCTCGATCCGTTACGAGAACGATGACGACATCCACGACATCATCGAGACGCTGCGCCCCTTGCGCATTGCCGGGATCATTCCCAACGCGATGGTCTTTGCCAACGTGATGTGGGAGGCGGCCGCGATCATGCCGCGCTCGAAGTATTACGACGGCACCGGATCGACCCCCGACAGCGTGCTCGAGGAGATCAAGGCCAAGGAGGGCATCGGCGCGTGGAACGTCTACGCCGCGCTCTACGGCACGAAGGAGCAGGTCGCGGTCAACTGGAAGATCATCACCGATGCCGTGGCGGCGAGCGGCAAGGGCCGCGTCATCACCGAGGAGGAAGCGGGGGAGACCGAGCCGTTCAAGTACCGCGCCAAGCTCATGCGCGGCGAGATGACCTTGCAGGAATTCGGCCTCTACCGCTGGCGCGGGGGCGGCGGATCGATGTGGTTCGCGCCGGTAACCGTCGCCAAGGGCAGCGAAACGGTCGAGCAGACGCGGCTCGCCAAGGAAATCCTGGCCGAATACGGGCTCGACTACGTGGCCGAATATATCGTGGGCATGCGCGACATGCACCACATCATCGACGTCCTCTACGACCGTTCGGACCCGGACGAGATGGCCCGCGCGCACGAATGCTTCGCCAAGCTCCTCACCGAGTTCGGCAAGCGCGGCTACGCGGTCTACCGCGTCAACACCGCCTTCATGGACCAGTCCGCCGATCTCTACGGCCCGGTCAAGCGGGCGGTGGACCGCACCCTCAAGCGCGCGCTCGATCCCAAGGGCATTCTCGCTCCCGGCAAGTCGGGCATCCGGATCTGACGCAAGCCCCCATCACGACACGATTTTCACAGGACCTGCCATGAACTCCAGCACGCATGAAGGTCGGCGCCCCGCGCCGGCCACCCCGCTCCTCCCGCTTGTCGGCGCGCTCTCCCTGCTTGCCCCCGCAAGCGCGCTGGCCGCCGGTGATCCCGCCAAGGGCGAAGCCACGTTCAAGGCGCAGTGCGCGATGTGCCACGCGGTAACGCCGGGCACCAACCGCGTCGGCCCGAGCCTTTCCGGCGTCGCGGGCCGCACCTCGGCCAGCGCGCCGCGCTTCGCCTATTCGCCCGCGATGAAAAAGGCCGCGCTGACCTGGGATGCCCGCACGCTCGACACCTTCCTGACCAGGCCCGCCAAGCTGGTTCCGGGCACCCGCATGACCTTTGCCGGGCAGCCCAACCCTGCCACGCGCCAGAACCTCGTCGCCTATCTTTTCAGCCTCAAGTGAGGAAGGCCCCCGATGTCCCCTGCCATGACACCCGCGACAGCACCCGCCACAACACCCGCCAGCGCCGCCACCCTGGCCATCGGCATGCTGATCGGCGGCAAGGACCGCCCCGCCCTTAGCGGACGCACTTTCGTTCGCACAGGGCCGCTGGAAGGCACCGTGGCAACCCGCGCCGCCGCGGCCGATCCCGCCGATGCCCGCGCCGCCGCCGATG
>NZ_JALHLF010000021.1 GCF_022832435.1 Novosphingobium organovorum | reverse complement strand
CGAAGCCGTGCGTGCCCGCGCCGAAGCGGCGCGGCTGCGCGCCGAGGCTGTGCAGCACGCAGGTTACGATCGCGCCGACATCGAGCGCATGGTGGCACGCGCCATGGCGCAGGCGCCGCAGGTCGAGGAGAGCGTCTCACGCGATGGCAGGGTGCAGACCATCCGCATCGTCCAGCGCACGGGCAAGGGGGGCGCGTCCGTCACGCACGAAATGGTGATCGACAGCCGCTGCCCGGTCGATGGCGCGAAGAGCCCGGCCGGGGCAGGCCGCACGGTGATCTGCACCGGCGAACCGCGCCATACCGCACGGATCACGCTTCAGGCGCTGCAGGGCGCGCGGGCGAGCCTTGCGGCGCAAAGCGGCCTTTCGGACGAGGCGCGCCGGGCGGCGTTGGCCGATGTCGACCGCGAAATCGAACACGCGCGTCAGAGCATCACGCGCGATTGACGCCGGCGCCGCCTGACGTGAAAGAGGCCGGATGGGGAACAGCCCATTCGGCCTTTTTCGTGCCTGCTCGGGCCGAGCGGCTTGGGCTGGCGCGGCTCAGGGAATACGCTGGACCACCGGCTGGTTGACGATGGGCACACCGTTTGCGGTGTGCGTTTCGCCGGTTTCGCCACTCGCGTCGGGGCTGGCTTCGTTCCGCGCCCGATCGTCAGCCGCTGCTTTGCTGTCGTCCTTGCCCTTGGTCTTCTCGGCGGCCTCGACCCGGTCGAGTTCGGCGCGGATGCGCGCGACGTCGGCGTCGGTGGCGGGGGCGGCCGGGTAAGAGCAGTGGCGCATCGCACCCACCCCCTTGAGGAACCCGCGCCGGGCCATGCCAGCCTGGATCGCCGCGCGCACCTTGCGCTGGTGATCGTTGGCCCCGGAGATCTCGCGGATCAGCCCGCGGAAGGGAATGAACGAGGAAATCACCCACTTGGCAACGCGCCCGGCGCTGATGCGGTCGCGCTCCTTTTGCGGGATGTCGAGATCGGGCCCGAGGATCGCGTCGAGTTCGCTCACCGCCGCGCCGATCCGGCGGCAGGTAGCGAGCCCAGTGAGGTCATAGGGTTTTTGCGTGGCGCGGATGAGAACCTCGGGAATGTCGTCCTTGGCAAGGTTGAGGTCGGTCACCGGGGTTTTCGCAACGTCCATCGCCGAAGGGTCGCTGTCGGTGATCGGACGCTCGCTCTGGCGCGCCTGGGCGGGGGGCGCGAGCAGCAGCGCGGCCCCCGCGATGGCGAGCGCGCCCAGCGCCTGCGATTGGCGAAGTCCAGCTTGCATTCCAACACCCTTTACCAATTGCGGGCAACGCCTGGCGCGTGCCCGCCAGAGGTCTCGCGCGAATGTCAGGACGTTGCCCGGATCTTGGAATTGAACGTGTCGCAGGCGTCCGCGTTCCCGCTTTCGATACCGCGCTTGAGCCAGGCCATGCGCTGGGCGCTGGTGCCGTGGGTGAATTTCTCGGGATTGACGCTCTGCCCGGCGTTGCGCAGCAGCGTATCGTCGCCGATCGCGCTGGCGGCGGTCATGCCTTCCTCCATGTCGCCCGGCTCGATGAGGTTGCGGTTCTTGCCCGCCCAGACGCCCGCGAAGCAGTCCGCCTGAAGCTCGAGCTTGACCTGCAGGGCGTTCGCTTGGGACGGATTGGCGGCCTGTGCCTTGCGCAGTTGCTGTTCGGTGCCGATCAGGTTCTGGATGTGGTGGCCGTATTCGTGCGCGATGACGTAGTAGCGCGCGAAATCGCCCTTGGCGCCGAGGTCCCTGGCGAGCTGGTCGTAGAAGCTGGTGTCGATGTAGATGCCCTCGTCGGCCGGGCAGTAGAACGGCCCCATCGCGCTTTGCGCCGCGCCGCAGCCCGAACGGGTCTGGTTGGTGAAGAAATTGAGCGTGGGCTGTTCGAAGTCGATGCCCGCCTGCTGCATCACCGGCTCCCAGGTCGTGTTGAGCGAGGAAAGCGCGTTGCACGCCTCGAGCGAATAGGCGTTCTCGTTGCAGACCTGCGCCGCGTCGCTCGATCCGGCCGGGGACTGACCGGCCTGCGACTGGCCTGGCTGGGTGGCGGGGACCTGCTGTTGCTGCACGTTCTCCAGCACACCGAGCATCTGCGAAGGATCGATCCCGAAGACCAGCGCGCCTACCAGCACGATCACGATCGCGCCGCAGCCCAGCTTGCCGCCACCGCCGAGGCCGCCACCGCCCCCCGCAGCGCCACCACGCTGCACGCGAATGTTGTTGGGATCGAACCGGTTGAGCCGCATGTACCCGTTGCCCTTTGTCTTTATTTCGATGGCGCTGCACGCCAGGTGCGACCCGAACCGGGTCAAGGGGCAGGGGTAGACCATTTGGTTCGCCAAGGGAAAGGGCGCCGGGCTAGTTTCGCCCAGCGCGCAGTCTGGCGTTGCGACAGGGCAACGGCTTGTGCCATGAGGCGTTGCGGACGGGGGATGAGCCACATCGAAAGCAGTTGATACGCCATTGTCGGTACATTCGGTCGAGACGGTGCCCGCGCGGTGCCGGGGCAGCAGGTTTGACGAAGCGGCAAGCGGGCGCGCGTGGCGCGCGGCGGTGATGCGCCGTACCCTTCGGTGCGCCTTGCCGGGATTGGCGACGGCCTTCGTCGTGCTTGGCGCGGCGGGCGGTTCCACGCCTGTCGCGGCCGCCTCGCGCAAGGCCGATGCCGCGCTCGAGGCGCGGCTGCGCCACCATATAGAGGTGCTCGCCAGCGACGATTTCGAGGGGCGCGAGCCGGGCACGGCGGGCGAAGCCAAGACCCTGCGCTACCTTGGTCGCCAGTGGTTCGACATCGGCCTGGTGTCGGGCACCAACGATCCGGCGCACGACTGGTTCGCCCCGGTGACGGTGCTGGCGCGCGCGCCGGCAACCTCTTCGGTCACGTTTTACCGGTCCACGTCGCGAAAGGCGGTCAATCTGGCCGAAGTGCTCGTCCTGACGTCGGGCAAGCGCGCGCTGGTGCGCAACGCGCCGCTGCTGTTCGTGGGCGATCTCGCCCCCGAGGCGCTGTCGCGCACGCAACTGGCGGGCCGCGTCGTGGTCGTGCTCGACACGCTTCAGGATGGCGCGGAAGAGAGCGCGCAGGACGCAAAGGGCGATGCGCCCGCCGAGGGCAAGCGGCAGAGCGACTTGCTGGCGATGGGCGCCTCGGCGGTGCTGACCGTGCTCGACGGATCGCGCAGTTTTGCGGCCGTGGTCGCCCGGCGCAACCGTCCGGGCTATGCTCTGGCGCAGGATTCGACCGGCGGCGACCTTGAGGCCTTCATCAGCCGCGAGGCCATGTCCGCGCTGCTCAAGGGCACGCCCGATTCGCTTCCCGCGCTCGAGGCCGCGGCGGCGGCTTCGGATTTCCAGCCCATGCCGCTCGCGCTCACCGTCTCGCTCGAGGCGACGACCAAGGCGACGACGATCCACACCCACAACCTCATCGGCAAGTTGCCAGGCCTGCATCCCGAGGCTGGGGCGGTGCTGTTCGTGGCACACTGGGATCACTTCGGGGTCTGCGCCGAACCGCCTGCCGAGGACACCATCTGCAACGGCGCGGTCGACAACGCGAGCGGGGTGGCCGCGCTGACCGAGATCGCCCGCGCGCTGGCCAAGGGGCCGCCGCTCGATCGCGACGTCTATTTCCTGTCGACCACGGCGGAGGAGTACGGCCTGCTCGGCGCGCAGGCCTTCGCCGAAAGCCCGCCGATCCCGCTCGACCAGATCGTCGCGGCGTTCAACATCGATTCCGACGCGATCGCGCCGCGCGGCACGCCGTTCGTGATCCTGGGCAAGGGTATGACCGGGCTCGACGCGGACATCGCGGCGGTGGCGCGCAAGCAGCGCCTGCGCCTGCGCGACAATCCCGAGGCCGACGCGTACCTGCGCCGCCAGGATGGCTGGGCCTTGCTCCAGCACGATGTGCCCGCGCTCATGGTGACCACGGCCTATGGCGACCTGGCGCGCATGAAGGCGTTTTACGACACCGACTACCACCGCCCGAGCGATGATCTCTCGCGTCCGCTCGAACTGGGGGGCGAGATCGACGACGTGCACCTGCTGACCGCGCTCGGACGCTGGTTCGGCGATGCCCGCAACGCGGGGGACGAGACGCGCGGCGCGCAAGGCAGGCACGATGCAGCGGCTGCAGGAGCGCCGTGACATCGCACATATGGGGGGTATCGGGGGCATTTGTCCCCGGATGATGCGTTTCTCACAGGAAAGAGGGTGAAAAGCCCACTAGCCCAACGCGCACCACTTGGTTACATGGGCCGCCACGATTCTCCCTAAGACAACGGTGGCGCACATGGATATCCAGCTCGGACTCACTTTCGACGACGTACTTCTGCGTCCTGCCAAGTCCGACATCGTCCCCACCCAGGCCGATACCCGCACCAAGCTGACGCGCGAGATCAGCCTCAACATCCCCGTCATCTCCTCGGCGATGGACACGGTGACCGAAGCGGACATGGCGATCGTCATGGCCCAGCTCGGCGGCATGGGCGTGCTGCACCGCAACCTCACGGTCGAGGAGCAGTGCGCGGCGGTTCGCCAGGTCAAGCGCTTCGAGAGCGGCATGGTGGTCAACCCGATCACCATCACCCCCGATGCCACGCTGGGCGATGCGCAGGCGCTGATGCAGGCGCACAAGATCAGCGGCATCCCGGTGGTCGAGGCTTCGGGCAAGCTGGTCGGCATCCTCACCAACCGCGACGTGCGCTTTGCCGACAACGCGGCGCAGCCGGTGCGCGAGCTGATGACGCACGAGAACCTGGCAACCGTCACCATCGGTGTCAGCCAGGACGAGGCGCGCCGCCTGCTCCACGCCCGCCGGATCGAGAAGCTGCTGGTGGTCGACGATGCGTTCCGCTGCGTGGGCCTCATCACCGTGAAGGACATCGAGAAGGCGGTGACCTATCCTGATGCCACCAAGGACATCGCCGGGCGCCTGCGCGTCGCGGCAGCGACGACGGTGGGTGACAAGGGCTTTGCCCGTACCGAGGCGCTGATCGATGCCGAGTGCGACGTGGTGGTGATCGACACCGCGCACGGACACAACGCCGATGTCGCGCGCGCCGTCGAGCGGGTCAAGAAGCTGTCGAACGCGGTTCAGGTCATCGCGGGCAACGTCGCCACCGGCGAAGCCGCCAAGGCGCTGGCCGAGGCCGGGGCCGACTGCATCAAGGTGGGCATCGGGCCGGGCTCGATCTGCACCACGCGCATCGTCGCGGGCGTGGGCGTGCCTCAGCTGACCGCGGTAATGGAAGCGGCCGAAGCGGCCGAGAAGCTCGGCGTGCCGGTGATCGCTGACGGCGGTCTGCGCACCTCAGGCGATGCCGCCAAGGCGCTTGCCGCGGGTGCCTCGACCGTGATGGTCGGCTCGATGCTGGCGGGCACCGCCGAAGCGCCGGGCGAAACCTTCCTCTACCAGGGCCGCGCCTACAAATCGTACCGCGGCATGGGTTCGGTGGGCGCGATGGGCCGGGGTTCGGCCGACCGCTACTTCCAGGGCGACATCAAGGACCAGATGAAGCTGGTGCCCGAGGGCATCGAGGGTCAGGTCGCGTTCAAGGGGCCGGCCAAGGACGTCATCCACCAGCTCGTGGGCGGCATCAAGGCGGCGATGGGCTACACTGGCTCGGCCACGATTGAGGATCTGCGCAAGAACTCCAGGTTCATCCGCATCACCGGTGCGGGCCTGCGCGAGAGCCATGTCCACGACGTGACGATCACCCGCGAGGCGCCCAACTACCCGACGCGCTGAGGGCTGGGCGAAGCCGTCCGATGACCCCGTCTGCCCGTGTTCAGGCCGCGATCGAGATCCTCGATCTCGTCATCGCGGCCGCGCGCGCCAATGGCGCTCCGGCCGACCGCATCGTCTCGGACTGGTTTCGGGCCCGCCGGTTCGCTGGCAGCAAGGACCGCCGCGCGGTGCGCGAACTGGTCTACCGCGCGGTGCGCAGTTGCGGGGAGGTGCCGGTCTCGGGGCGCGCCGCGATGTTGCGCGTGGCCTGCGATGATGTGGAGCTGCGCGCGCTGTTCGATGGTACGCGCCATTCGCCGGCGGTCATTGCACAAGGCGAGCCGGTGGCCGATGGCGGCGCCGCGCCCGATTGGCTGATGCAGCGCCTTGCCAAGAGCGGGGTCGGCGCGGATCAGGCGCTCAGCCTGCTCGGGCGCGCGCCGCTCGACATTCGCCTCAACACGCTCAAGGGCAGCGAAGCCGACCTGCCCGAAGGGGGCGAAAAGGTCGCTGCCCGCAATGGCTGGCGCTATCCGCCCGACACCCGCATCGAGGCGACGGCGGCTTACGAGAGCGGTGCGATCGAGGTGCAGGACGCCGGATCGCAGCTCACCTGCGAGGTGGTCGCCGCGCAGCCGGGTGAAACCGTGATCGATCTGTGCGCGGGCGCGGGCGGCAAGACACTGGCGCTGGCCGCGGCGATGGACAATCGCGGGCGGTTGGTCGCCTGCGATACCGATCGCGCGCGCCTCTCGCGCCTCGCTCCGCGCGCCGAGCGGGCCGGGGCCTTGCCGATCGAGACCGTGCTGCTCGATCCGGGCAGGGAGATCGAGGCTCTGGGGGCTTTTCGCGCCGCCGCCGATGCGGTGCTGATCGATGCGCCGTGTTCGGGCACGGGCACCTGGCGGCGCAACCCCGAGGCGCGCTGGCGGCTTACCGACAAGCAGGTCCTGCGCTACGCGGCAACGCAGGCGCGCCTGCTCGATATCGCGGTCGACCTCGTGGCCCCGGGCGGACGGCTGGTCTTCGTGACCTGCTCGCTGCTCGATGCCGAAGGGGCAAGCCAGGCGGAGGCTTTTCTTGCGCGTCACCCTGAGTGGCGGGCCGAAGCGGTCGATCTTCCCGCCGGAACACCGCGCGGCCTGGGACGGCGCCTGTCTCCGTTCGATGACGGAACCGACGGGTTTTTCGTCGCGCGCTTCCAACGCCTGTGATAGCGTTCGGGGCATGTCGGGGAAACACACCTCAGCCAAGGACCTCTTGATGCGTTATTCGCCTGCCGCGCTTGCTGTCTGTCTTGCCGTTGCCGTCTCGTCGAGCATGTTGCATTCGCAAGTGTCCACCCCGCTCGATCCGCGCGCGGTAACGCTGCTGGGGGAAGGCAAGGCGAGCCTTGCCGCCGGCCGCCCGAGCGAGGCGCTCGACGCGTTCGAGGCCGCGCTGGCGGTGGCGCCGGGCAGCACCGAAGTGCTCGTCGCGCTGGCCGATGCCGAGCGGGACAAGGGGCTTCAGGGCAAGGCGATCCATTACTACCGTGTCGCGCTCAAGGATGATCCGCGCAATCTCTCTGCCCTTGCGGGTGAAGGCGTGGCGCTCGCACAGAAGGGCGCGACCGAGAAGGCCGGGCTCAATCTCAGCCGGTTGAAGACGCTGTGCGGGGCCGACTGCGCGCAGGCCAGGCAAGTCGCGGCGGCGATCGCCAAGGGTCCCGAAATGCCGCAGATGGTCGCGGCCGATACGGTCAAGACCAAGCCCGCCGTTTCGGAAAACTGAGCGGGCCCTTCCAAAACGCCAAACGCCGCGCTTTTCCTTTCGGGAAAGCGCGGCGTTTGGCGTTTTGGAAGGCGCCGAGCGCGGTCAGATAAGCGCGCGGAATTCCTCGAGCACCGAGCGGTAGACGCGCTTCTTGAAGGGCACGATCAGTTCGGGCAGCTGGTCGGCATCGATCCACTTCCACTCGCAGAATTCGGCCGGGGCGTGGGCGTTGAGGTCGATGTCGCCATCCTCTCCCTCGAACCGGCCGAGGAACCAGTGCTGGCGCTGGCCGCGGTACTTGCCTTTCCACAGTTTGCCCAGCAGCTCGTCGGGCAGGTCGTAGAGAAGTTCTTCCTTGGTGCGCGAAAGCAGGATGACCTTGTCCTGCGCCACGCCGGTTTCCTCCCACAGTTCGCGGTAGGCGGCTTCCTTGAGATCCTCGCCGTCATCGACGCCGCCTTGGGGCATCTGCCAGAAATCGCCCTCGCGGTTGTCGATACGCTTGCCGACGAACACCTTGCCATGGGCGTTCACCAGCATCACCCCGACGCAGGGGCGGTAGGGAAGATTCGAAAAGTCGGTCATTGCCTCGTTGGATTCCGGTAAAATGAGAAAAGGCCCGGGCGCGGGAATGGCTCATGAAAGGCGTGCGCGTTGGGCATCGCGGGGAGAATGGCCCAAGCGGGCGGACTTTGCCAGTGCGATTTACCGATTTTACGCAAGGGAGCGATCGGCAAGCGGGGATGGCGTGGTGCATGGGCGGCCCGGCCTGCGGGCTTGCCCGTGATGCGCCAGGCCGTGATAAGGGAGCCGTTCGAACCACTAAGTCCAAGGTGACCATGGATAACGTTACCCACAGTCTGGTCGGCTGGGCGCTGGCTGAGACCGGGCTCAAGGGCAAGACCCGCAAGGGACTGGCGGCGTGCATCCTGGCCGCGAACATGCCCGACATCGACGTGTTCCTGCACGCGGTGCCCTGGGCGCCGCTGGCGATGCACCGCGGTTTCACCCATAGTCTGATCGGAGGCGTGCTGGTGCTGCCCCCCTTGCTCGCCGGGCTGCTGTGGCTGCTCGATGCCTGGCAGCGGCGCCAGGGGCGTGATTTTGCAGGGATGCCTGGGATGCACGCGGGATGGCTGCTGGCGCTGTGCTATCTTGGTGCGCTGACGCATCCCTTGCTCGATTTGCAGAACATTTACGCGATCCAGCTTTTCTCCCCGGTCAGCGCGCGCTGGTTTCATACCGATGGGCTGTTCATCGTCTCGCCCTGGCTGCTCGCTTTTCTCGGACTGGGCGTTACCCTGTCGCGCCGCCGGGCGTCACGCAGGAAGGTGCAGGTGGGGACGCCGGCCGGTCTGGCGCTGCTGGCCAGTGGGCTGTTCATCGCGCTCAACATCGCGATTTCGCAGCTGGCCTTCGCGGCGCTGGAGGCTGGGCCGCCCTATGCGCATCCCGACCGGGCCTTCGCCAGCCCGCCACCCTTTGCGTTCTGGCAGCGCGAGGTGATCTGGCGCAAGGACGGGCGGATCGCGCGGGGCGTGTTCGACCCCATGCACGATCCCTTCGCGCTGCGCTCCTATGGCGAGCCGGTGGCCGATGCGATGGATGATCCGCTGGTGCGCCGGGCGGTGGCAAGTTCGGCGGCCCTGCGCGATTTTCTCGCCTGGTCGCAGCTTCCTTTCGCGCGGGTGCGGCGTGCGCCTTGCGCGGCTGAGGTGACGATCGGCGATGCGCGTTATGCAAAAGGCCCGGTGGCGCGCGGCTTTACGGTCACGGCCGAGGTGCCGCTGCCCGGTGCAGGCTGCCGGGCGCGCTGAACCGGGCGAACAGCAGCGCCGAGGTCAGCGCCCAGGCCAGACCCGCAAGCCATCCGGTCAGCGCGTCGCTGGCCCAGTGGACGCCAAGCCAGATCCGACTGGCGGCGACGGCCGCGCTCACCAGCACCGCGGCCGGGACAAGGATGCGGCGCAGGCGCGGCTGCGAAACGAGCGGGGCGAACGTGAGCGCGAGGCTGAGGAAGATCATCGCTGCGCTGAAGCTGTGCCCGCTGGGAAAGCTGAAGCCGTGGGCCGGGGAGAGATGAAGGTCGACCGGCGGGCGCGGGCGGGCGACACTGGCCTTGACCAGTGCGACCAGTAGCCAGCCGGAGAGAAAGGTCAGCGAAAGCCGGACCGCCTCGCGCGTGCGGGACAGGCGCAGCAGGATCAGGCCGGCGCCGATCCAGACGGCGATGCGCACCGCCACCGCGCCGAGCAGCGTGACGCCGGCGATGGCTGGCGTGAGCCAGTGCGGGCCGGGTGGGCCCCCATCCGCGGTGCGCAGCGCGAGCAGCGCGCTCCAGTCGAACGCGGCGCTGGCCCCGGTGAGAACCGCAAGGGCCGAAAGGAGCAGTGCGAGCCAGGCCAGCAGGGTGGCGATGGTGATCGCGCGCGGCGCTGTCGAAACGGGTTGGGCGGGAATAATCATTGGGTTAGGGAACGTAACGAAGCAAACGCGGTTGCGAAATCCATGACCTCTTCTCTGGCTGCACAATCCCCGGTTATTGTCTGGTTTCGGCGCGACCTGCGCCTGCGCGATCAGGCGGCGCTCAGCGCTGCGGCGAGCGCGGGACCGGTTATCCCGGTCTATGTGCTCGACGACGAATGCGCGAAGCACCGCCGGATGGGCGGCGCTTCACGCTGGTGGCTGCACCATTCGCTCGAGGCGCTGGATGCGGCCTTGCGCAAAAAGGGTTCGCGGCTGATCCTGCGCCGGGGCCGCTGCGAGGAGGTGCTGGCCCAGCTCGCGCGGGAGACCGGGGCGAGCGCGGTCCACGCGCTGCACCATTACGAGCCGTGGTGGCGCAACGCGCAAAAGGCCGTCGGCAAGGCGCTGACGCTCCACCTTCACCATGGCAACTACCTCGCGCCGCCGGGATCGGTGACGACCGGCACGGGCGGGGCCTACAAGATCTTCACCCCGTTCTGGCGCGCGCTCAACGAACGGATGCCGCCCGCAGAGCCGCTGCGCCGCCCGCACACCCTGGCAGCACCTGAACGCTGGCCCGAGAGCGACGCGCTTGGTGACTGGAAGCTGCTGCCCGCCAAGCCCGACTGGGCGGGCGGGATGCGCGATTTCTGGGAGCCGGGCGAGGAGGGCGCGGCCGGGCGCCTGGCCGCCTTCGTCGAGGCGGCCGCGCGCTACGAAGGGCAGCGCAACCTGCCCGCGATCGAGGGCACTTCGTTCCTCTCGCCGCACCTGCATTTCGGTGAGATCTCGCCCGCGCAGGTGTGGCACGCGGTGGCCGATGCCGGGGGCAGTGTCGCCACGTTCCTCTCCGAAATCGGCTGGCGCGACTATGCGCAGAACGTCATCCTCCAGTTCCCCGACTATGGCGCGACATCGGCCAAGGAGGGCTTTGACGATTTTCCCTGGCGCAGCGGTGCGCAGGCCGAGGCGGACCTTGTCGCCTGGCAGCAGGGGCGCACCGGCTATCCCATTGTCGATGCCGGAATGCGCCAGCTTTGGCACACCGGCTGGATGCACAACCGGGTGCGGATGATCGCGGCGAGCTTCCTCGTGAAGCACCTGCTGATCGACTGGCGGCGCGGTGAGCAGTGGTTCTGGGACACGCTGGTCGATGCCGATTACGGCTCGAACGCGGTCAACTGGCAGTGGAGTGCCGGATCGGGCGTCGATGCGAACATGTTCGTGCGGATCATGGCGCCGCTCAGCCAGTCGGAGAAGTTCGATGCGGCGCGCTACATCCGCGAATGGGTGCCCGAACTGGCTGATCTGCCCTCGGGTGAGATCCACGATCCCGCGCCGATGATCCGGCCCAGGGCCTATCCCGCGCGCCTGATCGAACACCGCGCCGGGCGTGAACGGGCGCTGGGCGCGTGGGAGCGTTTCAAAGGGGAAGGGTAATCAGCTTGCCGGGCCGATGTAGCCGCGCATCCGCCAGCGTTCGAGCAGGTCCTCGAAGATGATCGGGGCGATCAGGCTTTCGAAAGCGCAGCCGACGAGGCCCTCGTCCCACCAGATGACCTTGGCGGTCAGCGATTCCAGGCCCGGCAGCGTCAGCCAGCAATAGGTGCCGGGGTGGATGCGGCTCATCGCGGTGGCCGAAAAGCCCGAAAGCGAGATGTCGCGCACCACCGTCTGGTAGCCCTTGCCGCCTGAGGCGCGCAGCGAAGCCGGAATGGAGATCTTTTCACGCCGGGCGCTGCGATCTTCCTGAGCGGCGTTCTCGTAGAGTTTGTTCCCCGTGTCGGTCATCTGGGGGTCTCCTGGGTCTGCTGGCAATACGAAATGCGGCCCATGCGACCGCCTATTCGAGGCAAACAATCCCAGAGAGCGGTTTGCGACGTCTTACCGGGTTTGGTTAAGAGATTCGCGGTGCCCAGTCGCGAAAGGCTCGCCAAGCAGCGCCACCAAGCGCGTCGCGACATCCTCGGCGGGCTTGACCGTGGCCGGATCCTCGCCGGGATAGGCGCGCGCGCGCATCGCCGTGCGGGTCGCGCCAGGGTTAACGATAGCCACCCGGATCTTCGAGGTTTTTTCGGTTTCCTGGGCGTAACACGCGAGCAGGACCTCGAGCGCGGCCTTGGTTGCGCCGTACGCGCCCCAGAACGCGCGCGGGGCCGCGGCGACGGTAGTCGTCAGGCCGATCACGCGGGCGTCGGCGCTCTTGCGCAGCAGCGGATCGAAATTGGCGATCAGCGCCTGCGGGGCCAGCACGTTGGTGGTCAGCGCCTTGTTGAACACGCGCTGGTCGATGTCGGCGACGCTGGTCAGCTCGGGCAGCACGGCGGCGTTGATGACCAGGATGTCGAGCTTGCCCCAGCGCTGCGAGACCGCGCTGGCGAGCCGGGCGATGCCGTCGGGCTCGACGAGGTCGACGGGGGCGATGGTGGCCGAGCCGCCGGCCTCGAAGATGGCTTCCTCGACCGCTTCGAGCGCCTTGGTGTCGCGCCCGGTCAGCACGACGTGCGCGCCTTGCGCGGCAAGCGCGTTTGCGGTGGCCGCGCCGATGCCCCGGCTCGAACCCGTGACGAGCGCGATCTGCCCCTCGAAAGGCCGGGCTACGGGCGCGCTGGCGTCCACCGCGCCGCTCACGCCGCGCTCAGCTGGCCCGAGGCCGTCTGCTCGAAGTCGGTCAGCTTGGTCGGGTAGTCCCCGGTGAAGCAGGCGTCGCAGAACTGCGGGCACTTCTTGTTGCGCTTGGGCTCGCCCACCGCGCGGTAGAGCCCGTCGATCGAGACGAAGGCCAGGCTGTCGGCCTTGATGAACCGGGCCATCGCCGCGATGTCCATCTTGGCGGCGAGCAGCTTGGAGCGTTCGGGGGTGTCGACGCCGTAGAAGCACGAATATTCGGTCGGCGGGCTGGCGATGCGCATGTGCACTTCGGCGGCGCCCGCATCGCGCATCATCTCGACGATCTTCATCGAGGTCGTGCCGCGCACGATCGAATCGTCGATGAGGATGATCTTCTTGCCTTCGACCAGCGCGCGGTTGGCGTTGTGCTTGCGCTTGACGTCGGCGTGGCGCGCGGCATCACCGGGCTGGATGAAGGTGCGGCCCACGTAGTGCGAGCGGATGATGCCCAGCTCGAAGGGGATGCCCGATTCCTGCGCGTAGCCGATCGCGGCGGGAACGCCGCTGTCGGGCACGGGAACCACGATGTCGGCCATCGCGGGCGATTCTTTGGCCAGCTCGACGCCGATCTGCTTGCGCGCGGCGTAGACCGAGATGCCGTCCATCACCGAATCGGGGCGGCTGAAGTAGACGTGCTCGAAGATGCACGGGCGCGGCGAGGGGCTGCCGAACGGGCGGTGGCTCGAGACCGTGCCCTTGAAGTCGACCTGCACCAGCTCGCCCGGTTCGACCGCGCGGATGAATTCGGCCCCGATCACATCGAAGGCGACCGTTTCGGACGCGAAGACAATCGCATCGCCCAGGCGGCCCATGACCAGCGGGCGGATGCCCAGCGGGTCGCGGCAGGCCATCATGCCCTCGTTGGTCGAGCAGATCAGCGCGTAGCCGCCTTCGACCATGCGCAGCGCATCGATGAACTTGTCGAGCAGCGTGGGGTAGCGGCTGGTCGCGACGAGGTGGATGATGACTTCGGTGTCCGAGGTGGACTGGAAGATCGAACCCTTGGCGACGAGGTCGCGCTTCAGGGTCATCGCGTTCGAGATGTTGCCGTTGTGGGCGATCGAGAACCCGCCCGCGGCCAGATCGGCGAACAACGGCTGGACGTTGCGCAGGCCCGAACCGCCGGTGGTCGAGTAGCGCACGTGGCCAGACGCCATGGTGCCGGGCAGGGTTTCCAGCGTGCGGGCGTTGAACACCTGCGCGACATGGCCCAGGCCACGGTGCGTGTGGAACTCACTGCCCGAAAACGAGGTGATCCCGACCGCTTCCTGTCCACGATGTTGGAGGGAGTGAAGCCCGGCGGCGGTGATGTTGGCCGCCTCCTGTGCTCCGATTACGCCAAACACACCGCACTCTTCGCGCAGTTTGTCCCCGTCGGCGTCACGAAAGGGATGAGTAAGGTTCATGGAATTTTGGACCCGCGCCAGCGTCAATTTGGCCGCGCATTTGCAGGGATTGGCCCGAAAAGCAAGGGGGGCAAACGGCGAACCCGGCGCATTGTTCCCATGAAAGGGGCAGATGACGATGCGATGACGGGCGCTTGTGGCACGCTTGGGACGCGCTTGGGGCGCGGCAAGGGAGGCGGTGGACTGGCTCGCTGGCAAGGACTTGGGGCAAGCCGGGAACCTGGCGGCCCTGTGTGCGCTTGTGCACCGGCTTGCCAGCCCTGCGGCTTGCCCGTAAGGCCGGGCGCGGCATTCCCCATACCGCGGCTTGGCGTTGCCCGGCGTTCAGGCCGGCAACGCTAGACCGGGCATCGTTTCGATCCGTCTCGGCGGTCGTGTGTGCAACTTTCAGCCAGAGGCGGGCCTTCGCTTGCTGCTTTCCCCTTTCGAATGGACCATCGCCAAGCGCTACATGCTTCCCGGCAAGGGCGAGCGCTTCATCGCGCTGGTGGCCGGTATCAGCCTTGTCGCGGTCATGCTGGGCGTGGCCGCGCTGGTCATCGTGATGAGCGTCATGAACGGCTTTCGTGCCGAGCTGTTCGACAAGATCGTCAGCCTCAATGGCCACGCCATTGTTCAGGCCTACGGCTCGCGCTTCGACAACTGGCAGGAGGTGCTCAAGGAGATCGAGAAGACGCCGGGAGTCACCCGCGCCTCGCCGCTGATCGAGCAGCCGCTGGCGACCACGTTCAACGGCCGGGTCGAGCTGATCCTGGCGCGCGGCAACACCCAGAAGGACATCCAGCGCCTGGCGCCCAAGGTGCAGTCGGGCGACTTGTCCGAGCTGAAGCCGGGCGCACGCAACGTCGCGCTCGGCTCGGAACTGGCCAAGAACCTGGGGGCGCAGGTGGGCGACACGATCACCATCTTCAATCCGCTCGGCCGCTCGACCCCGTTCGGCACCGTCCCGCGCGAGATTGCCTACCATGTCTCGGCGATCTTCGAGATCGGCGTCTACGACCTTGATGAACGCTACGTGGTGATGCCCATTCCCGATGCGCAGACGCTGCTTCTGAGCGGCGACACGATCGGCATGATCGAACTGACGACCACCAATCCCGACCGGGTGAGCGAAATCCTCGCCCCGCTCAAGCGCGCGCTCCAAGGACGCGCGGTGGTGACCACCTGGCAGGAGATGAACTCCTCGCTGTTCCAGGCTCTCGCGGTGGAGCGGGTGGCGATGTTCGTCGTGCTCTCGATCATCGTGCTGGTCGCGGTGTTCAACATCCTGTCCTCGCTCATCATGCTGGTGCGGGCCAAGACGCGCGACATCGCTATCCTGCGCACCATGGGCGCGACGCGCAAATCGCTGCTCAAGGTCTTCGTCACTGCCGGCTTCTGTATCGGCGCGGCGGGCACCGTGGCCGGGCTCGCGCTGGGCTTCGTGTTCCTCTACTTCCGCCAGCCGATGGTGCATCTGGTCGAACGGATCACGGGGCAGAACCTGTGGGACCCCTCGGTGCGCTTCCTGACCGAACTGCCCGCGCGCGCCGACCCGGTCGAGATCGTCTCGATCGTCGTGCTCTCGCTCGTTCTCAGCTTCCTCGCCACGCTCTACCCGGCCTTCAAGGCGGCGAGCACCGATCCCGTGCAGGTTCTTCGTTATGAGTGATCCCATCGTCGTTCCCGCGCCCGCCGATCCGGGGCGCGATCCGGTCGTGCGCCTGAGCGGCGTTACCCGCAGTTTCGAACAGGGCGGGGTGCGTATCGACGTGCTGCGCGGCGTGGACCTGGCCGTCCAGCCGGGCGAGATCGTCGCGCTGCTGGGTCCATCGGGCTCCGGCAAGTCGACCATGCTGCAGGCGATCGGCCTGCTCGAAGGCGGTTTCGGCGGCCGCATCGAGATCGCCGGGATCGATGCCAGCAACCTGGGCAAGGACCGCCGGGCCGCGGTGCGCCGCGACCACATCGGTTTCGTCTACCAGTTCCACCACCTGCTGCCCGATTTCAACGCGATCGAGAATGTCGTGCTGCCCCAGCTCATCACCGGGCGCCCGCGCGCCGAATGCGAGGCGCGCGCGCGCGAGCTGCTCACCGCGCTCGGGCTCGGGCAGCGGCTCGAACACCGCCCTTCCAAGCTTTCGGGTGGTGAACAGCAACGCGTCGCGGTCGCCCGCGCGCTGGCCAACAAGCCGCGCCTGGTGCTTGCCGACGAGCCGACCGGCAATCTCGACGAGGCCACGGCGGATACGGTCTTTGCCCAATTTCTGGAGCTCGTGCGCGGGCAGGGCAGCGCGGCGCTCGTCGCCACCCACAACGAGCGTCTGGCCGCCGCGATGGACCGCGTGGTGCGTTTGCAGGAAGGCGTGCTGGCCCGGTGAACGGGTACTCGCGATTTTCATCGTTTCGCGCGTTGATTTTGGCGCGCGACGTCGCCAAATGACAACAAAACGCCGGAGCACCGTAAATCTCCGGTGAATCCCAGTAGAGAGAACACGAAAGGCCCGCGCGATGAGCGATATTCCTTCCACCATTCATGGCGGTGACGGCACTCCGGCCGGTTTTGCCTGGAACGATTCGGCAGAACTGCACCGCTGCGAGGATGGCGGTGGCCTGTTCCACCGCTTCAAGACGCTGCGCCGGGGGACCGTGGCCGAACTGATCGAGTTCGTCATGGACCTGCCCGAGGAAAAGCGTGGCGACTACGCGGTCCAGAAGGATGGCGACCGTCAGTTCAAGTACGCCGAGATCCTGGCGCTCTACCGTCGTGCGGATTTCCCCCGCGCCGATGACTGAGCCAGCCACCATCGCCGATTTTTCGGCGAGGCTGCCCAATGGCGAGACGGTGAGCCTGGCTGACCGTCTCGGCAAGGTGGTGCTGGTCGTCAATACGGCCAGCCAGTGCGGGTTCACCCCGCAGTACAAGGGGCTCGAGGCGCTCTGGCGCGACTACCGCGATCGCGGGTTCGAGGTCATCGCCTTCCCCTGCAACCAGTTCGGCGGTCAGGAGCCCGGCTCGGCCGACGAGATCGCGCAGTTCTGCGAGGTCAATTTCGGCCTGTCCTTCCCGCTCATGGGCAAGGTTGAGGTCAACGGCGCGAACGCCGATCCGCTGTTCGCCTGGCTCAAGGCCGAGGCGCCGGGGTTGCTGGGCAGCAAGGCGATCAAATGGAACTTCACCAAGTTCCTGATCGATCGCGACGGCAAGGTCGTGCGCCGTTACGCACCGACGGACAAGCCCGAGGCGCTGGCGCGCGATATCGAAAAGCTTCTTTAGAGCGGTTTTCGATCGGNGACGGCAAGGTCGTGCGCCGTTACGCACCGACGGACAAGCCCGAGGCGCTGGCGCGCGATATCGAAAAGCTTCTTTAGAGCGGTTTTCGATCGGATTGCATCAGATCGACCGCTCTAGCCTTTTGTTTTAACGCATTTTCTGAACCGTCAGGTGATTCCACCTGACTGGAAAATGCTCTAAAGGGAAACGGAGCGAAAGCGTCCGGCCGCCGCAGGGCGGTCATGGCGCGCGTCAGGCGCTGCGGCGCTTGATCAGCGGCTCGGCGTGGTCCCGCGCGCCGGGATCGATCGACAGGGCGGCCCGCTGCGCAGGCTCGTGCGGGGGCGGCACCATTTCGTGCAGTGCGGTTTTCATCAGGCGCGCGATCATGCTTTCGTCGGCAAGGATCACCCGGTCACGGCCCAGCGCCTTGGCGAGATAGAGCGCGCGGTCGGCTTCCTTGAGCAGGTCCTCGCTTGGCGTTCCGGCGTCGAACAGCGCCAGCCCGATGCTCAGCGTGGCCCGATGCGACTGGTCGTGCGCGGTGTGCGTGCGCGCGGCGAAATCGGCACGGATACGCTCGGCGATAGACTCGATCGCCTTGCTGCTTTCGGCTTCGATCAGCAGCGCGAATTCCTCGCCGCCCAGGCGAAAGGCGTTGCGGTAGCCCACAGCATCGCAGGCCAGGTTCGCGGTTCCGGCAATCACCACGTCGCCAAAGCCATGCCCGTAGCGATCGTTTATGGCCTTGAACCGGTCGATGTCGAGAATGGCCAGGGCCAGGTTCTCGGGCACGGGAAAGCGCGCCGATTGCCGTTCGTGCGCGATTTCTGCAAGCCTGCGGTCAAGCGCGCGACGGTTGCCGATGCCGGTCAGCGGGTCGACCATCGCCAGGTGGAAATGGTGCATGGCAACCCGCTCGCGGCTGAGCGTCATCATGAACACGCTCGCCAGCAGGCCATTGAGGACGATCTGGAAATTGAACGCGGCAATGGACCAGACTTGCGGTTCGAGCGAGCCCAGCGGGGCCGGGATCACGGCCGAAAGCGGCGTGCGCAGGGCGTGGAACAGGCCGAAACCGGCGAAAATCCAGGCCAGTGTCTGTGCCGAGGGCAAGTGGCGGTTGCCGATCGAGCGGTATTCGCGCGCGCTCAGCAGACAGAAGCCCGCCATCAGCAGCGCCCGCGGCGCCATGCGCCATTCGGGATGGAGCGCCGCGCTGCGCAGGGTGAGCGAGATGGCCAGCCCGGCAAGGCAGGCGATCAGCGTGGGCAGGATCACGATGCGGCGCTGGGCCGCGTAGCGCGCGCTCTGCCAGGCCGCGCCGTAAGCCAGCGTGAGCAGGAACCAGCCGATTGCGAGCGCAGGCGCCTCGCCGAAGGCTTCGGGATAGGACAGCAGGATCCCGGCGGGCAGGGCCAGCGCAAAGGGCATGAACAGCCAGAAGCTGCGCCGGGGGCGCCCGTCCTTGAGCCAGGACACGACCATGGCGAGCAGCAGGATCGCACCCGCGCTCGTGCTGCAAAGGGCAATGGTCGTGATATCGGGCATCGGCGGTTCAGCCCCTGTATGGTGTCAGCGCGGCCAGGGTGGCGGCAGCGACGTGGAGCAGGGCGAGGCGGACGTCGGGCTTGGGCATGGTCGTCTCGTTCCCTCGAAAGGCGATGCGGCGAGACGCATCGTCGTGGGACGCGCTCGCTGGGTTCTGGTCGTTAGCACAGGTTAACCAAAAGTGCATGCCGCGTTCTGGCAGGCGCGCGTCCTTGAGGAGGAATCTAGGCAAAGATCCTTAACGGTTCGTTTGTGAAGCGCGCTGCGACAAAAATTTCATGGCGAGCCGGCTATCGCAACAATTCCGGCCACTTGGGGCTGACCGCGCCGCAACGCGCCGGGGGGGGCGAGGCAGGCGGCGGTTCGGCGTCCTCATCGCCGGGCGCCAGGCCCTGCGCTATCCCCTGCCGAATGGCGGCTACCCCTTGATCCGGTCTTGGCGCAGTGCCTAAATCCGGGAGATGGCCTTTGCACCTTTTGTCCCTTTGCGCATTTTTTCCAGCTACACGATGCTGGACGGTTCGATCGACCCCAAGGCAGCCGCCAAGCTGGCCAAGTCACGCGGGTTCCCGGCCATGGCGATTTGCGATCGCAACGGTCTTTACGGCGCGCCGACCTTCGCGCAGGCCTGCATGGGAATGGGCATCCAGCCGGTCGTCGGCACGTTCCTCGCGGTGATCCGGCCGGGCGCCGTGGCGCAAGGGCAGGAGCGAGTGATCGACTGGCTTGCGCTGTTCGCGCAGAACGAGGCGGGCTGGGAAAACCTGTGCCGCCACGTCAGTCGCTCGCACCTCGATCGTCCGCTCGACCGCGAACCCCACGTCGAACTCGATTCGCTGCGCGGTTACACCGACGGCCTGATCTGTCTGTCGGGTGGCGGCGAGGGCGCGTTGACGCGCCTGCTGGCCGAGGGGCGCGACGCGGCGGCGGGCGAATACTGCGACGTGCTGCAGGAATGCTTCGGGGACCGCCTCTACATCGAGATCAGCCGCACCGGCGATCCGGTCGAGGATGCGGGCGAGGAGGCGCTGATCGAACTGGCCTATGCGCGCGCCATTCCGCTCGTGGCCTCGAACCCGGCGCAGTATTCGGAAAGCACCTTCCACCCAGCCCACGATGCCATGCTGTGCATCGCCAACGCGACCCAGGTCGATGCCGAGGAACGCCCGCGCTCTTCGACCGAGCGCTGGGTCAAGCCGATCGAGGTGATGGAGGAGATGTTCTCCGACTTGCCCGAGGCGATGGCCAACACGCTCGTTGTCGCGCAGCGCTGCGCCTACGTGCCGCCCCGCCGTGCGCCGCTGCTGCCCAGCCTCGCGGGCGACAAGGAAGGCGAGGCGCGGATGCTCGCGCGCGATTCGCGCCGCGGCCTGGCCCGCCGGCTTGCACCCTACTGGCCCGATGCCAGCGAGCAGGAACTCGACGAGGCGCTGGCCTTTGAAGGCGATGAACTGACCGCGGCGTGGGAGACCTTGCGCGAAAAGGGCGTCACCGAAGATTTCATCGATTACGCCAAGCGGCTGAAGTTCGAAGTCGACATCATCGTGGGGATGGGCTTTCCCGGCTACTTCCTGATCGTTGCCGACTTCATCAAGTGGTCGAAGGACAACGGCATTCCGGTCGGGCCGGGCCGTGGTTCGGGCGCTGGCTCGCTGGTCGCCTGGGCCTTGACGATCACCGACCTCGACCCGCTCAAGCTCGGGCTGCTGTTCGAACGCTTCCTCAACCCCGAACGCGTCTCGATGCCTGACTTCGACATCGACTTTTGCGAAACCCGGCGTGGCGAGACGATCCGCTACGTGCAGAAGAAGTACGGCCACGATCACGTCGCGCAGATCATCACCTTTGGTAAGATGAAGGCGCGCGCGGTGCTGCGCGACTGCGGGCGCATCCTGCAGATGGGCTACGGCCGGGTCGACAGCCTGTGCAAGATGGTGCCCAACCACCCGACCGACCCGTGGACGCTCGACCAGGCGCTCAACGGCAAGAAGGAAAAGGACGGCAGTCTCACGCCTGCGGTCGAGGAATTTCGCGCCGAGTACGACACCGACCCCGAAGTGAAGCGGCTGGTCGACCTGGCGATCCAGCTTGAGGGCATGCCGCGCAACTCCTCGACCCACGCGGCGGGCGTGGTGATCGGCGACCGCCCGCTCGAAAAGCTGGTGCCGCTCTACCGCGATCCGCGTTCGGACATGCCGGTGACCCAGTTCGACATGAAGCATGTCGAGAACACGGGCCTCATCAAGTTCGACTTTCTGGGCCTCAAGACGCTTTCGGTGCTGCGCCGGGCCTGCGACCTGCTTGAGCGTCGTGGCATCACGATCGACCTGTCGAGCCTGCGCTGGGACGATGCAGCGACCTACGAATTGCTCAAGCGTGGTGACACGGTGGGCGTGTTCCAGCTGGAATCGGAAGGTATGCGCCGCACGCTGGCGGCGGTGAAGCCGACCAATTTCGGCGACATCATCGCGCTCGTCTCGCTTTACCGTCCGGGCCCGATGGACAATATCCCGCTGTTCGGCCGACGCAAGAACGGGCTGGAAAAGATCATGTACCCGCACGACAAGCTGGCGGGCATCCTGGGCGAGACGTACGGCATCTTCGTCTATCAGGAACAGGTCATGCAGGCCGCGCAGATCCTCGCGGGGTACTCGCTGGGCGATGCAGACCTTCTGCGCCGCGCGATGGGCAAGAAGGTCCAGGCCGAGATGGACCAGCAGCGCAAGCGCTTCGTGGCGGGCTGCAAGGAAGTGTCGGACATCGACGCGGCCAAGGCCAACGAGCTGTTCGACTTGATCGACAAGTTCGCCGGCTACGGCTTCAACAAGTCGCACGCCGCCGCTTACGCCTTGCTGGCCTATCACACCGCCTGGTTCAAGGCGCATTACCCGCACGAATTCTACGCTGCGGCGATGTGCTTCGACATGCATCAGTCCGAAAAGCTGGCGATCTTCGTCGACGACATGCGCCGCAACGGCATCGAGCTGGCGCCGCCCGACATCAACAGGTCGGAAGCCGAATTCATCGTCGAGGAAACGCACGACAGCCTCGCGGTGCGCTACGCGTTGGCGGGCATTCGCAACGTGGGCGAAAAGGCGATGGACGCGGTGGTCCACGAACGGCAGGCCAACGGGGCCTTCGCCAGCCTCGATGATCTGTTTCGCCGTGCGCCGAGCGGATCGATGAACCGGCGCCTGCTCGAAAGCCTGGGGGCTGCGGGCGGGCTCGACAGTCTGGAGCCCAACCGGGCCAAGGTCATCGCCAACGCCGATACCCTGCTGGCCGAAGCGGACATGGCCGCGCGTGAGCGCAATTCGACCCAGGGCGGCCTGTTCGGGGACGATTCCCACGCCGTGCAGGGCCTGCGCCTTGTCGATGTCGCGCCGTGGAGCCGGATGGACCAGATGGCCAAGGAGCGCGAGGTCTTCGGCTTCTACTTCGCCGCGCATCCGGTCGAGCAATTCCGCGCGGTGGCCTCGTCGAACGGCGCGCGCACCCACGCCAGCCTGATGGCGGGCGGCGGTGGTGGCGGCAAGACCGGCGCGGTCATGGCCGCGATGGTCGAGAATGTGCAGAAGCGAAAGACCAAGCGCGGCAAGGACTTCGTGATGGTCGACTATTCGGACGCGTCGGGCAACTTTTCAGCCTGCTGCTTCGAGGAGGGGATGGTCGATTCCTTCGTACAGTGGGGCAAGGACAGCACCTGCCTGCTGCTCAACGTCGAACTCGACAGTCCGAGCGAGGACGAGCCCCCGCGCATTACCGTGCGCG
The DNA here is from genome assembly GCF_022832435.1 of Novosphingobium organovorum. Lineage (GTDB taxonomy): Bacteria > Pseudomonadota > Alphaproteobacteria > Sphingomonadales > Sphingomonadaceae > Novosphingobium > Novosphingobium organovorum. Next base: position 25,086 of record NZ_JALHLF010000021.1, on the reverse strand, counting down.
GCGCGCGCCCGCTCGCCGAAGTGACGGCAGCGGCGCGCATGTTGCTGCGGCTCGACGTCGATCGGGTGGAAGCGGTCCAGGAACTGGCGCTGCTCATGCGCGAAGGCGCCAAGGGCAGCGGCGAGGTGATCGCGACGCTCAAGCTGGGCAACGGGCAGGAGCAGAAGGTGCGGCTGGGCCGCGACTTCGCGCTTGACGGTGATTTCGTCGAACAGCTGGCGAGCGTCGAGGGGCTGTCGAACATTTCGCTCAACGCCCATCGCGGACCCGAAGGAATGCGGCGCGCGGCCTGATCAAAGGCGCGCGGCAGGGCCATGAAAAGAGGGGCCGGACCTGCGCTCGGGTCCGGCCCCTCTTCGTTGGGTACGCCAATCGCTTGGGGTCAGTTGCTGCCCACATTGTCGGCCGCGTCCTTGGCCGCGTCGCCGACATCGCTTGCCGCGCTGCCCACGCTGTCCGCCGCGCGGGCGATGGCGTTGTTCTTGGCCGTCTCGCTCGAAGTGGTCTGGCTGAACAGGTAAAAGCCGCCCAGCACCGCCACCAGCAGGACCACGGCAATGGCAATGCCGCCGCCCGAGGATGAGCCGCGTTCATGGATCACGGTGGTGTGGGTGGGCTGGCTCGCGGGGTCAGTCTGCGGCGCGCGGGTCACGTATTCGTCTGCCATGGGTTCGCATCCTTTCTCTCTCGGCCGTTCGATGCGGCCTTCGAATTGCTGTGTTGGGGCTTTTAACGGGACAGCAACGCCTTCGGTTCCCTTGGACGGCAAAGTGCAAAGGGAAGGCGACAGGAGTGAACGGGACAAGGACGGTGCGCGGTTGACTTGGATTGACGCCGTGCCGTTCGCCGCGCGGCCCGTGTAAAAACCGGACGGGAGGGGGCTATATCTTGTAAAAAGTCCTTATTCTGAATGGACTTTGTCTGTCGATACTCGCTTGATTGTCCGGTACTATTTTTGCGCTGAGAGCGCTGTTTGGAAATTCGCGTAGACGCGAATTTTGCGGCACCGGCCCACGCCCCCACCCACCACCCTTAGAATACTGCCGTCAGGTGGTGGGTGGGGGCGTGGGCCGGTGCCGCCACGAAAATGCCCGTTGCGGGCATTTCCCAAACGGACTCTGATCGAGGACAGCTTCGCCAGGCCGCTCAAGGCGCGGAAGTTGGCAAGGTCCTGCGATGCCATCGATCCGCTCTGGAAACCAAAACCGGCCGCCTTCATTGCCAAACCCGGCCATTCCATGCTGGAGGCAGACATCTAAAGCAGCGAAAGCTGCCCGTCGGGCGCGGGCTTGCGAAATTTGGTGGTGTCGAGCCGGATCGAGGGTGGCTCCATTGCGTGCCGCTTCATGGCGACCCGAAAGCGCGCGCGCAGGACGTCGGCCCAGGCGCTTTGCGGGCGGAAGCGTTCGTTGAAGCGCGGGTCGTTGTCCTTGCCGCCGCGCATTTCGCGGATCACGCCCATGACCTTGCCGGCGCGTTCGGGGAAGTGGGTTTCGAGCCATTCGCGAAACAGTGGAGCGACTTCGTGGGGCAGGCGGATCATGATCCACTGCGCGTGGCGTGCGCCCCTGGCGGCGCAGGCGGCGATGATCGCCTCCAGCTCGCCATCGGTGAGGGCGGGAATGACAGGGGCGATCATGGCGTGGGCGGGGACCCCGGCGGTGCACAGTTTTTCCAGTGCGTCCAGCCGTTTGGATGGTGAAGCTGCGCGTGGTTCGAGGAGGCGCGAAAGCCGCGGGTCAAGACTGGTGATCGACAGCCCGACGCTCACCAGATTGTCCCGTGCCAGCGCTTCGATCAGGTCGAGGTCGGCCAGAATGCGGTCCGACTTGGTTACCAGCGTGACCGGGTGGCGCACTTCCAGGCACAGCTCGAGGATCTGGCGGGTGATGCGGTAGCGCCCCTCGATCGGCTGGTAGGGGTCGGTGTTGGTGCCCATGGCGATGGGGGCGGGGTGGTAGCTGCGCCGGGCGAGCGTTTCGCGTAGCAGGCGCGGCGCATCGGGCTTGGCGAAGAGGCGGGTCTCGAAATCGAGTCCGGGTGACAGGTCGTGCCAGGCGTGGCTTGGCCGCGCGAAGCAGTAGATGCAGCCGTGCTCGCACCCGTTGTAGGCGTTGATCGAGCGATCGAAGGAAATGTCGGGCGATCGGTTGAAGGAGAGGATGGTCCTGGGGTGCAGTTCGGTGACCTGGGTGGACAGGCGCGGAGGCGCTCCATCGATCCGCTCGCGCTCGTCCAGCCAGTCGCCATCGCTCTGGCTGGACGGCAGGGCAAAGCGGGTGCTGGTCTGGTTGCTGACCGATCCACGGCCCTTGATCGCGTTCATGGTTTGGAACATAACATGAACAAGTGGCCCGCGGCAAGAGGGCGATGCCGCGGGCCGAGGATGGAGCGGCGCGGGAGAACCGTAAAACCGCGCCGCTCCGTGCAAGGCTGGTGCGGTCAGGCGGTGACCATCGGGATACCGCAGCGCACCTGGTTGACCGTGACGTCGGCCGCGCCCAGGCGGATGCCCAGCGCCTGGGTCAGGCTGGTCACCGTCTGGTCGAGCGTGGGGGCAATCACCGCGAGCGTGTTGCCAACGATTGCGGTCACCGAACTCAGGCTGAGCGTGAGGCCGAGCGTCTGGGCCTGAAGGTTGGTCTGCTTGATGAGCGAGGTTGCCAGCGACTGGGTCAGGTCGTTGGTGCCCACCGTCTTGGTCGTGCCGGCGCGAATCTCGGCGAGCGTGAAGAGGACCTCTTGGGGATCGGTGGTTCCGCCCAGCGAGACCTGGGAAAGTGCGGTCACCTTGGCGATCAGCGGGACCTGGACGAGCGTGGCGGTGCTCAGCGTCACCGGCTCGGTGAGGTCGGCCATGTCGGCCGCGCTGGCCGTGCCGATACCCACCGTGCCCAGCGCCGGGGAAACCCCCAGTGTCACGCCGTCGCTATCGGCATCGCCGGTGCACTGGATATCGTCGAGGGTGGCCTGGCCTTGCGCAAGTTCGGCGTAGAGCGGCAGCGTGAGCGAGGGAAGCAAGGGGTTTCCGGTGGAGGCGCTCGCGGCGACGAGGAGGCGGGCCTGCGCGGTGCGCAGCACGTAATCGCGTGCGCTGGTGATCGTCAGCCAGGGGCTCCTGGCGACGCCATAGCCGCGCACCAGATGGACCGTCACGTTCGACAGGCCGCTGACCGAGAGCGCGAAAGTGATGTCGAAGCTGTCGCCGTGCGAGAGTTCGAGCAGCGTCCGGGCGAGCGAGAAGGCGTCCACCTCGACCCCGGTCTTGCCCGGCGAATAGTCGAGCCGGCCATAGGGGCCAAGTTCGATCATCTGGCCCAGCGTCACGTCGACGAGCGGCGCCTGGTCGGCCATGTCGGCAAGGACCGCGGCGGCCTGGCTGCTGCCCGCGCTGGCGGCCAGCGCGCGCAGCGCGTCGCCCAGCGCGATGGGGGTGTCGAACAGCTCGGCGTAGGTCACGTCCTTGGCGTTGACCTCGGCTTTCACCGCGTCGGCAAAGCCGAGCAGGTCGACCTGGGCGCTGGCGAGGTTCTGGGTGTCGAGCACGGAAAGGTTGAGCTGCGTGCCGATCAGCGCGGACAGCAGCGCGTTGGGGATGCCGCCCGACAGCGAGGCAAGGCTCGTGCCCAGCGAATAGGCGGCCATGTCGATCTTGGCGGCGGTGGCCTGCGCGCGCACCGTGGCGTGTTCGAAACCCAGCGCGCGGCCGAAGAACATCGGCACGGTCTGGACCAGGTCGACCCGCGCCGCGCTTTCGTCGCCACCGGGCTGGAAGCGCTGGTCGACCGCGATGGCCTTGTCCTGGGTGTAGGTTCCGTTTTCGAGCGCGGCGATCGAGACATCCGCAACGGCGTTCTCGTCGATGATCCCTTGTGCGGCGGCGCGGCGCAGCTGGAGCGTGTTCTGCTGGGCTGCGGCCATGGCGGCCGCATCGGCGATGCCCTGAAGCTTGCGCTGGGCGAGGTAGATCGAGCCCAGGTCGACCGAGACGGTGGCGATGCCCATCAGCATGAGCAGCGACCCGGCGAGCAGGACCGTCACCGCGCCGCGCGTGTCACGATCGAGCCGGTGAAGGATCGCTGCAATGGGAAATGGCGTTAAGACGCGCATGGCGGCTTGCCCTTTCGGGTCAGAGAGCGGGGAGCTGGACGGTTGCCTCGCGGGTGATCGTGTCTCCGGGCAGCGGCACCAGAGAATTGGCGAACATCGTCGAATGGGCGACGTCGTATGACAGCGTGACGCGGTAGTACGCTCCATCAATGCCGGTCTCGACGTTCAGGAGGTCGGGCTCGATGGTGCCGGCGCTCAGCACGCTCTTGGCAATCGTGGCGTCGACGATCTGGCGCCGCTCGGTTGCGTCGAGCCCGGCGACCGAGGCGCGCGCGGCTTCGTTGGCGACCTGTTGCAGCGAATGCGCGGACATGAACCAGGCACCGTAGGTGACGACGCCGAGCAGCAGCGAAATGAGGACGGGCAAGGCCAGCGCGGCTTCGACGAGGACCGCTCCGCTGCGGTTGCCGGCAAGTGTGCGCAGGACGCACCATGCGCCGCGCGCTCGGGTCTGGACCGCGCCCTGCTGCGGGGCCTGGATGGTGGCCGTCGCGTTTCCTTGTGTGCTCATGATTTCCGGTTCTCCCTTCCTTGTCAGAAGGATGGCAGTCCGGAGCAAAGGAAATTCTGCACGCCTCGTGCACGCAATTACGCAATTCCCCCAGCGGGCGAATTTGAGAAAATTCTTTTAAAACATAATTTTGTTGTGGTGGTTAATGTCGATTAAAGCCTGGTATCGCAGACATGCGGGGGTGAAGGGTAACTTTTGCGCAAGGTTCTTGCGCGCGGAGCCTGCGCCAGTGGGGGCATGGCCGGACAGGGGCGTTCTCGGTGCGAAGGCCGAACGCGTGGGCCGCAGGGGATGTCAGGCCGAAGCCGAGCGCTCTTCGGTCAGCACCGCTATCGCACCTTCACAGCCATAGACGCCCTGGAGGCGGACCAGCGCCATGCGCACGCCGACGAAATCGCCCCGGTTGGTCAGGAAGTGGGTCGAGACCGGCTGCGCGTCCTCGCCGCGCAGGACGCGTTCGAGCGTATCGCGGAACGCCACCTTGTCGGAAACCGCGATAAGGTCGGTCAGGGTGACGCCGATGAGGCGTTCCTCGGGCAGGTCGAGCAGGCGGCAGAACGGCGTATCGACCCGGTCGATCGTACCGCGCAGCGAGACGCGCACGTAGGAAATGCCGCCATGCGCGTCGAGCGCCTGGAGAATCGCTTCCTTGACGTTGGCCTTGAAGTGCCGCTCGACTTCCTGGGTGATGTCGTGGAGGCGGATCACCAGCCGGTCGTCGAGCAGGAAGGACTGGAAGCGCAGCCAGGCTCCGTCGATGAAGGGCGAGGGAATGTCGGCCATGTTGGGGTGCCCGTGGACGAGGCTCTGGCGGGCCTGGACCTCGAGCAGGCTCCCGGCGACCGCGGGCAGCGCTTCGGTCAGCGCAAGGCCGACCAGCGATCCGGGCTTGGCCCGCACCAGCGCGTGGGCGTTGCGGTTGGCAAAGACGACGTTCATCGCCTCGTCGCACGCGATGATGCCGTCATCGATCCAGTCCGCGAGGGCGAAGTTGGCCGAATCGTTGCGTTTTCCTGCGGCCTTGCCGGGCTGTCCCGACCCTATGTTGTTCCACACGTCGATCGGGCACAGGACGTGCGTCTCGCGACCGTGGTGGGTGATGAAGACCGGCGAATCGTGTGCCTCGTCACGAAAGCGCGCAAACTTGCGCACGAACTCGGCAGCGGAGACGTATCCCATTTGCGCATGCCCTCTCTTCCTTCCGGAGGGGCTGGAACAATCCGCGCGATCGCCCAGGCCCCTGCGTGGTCCACACCTGTATTCCGATTTCCGACCGCGTCGATTGTTGCGGTGCAGTGCGGCTATCGCTGTCTTTTTTGCGGGCCCGAAGAGATGTTCTTCATAGTGAGCATAACAGATTAGTGCGGCGGTGTGGACGAAAATCTGCGTGCCGGGGTGCTCTGCGACCAAGGTCCAACAGGTCGCCCGGATTTGCCGTTTGTATACTTAAGGGGGGATTCGCAGGTGCGGGCACGGGCGCGTGACAGCAAAACGGGGCGGACTGGTGCTCCAGTCCGCCCCGTTTCTGATCCGATCGAAGACCGGGCTACGGCTTAGCCGAGGCCCTGTTCCTTCATCTTGGATTCCAGGTTCTCGACGATCGCCTCGAAGAACTGCTCGGTGGTCATCCAGCTCTGTTCCGGGCCGATGAGCAGCGCGAGGTCCTTGGTCATCTTGCCGCTCTCGACGGTCTCGATGCACACCTTCTCGAGCGTTTCGGCGAAGGCCACGACGTCGGGGGTGTTGTCGAACTTACCGCGGTAGGCGAGGCCACGCGTCCAGGCGAAGATCGAGGCGATCGGGTTGGTCGAGGTTGCCTTGCCCTGCTGGTGCTGGCGGTAGTGACGGGTCACCGTGCCGTGGGCGGCTTCGGCCTCGACGGTCTTGCCGTCGGGCGCGAGCAGGACCGAGGTCATCAGGCCGAGCGAGCCGTAGCCCTGGGCCACGGTGTCGGACTGCACGTCACCGTCGTAGTTCTTGCAGGCCCAGACGAACTTGCCCGACCACTTGAGCGCCGAGGCGACCATGTCGTCGATCAGGCGGTGTTCGTAGTGGATGCCCGCAGCCTTGAACTTCTCGGCGAAGCCTTCGGTGTCGTAGACTTCCTGGAACAGGTCCTTGAAGCGGCCGTCATAGGCCTTCAGGATGGTGTTCTTGGTCGACAGGAACACCGGCCAGCCCAGGTTGAGGCCATAGTTGAACGAGGCGCGCGCGAAGTCGCGGATCGATTCGTCGAGGTTGTACATCGCCATCGCGACGCCGGGCGCCGGGAAGTCGAACACGTCGAGATCGATCTTCTCGCCGTTGTCGCCGTCGAACACCAGGCGCAGCTTGCCGGGGCCAGGGATCAGCGTGTCGGTCGCCTTGTACTGGTCGCCGAAGGCGTGACGGCCGACCACGATCGGATCGGTCCAGCCCGGAACCAGGCGGGGGACGTTGCTGATGACGATCGGCTCACGGAACACCACGCCGCCCAGGATGTTGCGGATCGTGCCGTTGGGCGACTTCCACATCTTCTTGAGGCTGAATTCCTCGACGCGCGCTTCGTCGGGGGTGATCGTCGCGCACTTGACGGCCACGCCGTACTGCTTGGTCGCGTTGGCGGCGTCGACGGTGATCTGGTCGTTGGTCTCGTCACGCTTGGTGACCGACAGGTCGTAGTACTTCAGATCAATGTCGAGGTAGGGGAGGATCAGGCGCTCGCGGATCCACTCCCAGATGATCCGGGTCATTTCATCGCCGTCCATCTCGACGATGGGGTTCGTTACCTTGATTTTTGCCATTCGAGAAAAGCTCCCCTGGGGTGAAGGTGGGTGAGAATTTGGCCGTCTCTTAGGCAGAGAGGGGACGCATAGCAAGGCGGGTTTGCGCGGCTTTCCTTTACTCCGAGTAATGGAAAGCTAATGCGAAGCGTTATTGAAAAGACTTTGGTGCCTGTCGCTGCCATCGGTGTCATCGCATTCGCATCGGTGCGTGCGGGAGCGGCGCTGTTCGCCGGGACTGGCGCGGCACGCGAGGTTCGGGGCGCATGGTTGCGGCGCGGGGCGGGGTTTGCCGCCAAGGGTGCGCGGCGCAGCGGAAAACCGCGCGGGAGGCCTGTCGGTCGCGGCACGCCTGCGAGCCTGTCGGGGCGGGGCGGGGCGGTACGGGGCGCTGCGCTGCGCCGTGCCTGTCCTGCGGTGCATCCCGTCGGGCAGGCGCGGGGCTGGTATTCGGGGCGCGCCACTTTCCTTGCGGTGCAAGCATCGTGAAGTGCCGTGATTGCATGCGGATCACGCGGTGGGCAGGGCAATGGCGGTGGCCCAAAAGGAAAAAACCCGCCGGTCGAAGACCAGCGGGTTTTTCGGAATGGTGGGCGTAGCAAGGATTGAACTTGCGACCCCTACGATGTCAACATAGTGCTCTACCACTGAGCTATACGCCCATTCCATTCGAGCCTCCGAAGCGGCTTCCCGTCCGGAGGACTGGCCCTCTAGCCTCGGTCGGGATTGTGCGCAAGAGGCTTTTTTCAAAAATCGCACATTAAAGTTGAATGTGCTCGCTAAGGCCAAAAAGACGCTGAACTTCCATAACGATATCACGCAGATGGAAGGGCTTGGAGAGGACCTTGGCGTGCGGCGCCTCACGGCTGGCGCGCAAGGAGACGGCGGCGAAGCCGGTGATGAACATGACCTTGGTCGAGGGGGCCACTTCAGCGCAGCGCTGCGCCAGCTCGATGCCGTCCATTTCGGGCATGACGATGTCCGAGAGGAGCAGGTCGAACGTTTCGGTCTTGAGGTGTGGGAGCGCCTCGGTTCCGCGATCGACGGCAACCACTTCGTATCCCGCGCGCTCGAGGGCGCGGGCGAGGTAGGTGCGCATGGCAGAATCGTCTTCGGCAAGGAGGATGCGGATCATCGCCTTCTATTTTCCAGCTCTAGTTTGCATTTGACCGCTTCGCGGTGACCGGGTGAATCGCCATAGCGCGGCTCGGGTTAACATTCTTGCCCGCATTGCGCGCTGACCAGGATCGGGACGCTTTGACACGGCTGCGTGAAGGCGGCAGCGTACGATCCATGGTTCCTTCTCCAGACCTGTCCGATTCGTCTTCGTTCTCGGGCGGGAGCATTCCCGGCGCGCCGGGGCAGCCAGCTTTCACGATGACCGTTCGGGAGCCGTCGGCGCTGCCGATCCTGATTGCCGTCCCCCATGCGGGGCGCGCCTATCCCGGTGCCGTGCTGGAGGATCTTCGCGCCTGCGCGGAATCGAGCGTTCGGCTCGAGGATCGCTTCGTCGATCTCGTCGGGCGCGGCCTGGCCCGCGCCACCGGGGCCGATCTGCTGGTTGCCCATGCGCCGCGCGCGATGATCGATCTCAACCGCGCGCCCGAGGATGTCGACTGGGGCATGGTCGTGCGCGAGGGCCGTCCGCTCGAGGCGGCGGCGCGCCAGGGGCTTTCGCCGCGCGCGCGGTCGGGTCTGGGGCTCATCCCGCGCCGGCTTCCCGGCGTTGGGGAGCTGTGGCGCCGGCGCTACGAGGCGCACGAGGTCGAGGCGCGGATCGAGGGTATTCATGCGCCGTATCACGCCGCGCTTGCGCACCGGCTCGAGGTCCTGCGCGCGCGCTGGGGGGCGGCCCTGCTGATCGACCTGCATTCGATGCCGCCGCTCGGCGCGCGGGTGGGGCGTGAGCCGGTGCAGATCGTGGTGGGGGATCGTTTCGGGGCAAGCTGCCATGGCAGCGTCGTGGGCGCGACATTCGTGCAGCTTGCCCGGATGGGGCGTGAGGCGTCGCACAATCGGCCTTATGCCGGGGGTTACGGGCTCGACCGTCACGCCCGCCCGCGCGACGGGGTGCACGCGATGCAGATCGAGATTGATCGCACCTGCTATCTCGATTCGCACTTGCGTGAGCCGGGGGAGGGGCTGGAGCCGCTGGTGGAGGATCTCGCCGGGCTGGTGCGGTCTTTGGCTGGCGTGGTCGCCGAGCTGGCCGATGCGCGCCGGGGTGGCGACTGGCCGCTCGCCGCGCAGTAGTCCTGCGCTTTGGGGTAAAGCGTCCCAATTCAAACGGATGGCGGGTGCCTGGCGCCGCTGGGCCTAAAAAAACCACCTCGCGCGATGCGCGAGGTGGCCAAGGTTCAGGGAGGAGGTGCGCTATAAGCGCACCAGCAAGGTTGGGCCATGAGGGCAGCGCCGACCTTGCTTCTCTAAGATAGCGAACCTTGAGCCAAGTGCAAGCGATTATTCTGGGCAAAAAATATGGCTGTTGTCCAGCCAAAAACGCGGTTTGTTTCGCTATCGTTCATCCGTGTGACATTTTTGTCATGAACGTGTGCAGCAAAAGCGGGCCCGCGGGGCCGATGCCCCGTCCCCGGCGCGGCGATTCTCTCGCGGACCGCGCGGGGGACGGGAAAGGCCGGTCAGGCGTTTCCGGCGGCGGGCTGCATGGCCGGGGCCTGCGGACCCTTGCCCTGCGCCATCTGGCGCCCGAAAATGTCGCGCACGAGTTCAAGCGAGAACAAGTGGGCGTAGATCAGAGCGAGCAGGCCGTTCTGGTTCCACTGGCGCAGGACGTCACCGCGCACTTCGCGCAGCTTGCTCTCGTCGACCATCTGGAAGCCGCGGTAGTTGAACGGCTGGCCGCCACCGATGTCGATGTTCAGTTCGCCGTCCATCAGCAGGTTGTGCTTCTTGAGCTCTTCCATGAAGTTGCCGGTCTTGGTGCCGGCCATCTCGAAGTTCTCGCAGAACTTGAGCATGTTCTTGGTGGTTTCGCTCGGCTCGGTGCCGTCGAACAGGTTCTCGCCTTCCTCGATCTCACCGACCAGCTCGCTGCTCGGATCGACGCAGAGCGAGAGCTCTTCGCTGTCGGGGCGCAGGCGCGCGAGCATGAAGGGGTAGCGGCGCGCGTAGGCGGGGATGTAAACCGGGTTGGTCACCGTGCCATCGTCCTCGACGAAGACGTTCACGCCCTCGTTCATGCCCATCAGCGCAAGCGGGATCGGCTTGTCGCCACTGGTGAAGATGATCGGGAAGTGGCGCTGGGCCTGGGGGAATTCCTCGACGGTCAGGGGGATCGAATTGACCCCGGCAAGCCAGGTTGCCTTGTCGGTCGAACGCGTCTTCCAAGCTGCATGCTGCTGCGAATTGAGCGGAACAAGGTCCTTGTAAAACAAGGGAAGGGAAGGATTCTTTGGCGCAGTGGCCATTGCGTTACTCTCCGCGATCGAGGTTAAAACAGATCAGCCGGTGGCTTTAGTGGCTTGCGCGCAGTGGTGCAAGCCGATGGGACCTGCTCGTTAATGTTAAAGCAATTTGCCCGGATTGAGCAGCCCTAGCGGGTCGAGCGCGTGCTTCACCGCGCGCAGCAGGTCGAGCGCGACCGGATCGCCCAGTCGGGCGAGTTCGTCGCGCTTGAGCTGGCCGATCCCGTGTTCGGCGGAAATGGAGCCGCCCCATTCGGTTACGAGATCGTGAACGCGCCGGCTGATCGCCTTGGCATCGTTTGCATACCACGCCTCGGGGGCGACGCCGGGCGGGGCTACGACGTGGAAATGGACGTTGCCATCGCCCAGGTGCCCGAACGCCAGTGCGTGGGTGCCGGGCCATTCGCGTTCGAGCTGCGGCGCGGCTTGCGCGATGAAGGCGGGCATGGATTCGACCGGAACCGAAATGTCGTGCTGGACGGCAGGGCCGCGGGCGCGCTCGGCGGGCGAGATCGATTCGCGAAGGCGCCAGAACGCCTCGGCCTGGGTCTCGCTGGCGGCCAGCACGGCGTCCTCGATCAGGCCGTCTTCGAGTGCGGTTGCCAGCGCCTGCTCCACCGCATCGCGCAAGGGCGTGGGCGGCGTTTCGTGCGCGCTGGACGCGGTGGCAGGCCGTGCGAATTCGATCAGCGCGTGCCAGGCGTGCCGATCGGCAAGTGGCGCGCGCGATCCCGGCAGATGCTCGAGCACATGGTCGAGGCAGGACTGGGGCAGGACTTCGAAGCCTTCCACGCCGGGCCCCAGCGCATCCTCGCAGGCCTGGAGCAGGTGCCGCGCCTGGGTCAGTGAGGTTACACCGACCCAGGCAACGACACGCTCGGCCACGGCGGGGACAAGTTGGAGTGTGGCCGCCGTGACGATGCCGTTTACGCCCTCGGCGCCGATGAACAGTTGCTTGAGGTCGAAGCCGCGGTTGTCTTTGCGCAGCGGCGTGAGGGCGCTGTAGATGCGCCCGTCCGCCAGCACCGCCTCGATCCCGAGGACCAGTGCGCGCATGGTTCCGTGGCGCAGCACTTGCGTTCCCCCGGCGTTGGTCGCGATCAGCCCGCCCACCGTGGCCGAGCCCTTGCCGCCCAGTGTCAGGGGGAAGCGCAGGCCTTGCGCCTCGGCCGCTTCGTGCAGTGTCTGGAGGATGACCCCGGCCTCGCAGGTGACGCGCCGCTCGGCGAGGTCGAGCGTGCGGATGGCGTTCATCCGGCGCAGCGAGAGGAGGAGCTGGGCGCCGCTCGCATCGGGCGTCGCGCCGCCCGACATGCCGCTGTTGCCGCCTTGCGGGACAAGCGCGATGCGGTGCTCGTGGCACAGCGCGACGAGGGCGCTGAGCGTGGCGGTGTCGGGCGGCGCGGCGAGCGCGAGTGGTCGGCCGTGGAAGCGCCCGCGCCAGTCGGTGCTCCACGGGGCAAGGTCTTGCGCATCGCGGGTCAGGCCACGGCGGCCGAGCAGGGTGTGGGCGTGGTCGAGGAAAAGGTCGGGGGAGCGCATCGTGCGCCCGGCTATGGCACAGGCGCCGGGCATATGCATCGGGCAAGTGCGGGGGGCGGGGCAGGCGGGGCTCGACTGTGTGTGGGCGGGGCGAGGGCTGGCCGCTCGGTCGGGCGGCGCAAGGTTGCATCGGTTATGCTGTTTTAGGGTCTTTACAGCGTCAACGGCGGTGGCAAACATGCGCCAAGGAGGAGGTTCAGCGGCCGTTAAAGCGCCGCCGCTAGCGTCAAGACAGCGGTCCAGCCGCGTTCAGGGAACACTGCTTGCAATGAGTTTAGCCTCCGTCCTGCTCTTTCCGCTGGTGCTTCTGATGCCAGCGGTCCCGGCCGCGCAGCCGGGGCAAGGCGTTGGTGCGGGTGGGCAACTGGTGGCGCAGGGCGATGACGGGGTGGACGGCTTGTCGCTCGATGCAGGCTCGGATCAGCCTGCCTCGCCGGGGTTGTGGCCCGATGCGGGCGACGATGCCTGGGACGATACTCCCTTCCTCGCGATGCGCTTCTCGATGGCCGAGCCGCAGGATTCCTGGCAGATCCGCATCGAACAGCGCATGACGATCCGGATCACTCCGCGCGCGCCGATGGAAATGCCGCGTGACATGCCCGCCGACATGCCCGGCCGCGATGGACCGGCTCATTTCAAGGAGCGCCCGTTCGGGAGCTGCATCGCGGCCGAGGCGATCGCCGGGGTCCAGCCCGGACAGGGCAATCGCCTTTTGCTGTTTACGCGCGACCGGCGGGTCGTAGTCGCCGAACTCGAGGGGGCCTGCCAGGCGCGCGACTTCTATTCGGGCTTCTATCTGTCGCATTCGAGCGACGGAAAAGTCTGCGTGAATCGCGATCGCCTGCAATCGCGCAGCGGTATGCGTTGCCATCTCACCCGCCTGCGCGAACTGGTTGAGGGCCATCGCTAGGGCCACTGTGCCCGGCTGGCGGGCGCATCATCGCGCGGCAGCTCGGGCACATCTGCGGATTTCCTTGACTTTTGTGGTGCTATGGGACTAGGGGGCCGCTATCGCGATGCTGCGGGAAGTCCCGAAATTTCGGGGCGTGCCGTACTCGCCTTTGTAACTGTCCCGAAAATTTCCGGAAACCTGAGCGTTTATGAGCTTTGCCGATCTCGGCCTGTCTGACGAATTGCTGCAAGCGGTCGAGGCCGCGGGCTACACTGAGCCGACACCTATCCAGGCCCAGGCCATCCCCCCGGTCCTCATGATGAAGGACCTCATCGGCATCGCGCAGACCGGAACGGGCAAGACCGCCAGCTTCGTTCTCCCGATGATCGATGTGCTGGCGCATGGTCGCCGCCGCGCGCTCATGCCGCGTTCGCTTATCCTCGAACCGACGCGCGAGCTGGCCGCCCAGGTCGCCGAAAACTTCGAAAAGTACGGCAAGAACCACGATCTGCGCATGGCGCTGCTGATCGGCGGCGTGCAGATGGGCGATCAGGTCAAGGCGCTGCAGGAAGGCGTGGACGTGCTGATCGCGACGCCGGGGCGCCTGATGGACCTGTTCGAGCGGGGCAAGATCCTGCTCACGGGCTGCGAACTGCTGGTCATCGACGAAGCGGACCGGATGCTCGACATGGGCTTCATCCCGGATATCGAGACGATTTGTTCGAAACTGCCGACCAACCGCCAGACTCTGTTGTTCTCGGCAACGATGCCGCCGGTCATCAAGAAGCTGGCGGATCGCTTCCTGTCGAACCCCAAGTACATCGAAGTCGCGCGTCCCGCCTCGACCAACACCAACATCGAGCAGTTCAAGCTCCAGGTTTCCGCGCGCAAGAAGCGTGAGGCTCTGCGTGAGCTGCTGCGTACCGACAACGTGTCGACCGCGATCATCTTCTGCAACCGTAAGACGACCGTGCGCGAACTGGCCAAGAGCCTCAAGCGCTACGATTTCAAGGCGGGCGAGATTCACGGCGACATGGACCAGTCCTCGCGCATTGCCGAGCTTGAGCGCTTCAAGAGCGGTGCGATCAACATCCTGGTCGCCTCCGACGTCGCCGCGCGCGGTCTCGACGTGAAGGGCGTGAGCCACGTCTTCAACTTCGATACCCCCTGGCACCCGGACGATTACGTCCACCGCATCGGCCGTACCGGCCGTGGCGGCGCGACCGGCCGTGCCTTCACGCTGATCACGCCCGAGGATGCCGAGGCGATCGAGAACGTCGAAAAGCTGACCGGCGGCAAGATCCCGGTCTATCGCCTGGCAAGCGACGGCGGCGAGGCGCTGGACGACACGCGCGAGGAAGCGCCGGTGTCGGCAAAGGCTGCGGCTCCCGCCAAGCGGCGCAAGCGCCCGGCGCGTTCGGAAACCGGGAAGGTCGAAGCCGCGCGTCCGGTCGAGGCGAAGAAGCCGGTGGACGCCAGGCCGACCCAGGCTGAGCGTCCCGCTCCCAAGGCGCCGCGCCCCGAAGTCCGCGAACCCGAGCGTACCGGGCGCGGCCGCACGGCGCACCGCGAAACCAGCGATCGCTACGAAACGGCGGGCGGCGATCAGGGCTGGAACGGTCCGGTCCCCGAATTCCTGAGCGTTTCGGCCATCGCCTGAGCGCTCGCGATCGCAGACATTCGAACGGCCAGCGTGCAAGCGCTGGCCGTCTGTCGTTGGGGCTAGCTTGCGTCGAGATTGGCGATCACGCGCAGCATGAGGTCGCGCAGCTGGACGGTCTCGGTCATCGTCAGTCCGGCGAGCGCGCGCGCGTTGATCGCCGAGGCGGCGTGTTCGAGCGCGGGGACGTGCGCGCAGGCCTGCGGGGTCAGTCGGACGAGCGCGGCGCGCCTGTCGCCGGGATGCGCCGTGCGGGTGATCCAGCCATCGCGTTCCATGCGGCCCAGCGTGTTGGCCATGGTGGGCTGTTCGACACAGGCGATCCGCGCAAGATCGCGCTGGGTCAGCGCCGGAGCCGGTTCTTCCCCGCGCGGGGCCAGCGCGAGCAGGACCGGCAGGCACGCAGCACCAATTCCGGCCTGCGCCAGATGGGCGTCCATTTCACGGGTGTAGAGCCGGGCGGCCCAACTGGTCAGAAACCCGGCCGTACGTCCACGCTGGAGCGATGTGTATAGCCCGCTATCCATATCCATCGAAGGCTATGATTAGCGCAAGTTAGGCCTGACCGTCATTCCGTGAACCTACCTAACTGCGCACCCTTGCCGCCGTGACCCACGGTGGCCGGCAGGGGCAAAGGCCGACAGTATGCCGGGTCAAGGGATGGCAAATCCCTTGAATCGCGCCCTTCTATCGCAGGTTCAGCGTCAGGCGGGCTTCACGAAACTGTCGAGCACGCGCTTCGCGCCAGCCTGTTCGAATTCGATTTCAAGCTTGTTGCCTTCCTGCGCCGCGACGGTGCCGTAGCCGAACTTCTCGTGGAAAACGCGCGCGCCCACGGCAAGGTCGGTGCGCGGCTTGCTGGCAAAGCTGGCCGCGCTGCGCGTGCTTTCGGCGACCCGGCGCGGGGAGGCATCGAATTCGCGCGCGGCGGCGCGTTGCCAGCCCGGACCTCGGGTTACGATGCGCGAGGGCTGGTTGCGCGCCGCGTCGGCAAAGGGATCGGCGTGTTCGGACCACTGGGCGCGCCACAGCGAGGCGCCGCCGGTCAGCGTGGTCTCGCTCTCGACGTCGGCATCGGGCAGCTCGGCGACGAAGCGCGAGGGGATCGAACTGGTCCACTGCCCGTATATCCGCCGGTTGGCGGCGTGCAGGATGGTGCATTTGCGCTTGGCGCGGGTGATCGCGACGTAGGCGAGACGGCGCTCTTCCTCGAGGCTGGCGAGCCCGCCTTCGTCGAGCGCACGCTGCGAGGGGAACACGCCGTCCTCCCAGCCGGGCAGGAACACATTGTCGAATTCGAGCCCCTTGGCCGCGTGCATGGTCATGATGGTGACCTTTTCCTCGGTGTCGGCGGCGTCGTTGTCCATCACCAGGCTGACGTGTTCGAGGAAATCGCCAAGGCTGGCGTATTCCTCCATCGCGCGGGCGAGTTCGACGAGGTTTTCCTGCCGCCCGTTGGCTTCGGGCGTCTTTTCGGCCTGGAGAGCGTCGGTGTAGCCGCTTTCGTCAAGCACGGTGCGCATCAGCTCGGCCGGGCCTTCGGTCTGGTCGAGGTCGCGCCAGCGGGCAAAATCGCGCATCAGCGAGAGCAGGGTGTTGCGCGCGCGCGCGGGCAGTTCGTCGGTGTCGACGATTTCGATCGCGGCTTTCGACAGGGGGGTGCCCTGCCGACGGGCGAGCTGGTGCAGCTTCTCGAGCGCCTTGGCGCCGAGGCCGCGCTTGGGGGTGTTGTAGATCCGCTCGAACGCCAGATCGTCGGCGGGCTGGGCGATCACCCGCAGATAGGCCAGTGCGTCGCGGATTTCGGCGCGTTCGTAGAAGCGGAAACCGCCCACGATGCGGTATTTCATGCCGATCGAGATGAAGCGGTCCTCGAACTCGCGGGTCTGGTACTGCGC
This sequence comes from Novosphingobium organovorum, assembly GCF_022832435.1. GTDB lineage: Bacteria > Pseudomonadota > Alphaproteobacteria > Sphingomonadales > Sphingomonadaceae > Novosphingobium > Novosphingobium organovorum. Next base: position 8,286 of record NZ_JALHLF010000021.1, on the reverse strand, counting down.
GCGCACGAGGATCGCGATCTGGTCGAGCGGGGCGCCCTCGCGTTCAAGCCGTTCGATCTCGTCGCTCACCCGGCGCGCTTCCTCGGGGGCGTCCCACACGCCGATGATGTGAACCTTGTCGCCCGCGTGGCGCTCGGTCCACAAGGTCTTGCCAAGGCGCTGCGAATTCTCGTTGATGAGCCCCGATGCGGCCGAGAGGATCTGCGGGGTGGAGCGGTAGTTCTGTTCGAGCCGGATCACCTTGGCGCCGGGAAAGTCCTTTTCGAACCGGAGGATATTGGCGACTTCGGCGCCGCGCCAGGAATAGATCGACTGGTCGTCGTCACCCACCACGCAGATGTTGCGGCGCGCTTGGGCGATCAACCGCAGCCACAGGTACTGGACCTGGTTGGTGTCCTGATACTCGTCCACCATGACGTATTTGAAGCGCTGCTGGTACTGCTCGAGCACGTCGCGGTGCTGGCGCAGGATGTTGAGCATGTGGAGGAGGAGATCGCCGAAATCGCAGGCGTTCACCGCTTTGAGCCGTTCCTGGTAGAGCGCGTAGAAATGCCGCCCCTTGCCGTTGGCGTAAGCCTCGTTCTCGCCCGCGTCGAGATCGCCGGGGTTGAGCCCGCGGTTCTTCCAACGGTCGATGCACCCGGCAAGCTGCTTGGCCGGCCAGCGCTTGTCATCCACCCCTTCGGCCTGGATCAGCTGCTTGATGAGGCGCAGCTGATCGTCGGTGTCGATGATCGTGTAGTTCGCTTCCAGCCCGACCAGCTCGGCGTGGCGGCGCAGCATCTTGGCGGCGATCGCGTGGAAGGTGCCGAGCCAGGGCATTCCCTCGACCGCCGGGCCGATGAGCTGGGCGACACGTTCGCGCATCTCGCGCGCGGCCTTGTTGGTGAAGGTCACGCACAGGATTTCGCTTGGCCAGGCGCGCCGCGAATGGACCAGCCAGGCGAGGCGCCGGGTGAGCGCGGAGGTCTTTCCGGTTCCCGCGCCTGCCAGCATCAGGACCGGGCCTTCGGTCGTCAGCACGGCGTCGCGCTGCGGCGCGTTGAGGCCGGCGATGAGCGGGTTTGAGTCCAGGTCGGACGGGAGGGATCGGGTATCGGTCACCCGTGAACATCTAGGGAACGCGGGCGCATCGTGCAAGGCGGCTCGCGATCCGTCCCGGAACAATTTCCCCACCTTGTGCGTCGTTGGGGTGAAAGAGGCGCTTGTGCCCAAAGGACCCGATCCGGTCCTGGCGGGCGGTGCGGCGCGTGTCTTTTGGGCGCGATCCCCTCGGGTTGCGTTGGTGGGGCATCCGAAGTTCTCACGCCTGTGAGAACACGTTAGAACTATGGAGTAAGCCCATGAAGAATATTGCAATTGCGATTTCCGTCGCGGTTATGGCCGCCCCCTTTGCCACGCCCGCGATGGCACAGGCGCCGCGCGCCGACGTGGTCCAGAAGGACGCGCGCGGCCACGCCGAGAAGGTGCGTGTGGACGGCCGGGTCTACGATGTGTGTCGCGGTGATCGCATGGACGATTGCATAAATCCGCGTGCGGCCGGACTGAACTGGGGCAACCGTGCGCTGGAGACCTGGCCGGGTGAACCGGCCAGCGAGATGCACCGGCGCTGAGCCCGCCCTGGAGGATGGTCTGTAGGCAGGAGAGGAGGGGGCGTCGTGCGAGCGGCGCCCCTTTCGCCGTTTCGGGCGGGCAGACAGTGGTTCCAAAGTGAACGGAGATGGCGCGAGTTTGGGCCGGTCCCGATCCGCTTCGCGCGGTAGTCAGACGTAAAGTTGCGTAGAAACTTGGGGGCATGACAGCAGGGCGGCGGGCGGCTGCATCAGGGGTGAATGGCAAAACGCGCTGCGCAGGAAAGCCGGTCGGGCGGGCCGGGTCTGAACGTTTTTATGGCCCTTGCGATGCTTGTCTTCGCCGCGTTGCCCGAGGGGGCCCGGGCGCAGGTGGGCAAGGTGGCGCTGATCATCGGCAACGCGCGTTATGCGCACACGACCGCGCTCGACAATCCGGCCAACGATTCGCGCCTGATCGCCCGTTCGGCGCAGAACGCGGGATTTGCGGTGACGCTGGCGCTCGACCAGACCAACGAGGAATTCCAGAAGACGCTGCGCGAGTTTCGGCTCAAGGCCAACGGGGCGCAAGTCGCGATGATCTACCACGCCGGTCACGCGATCGAAGGGCAGGGGCGCAACTGGCTGATCCCGATCGACGCCACGCTGGAAACCGAATTCGACCTGCCTTACGAGGCGATCAATTTCGACCGCTTCGACCGCCTGCTCGAAGCGCTCAGCGGCGCACGCACGCGGATGCTGGTGCTCGATTCCTGCCGCAACAACCCCTTCGGCAACTCCTGGAGGCGCGGCGTGCGCGCGGTCGGCAGCGGCATGGCGCAAGTCGAGGTCGACGATGTCCTCATCATCTACGCGGCGCAACCGGGTCAGGTCGCGCTCGACGGGCGCGACGGCAATTCGCCGTTCGCGGCCTCTCTGGCGCGGCGTCTGGTCGAACCGGGGCTCGCGCTGCAACTCCTGGGCGGGGCGATCCGCGATGACGTGCTGGCAAGCACCGGAGGCAAGCAACGCCCCTTCGTGAGCGCAAGCATGACCGGGACCCCGGTCTACCTTGCCGCGCCGCAGCCGGCTGTGGCGGTGCCGCGCCAAGACGATGGGCTCGCAGGTGCATCGGGCGCTGGCGCGGCCCGCGGCGCGCAGGAGGGCGGTAATGCGAGCGCCGGAAATGACCGGACGGCCTATGAAGCGCTCGCCTGGCAGGGGGGCTGCGGCCTCGAACTCGCTTTCGGGCTACCGCACCTTCCTGCGCCAGTTTCCCGATGGTCTCTTTGCGAACATGGCGCGTAGCGCGATCGCCGCGCTCGAGCGCGAACCGGCCGATACGGTTATGGCGCCCTTGGTGAATTCGTCGGGGCCGACGAGCGCCATGGCAGTCGGGGGCGCGGAAAGGCCGCTTCCATTGGCTTCATCGGGTGCCCCGGCGCCTGGCGCGGGGCCCGCTGGCGCGCTTCGGAATGGTCTGGAACCGGCTGCCCATCCCGCGAACGAGGCGATTGCGGACGACGTTGGCTCGGCGAGCCTTGCTTCGACGTCGCTGCCGCGCCTGACCCCGGCCGCGAGATCGGAATGGACCGCAGTGACGGATGCTACGTCGGAGGACCGCGCCGCGCCCGCTCTCGCCGCAGCGCGCACGGCCAACGCAACCGGAGGGCTCTCGATGGACGAACTCACCCGTCTGCGCAAGGGGGCGGCCTTGCCCGAAATGCCGGTCGCGCCCGGTTTCTCGGCGAGCGCATACCCGCCGTGCCGCGAGGATTTTCGCACGCAACCCGATACCCTTCAGCAGGTCGAGGCGGTCAACGCCTGCACCAGTGCGCTCGATGCCTTCTACGCCGGGACGATGCTCGGATTCCGGCACGCCATGGCTGCGCACCAGCAGGAACTGTCGCGGCTCTATACCGATCAGGTCGGTGGCAATCCGGTCTTTACGCCGCAAGAACAGAAAGGATTTTTCCAGGCTATGCGCGCCGAACACGCCGCCTCGAATCCCGATGGGGACCACTTTGCCGCTTATCGTGAGGCCGAAAGCCGCGACCAGTCCGATCGGACTTACCTTCAGGGTGAATACTGTCGGCTGGCGGGTTGTTGACCTTGAACCAGGGAACCCGATAGCTTGGCTTGCCAGGGCCCGCTCCGGATCGCTGCCGGGCCTGGGGCTGTGGGGCAAGGTTTGCCGTAGCCGAACTTTCAAACAGTCTGGGGGCGGTTGCGGTCGTGTCGTGCGTTGTGCCGAGGCGGGTTCGATGGGCTTTGGAACGGCGCGATTAGGCATCTGACGGTGTACGCGCAGGCGATGGCACGCTGTGTAAATCGTATGGTCGTCTGGCGAACGGCCTTCGGATCAGATGCGGACTGCGCCGAGATGGGCAATCCAGTATTCGTGCCGCTCCTTGAGCGTGCGCTCAAGCGCCGGGCCCAGTTTTTCGCGGTCGAGCTCTTCGAGGATCTCGAAGCGGATGGCCGCCGCTCCCAGCTTCAACCAGGCCGTCTGAAGCGAGGCATGGGGGCACTTGCCAAGGCGTAGGGTGAATGTCACCCGGTTCTCGATAGCCCGCAGATCGCGGGCACGGCCGATCCAGATCGCGGGGGGAGTGCCCGCAGTTGTGTCCTGGGGCATGCGCGCGCTGGCCGTGTCGTCGGGCTGGCGGTCCGCGCGCAGGGCGTAAATGCCGATCGCCGGTGCGCTGTCGCGATAGCGCGCCAGGGCGGCCTTGCGATCATCCTTGTTCATGTCCGTGACTCCTCGCGTCGCGATGGTTGCATATTTTTACCCGGATAAATTGACTTGGAGTCACATGCAATATATCCGGGTAAAAATATGCCGAACAGGACTGAACGTACCATGCCTTCGAGCGCCCCCGCTATCTGCACCGCCTTTTTCGAAACCCGCCGGGTGGCACGGGGAACGCGCCAAGAATTGGTTGCTGCGCTGCGCGGGCGCGAGGCGGGGGTGCTCGTGTTCGAGGATGCGAGCGGGCGGCCGGTCGATCTCGACTGGCGGCTTGGCCTGGCCGAAATCCATGGTGTCGAGGGTCGCAGTATAGAGGCTCATGCGGGGGACGCTCATGCGGGCGAGGTGGCGGGTCGCGCCGGAAAAGACGCCGCGCCGCGCCGCAGAGGCCGTCCACGGCTTGGCGTGATCGCGCGCGAGGTGACGCTTTTGCCCGATCATTGGGAGTGGCTGGCCCGCCAGCCGGGCGGCGCCTCGCAGGCGCTGCGCCGCCTGGTCGCTGCTGCGCGCAAGGCCGATGCCGGGCGCACCGACGAACGGGCGGTGCGTGAGCGCGCCTACCGCTTCATGGCTGCGATCGCGGGCGATTTCGCGCATTTCGAGGATGCCTCGCGCCAGCTTTTCGCGGGGAACCGGGCGGGGCTGGAGCAGGCCATCTCCACTTGGCCGCACGACGTGCGCGCTTATCTTTTGAACCTGCTCGATGCCGCGGTGCCAGCGCCATGACCAGCGCACGAATCGTGCGCCTGCGCGCCTTCATCGAACGGGTGTGGAACGAAGGCGACAGCGCCGCCGTGGACGATTACCTCGCTCCCGCCTACACCATCCACAGCGATCCGGGCGATCCGTGGGAAGGCCGAACGCTGGACGTGCACGGCTTCATCGAGCGGCTTGAGACTTCGCGGGCACCATGCCCCGACCAGCGTTTCACCATCCTCCATGCGAGTGAGGAACACGACCGCGTCGCGCTGTTCTGGAGCTGGAGCGCGACCCACTCGGGCGCGATCGCCGGTTTTGCGTCAAGCGGCGCGCGCATAACGATGACGGGGGCCAGCCTTTACGCGTTCGACGCGAGGGACCGATTGACCGGCCATTGGCAAATCGCGGACCGGCTTGGCGTCTTGCGGCAGTTGCAGAGGGCGGCGGGTGCGCAAGGTGGATAGGCCGCCGGGCGGCCCTGTTCGCCTCGAAGCCGCGCGGGACCGGGCTGCCGGCTGTTGTCCTCGAGCCGGCGCGCGCTTTACGAACAGGAGCGGCTGCGTGGGGGATGGTTTCGCCGGGGAGACGCGGTCGCCAACCAATAGCCGCCATTCCCATCGGGGGTGAGAACGATCAGAAAGTCACGATCGTCCCGAATTCCCGCGTGCGCGATGGCTCTGGCCCAGACCACGCGCCTGCGTTCGCTACCTCGAACCACCCGCTTGATCTGAACCGCAAGCTGGAAGGTGCTGCGCCAGCCAGAGCATTTTCCAGTCAGGTGGAAACACCTGACGGTTCAGAAAATGCGCTAAAACATGAGCATTTTCCAGTCAGGTGGAAACACCTGACGGTTCAGAAAATGCGCTAAAACAAAAGCCTGGAGCGATCGATCTGATGAAAACTGGTCGACCGCTCCAGCGAGGGGCGGAGTTTGAACGACCGCCTCGTCGAGCGTCCTGATGCGCCCGACCACCGCCAGATCGCCGCTACACCCGAACCGCAAATCAGGTCGGCGTTGTTCGGTCACGCACCCGCACAGGATGAAGAGTAAAGGCAGGACGGCTGTTCTGCGCATCCGTCCTGCATAAGCACGTCGCCGGGTGTGATCGGCCTGCGCGTTTGCGGTTCCATGGACGAAGCTCTCCCGTGCGCGGTGCGGGCGGCTTGGTTGCTGTTACGGAAACAGGGGCGAGGTGCAGGTCATGGCGCTGGCCTTCCCCTACGGCTCGGGTCTTGTGTGCAGCGGCGTTGCCGAGGGCGGGGGGCGGGCAATCGCTCGCCAGTCCCCTGCCGAGGGCGCTGTTCGGGGTGCTGTCCCGTCAGGCGAGGCGCAGGATGTGGAGGCGGGCCTTGCCGACATCGCGCGTGGCTTCGAGCTCGAAGCCACGCAGGCTCACGCCTTCGCTGCGCGCGGTTTCGATCGAGACCCAGGTGGCCTCGTTGATCCAGCCCAGCCGCGCCAGCTTGTCCGCCGCGACCGCGCCCGCGCCGGTCTCGTAGGGCGGGTCGAGCATGACCAGGTCAAGCGCCTCGCGCGCGGTGCCCAGCGCCAGCGCCGAGGCCGCGCGCACGTCGCAGCGATCCTGGGCCTTGAGGTTGGCGATATTGCCCCGGATCGCGCGGATCGCGCTGGCGTCCTGATCAACGAAGAGGCAATGCGCCGCTCCGCGCGAGAGCGCCTCGAGCCCGAGCGCGCCCGAACCTGCGAACAGGTCGGCAACGCGCAGGCCCTCGAACGAGCCGAGCCGGCTTGCCAGCATCGAGAACAGCGTCTCGCGCGTGCGGTCGGCGGTGGGGCGGGTCGCGTCACCCTCGGGCGTGAGCAGCTTGCGCCCGCGCCATTCGCCCGCGACGATGCGCAGGCCCGTGCGGGTATTCGCGGGCTTCATGCTTCGCTTCCGTCCGGACGGGCCTCGCCACGCCCGTCCGATCGGGGCTGGCTGCGGCTGTTCTGACGCTCGATCTCGCGGCGGAAATGCTCGACATGGCGCGTTTCGATCTCGATCGCGGCGCCCTTGGGCAGGTCGTCGAGCGCGAAGGGGCCGTAGCCGATGCGGATCAGGCGGCTGACCTTGAGCCCGAAGTGTTCGAGCACGCGGCGCACTTCGCGGTTCTTGCCTTCGCTCAGCGTCATTTCGATCCAGCGGTTGTGGCCGACGCCGCGCTCCATGTTGGCGTTGATCTTGCCGTAGCGGATGCCGTCGATCTCGACGCCCTCGATCAGGCTTTCGAGCTGTTCTTGCGTGATGTCCCCGAAGGCGCGCGCGCGATAGGTGCGCGGAATACCAGAGGAGGGCAGTTCGAGCGCGCGCTTGAACTCGCCGTCGTTGGTCAGCAGCAGCAGGCCCTCGGTGTTGAAGTCGAGGCGGCCGACCGGCATCACGCGGCCCGCGTTTGCCGGAAGGGCGTTGCGCAGCGCGGTGTAGATCGTCGGGCGACCGGCTGGATCGCGCTCGGCGGTGATGAGCCCGGCGGGCTTGTGGAAGGCGAACAGGCGGGTGGCCTCGGCTTCCTTGACCGGATTGCCGTCAACCGTGACGCCCTGGAGCGAGGTCAGCACGGTCGAGGGGGTGTCGATCACCGTCTCGCCCTGCTTGACGCGCCCTTCGGCGATCAGGCGTTCGGCCTCGCGGCGGCTAGCGACACCCGCGCGGGCGAGCAGCTTGGCGATGCGTTCGCCTTCGCGTGCGGGCAGGGTGGGGTCCTTGGGCGTGGGGCCGGACGGTTTGGGCTTGCCGAAGCTGCGCGGGCGCGAACCGACCCCGCCGCGACGTTCGGCGAAGGGGCCCGAACCGCCACGCGGTTCGTCACGCCGGGACGGCGCGGGGCGTTCGTTGCGCCAGGAAGGCGCGGGGCGTTCGTCGCGGCGCGGTGCGGGGCGGCGTTCGGCACTTCGGACACCGTCGCGGCGCGTGTCTTCACGGCGGGCGTCATCGCGGCGGGGAGCCGGGCGCGCATCCTCGCGGCGCCTGTCGCCATAGGGCCTGGCGTCCCGGTGCCGGTCGTCGGGATGTCGGGCGTTCTGATGCCGGTCGTTGCTGTGTCGGTCGCTGCGCCGGTCCTCGCGGCCAAACGCTCGTTCGCGTCGCTCATCACCACGGGGCGATGGGCGCGCATCGTCTCGGCGGTGATCGTTGCGGTGATTGTTGCGCCGATCGTCGGGGCGGTAGTTGCCGCGCGTCTCGTCGCGGCGGGCCTGTCCGGTGCGCTCGTCCGGGCGCGGCCCTGACCGCGGGCCATCGCGCCGGGTGTCAGGGCGTGCATCGTCGCGCCGGTGTGCCGAGC
>NZ_JALHLF010000209.1 GCF_022832435.1 Novosphingobium organovorum | reverse complement strand
GCCCGCGCCGAACACCACGATCAGCCGCCCACGCACGTGCGGGCGCAGCGCCGCAATCGCCGCCGCGAGCCCATCGGGGGTATGCGCGTAATCGACATAGACCGGCGCGCCCGCGGGCGTGATCGCCGCGCGTTCGAGCCGCCCGCGCACGGTAACGAGGCGCTTCATCGCGTCGAACACCGCGTCCGCCTGCCCGCCGCTCGCCAGCACCAGCCCCGCCGCGACAAGCGCGTTGGCGGCCTGATAGGCCCCGATCAGCGGCAGCGCGATCATCCGCACCGTCCCGGCATGTTCGACCTGGAGCTGCTGGCCAAGCCCGCCCGGCGTGCGGTCGACAAGGCGGATCTGCTCGCCCTTCGCGCCCACCGTGAAGATCTTCAGGCCGCGCGCGCGGGCGTGGGTGATGGCCTTGTCCGACCAGGGATCGTCGGCCCAGATCACCGCCGTGCCATCGTCCGCGACGACCTCGTCGAACAGGCGCATCTTGGCGGCGAAGTAGTCCTCCATGCTCGCATGATAATCGAGATGGTCGCGGCTCAGATTGGTGAAGGCCCCGGCCACGACGCGCGGCCCCTCGATCCGGTACTGCGAGAGCCCGTGGCTCGACGCTTCGTAGGCGACGTGGCTGACCCCTTCGCGCGCAAGCCCGGTGAGATTGCCGAGAAAGGTCACGATGTCGGGTGTGGTCAGCCCGGTCGAGACGCTTTCGTCGCTGGTCGTCACGCCCAGCGTGCCGATCGAGGCGGCGCGCTCGCCGTTCATGCGCCACAGCTGGCGGGTCAGCTCGACGGTCGAGGTCTTGCCGTTGGTCCCGGTCACCGCGACGAGCGTTTCGGGCACCGGCACGAAGAACGGCGCGGCGAGCTGCGCGAAGAGCCGGCGCGGCTCTTCATCGGCAAAGTGGACCGCACCTTCGACCGTGACGCCGGGCGCGCTGACGATGGCGATGGCGCCCGCGGCAATGGCATCGGCGATGTAGTCCTCGCCGTTGAAACGCGCGCCCCTGAACGCGCCGAACACGGTGCCCGGCGCGACCTTGCGGTGGTCGATCGCAAAGCCCGTCACCGCATTCTCGCCCATCCCTGCCGCCGCATCGGGACCGGGGAAGGAGAGGCCGGCGCGGGCGCAGAGGGCGGAGAGTTTCATTCGGCGGTATCGCTCACTTGCTTCGGGATCAGGGGGGTCAGGTCGGAGATGTCGATGTCGCGGGTCTCGTCGGGCATGATGCCCAGCAAGGGGCCGATGCGCGGGATCACCCGGCCCACCGCCGGTGCCGCGTTCCAGGCCGCGGTGCGCTGGTAGGAGGTGGCGGGCGTGCCCTGCGGCTCGTCCATCATCGCCACCACCACATAGCGCGGCTTGTCCATCGGGAAGGCGGCGGCAAAGGTCGAGATCAGCGAGTGGTGGCGGTAGCCGTGAACGCCCGGCTTCTCGGCCGAACCGGTCTTGCCACCGACGCGGAAACCCGGAACGTCGGCGCTGCGCCCGGTGCCGTAGCGCACCACCATGCGCAGGAGCTGGCGCAGCCGCGCCGAAGTCGATGCGCTGAACACCCGCTTGCCCGGCGGCACATCGCCCGGCGCCACCTTGTGCAGCGTCGCCGGGCGCCAGATGCCCCCGTTGACGAGCGCGGCGTAAGCCGAGGCGAGGTGCAGCGGGGTCACCGCGATGCCGTGGCCATAGGCGACGGTCATCGTGCGCACCCGCGGCCACTTGCCGCTCGGCCAGATCGGCATCCCGCGCGCGGGCAGCTCGATCGAGGGGCGCCGGTTCATGCCCAGCGATTCCATGACCTTCTTGAGCCGGTCCCCGCCCAGTTCGTCGGCAATCTCGGCGGTCACCACGTTCGAGGAGTGGATCAGCGTCTCCTCGACGTTGAGCGTGTCGCCCATCTTGTGCATGTCCTTGATCCAGAACCGTCCCATCTTGAACGGCTTGGCCGGCCAGCGACGGCTCAGATCCGTGATCACGCCCGCGTCGATGGCGGCGGCGACGGTGATCGGCTTGAAAGTCGAGCCCAGCTCGTAGACCTGGTTGGTGACGCGGTTGAAGCCGCGCGGCACGTCGCCCTCGGCGGCTTCCTCGGGCGTCACCACCATGTCGTGCGGCTTGACGTGGTTGGGATCGAACGAGGGCAGCGAGGCGAGCGCGAGCACTTCGCCGGTGTCCACGTCGAGCACCACGCCCGCCGCGCCCTTGGCGTCGCTCAGCTGGATGGCCTTGCCCAGTTCGTCCTCGAGCGCGCTCTGGACGCGAAAATCGATCGAGATCACCGAAGGCGTCTCGCGGCCCTTGGCGCTGACCAGCTGCTTGTCGAGCGCTTCTTCCATGCCGACCTTGCCCTGCCCGTAGCTGTCGACATAGCCCAGCACGTGCGCGGCGAGCGAGCCCTGCGGGTAGAAACGCGTGGTCTCGAGCGGAAATTCAAGCGCGGGCTCACCCAGTTCGTGGACCGCGTTGGCCTCTTCGGGCAGCAGCGACTTGCGCAAGTAGCCCGGCTTGCCCGAGCGCAGCCGCTCGAGCACCTTGGCCCGGTCGAGATCGGGGAAGATGCGCAGCAGGCCGTCGGCGACCTGCTCGGGCGTGTGGATCAGCGGCGCGCCTTCGGTCATCGCCTTGGGGTTGAACCACAGCGAATAGACGCGAAAATCGCGCGCCAGCGGCACGCCGTTGCGATCGACGATCTCGCCGCGCTGGGGGGTGAGCAGGTCGGCCAGGCTCACCTCGCGCGGCGAGGCGCCGGTGGTCCCCAAATAGACGATACGCAGCACCGCGCCCAGCCCGACCAGCAGGAACAGCCCCAGCACCCACAGCACGCGCAGCTTGGCAACGATGAGCGCGCGCTGGCGCACGTTGAGCAGCCGGCTGGTGCCGGTCGGGACCGTCGTGGGCGTTGTCGTCTGGAAGGCCAGCGCCGTCACTGGTTGGCCGCCTCCGCAACCTCGATGCTCGCCAGGCGGCGCGACAGCGCGGCGCCGGTGTCGGCCCGGACGGGCGTCTTGCCGGCAGCGCCGCTCCTGGCCCCGGTGTCG
>NZ_JALHLF010000208.1 GCF_022832435.1 Novosphingobium organovorum | reverse complement strand
CGCGCCGGGGCGAACGGCGGCCCGGGCACCGCTGCGCCGGGCAACCCGGCCCGGCAGACCATCCCCAACGCCTACCCCAACCCCTGAGAGGCAGGCGGGGGCGGTCTGATCGCGGCCTGTTTGCTGTTGGCCCGTTTGCTGTTGGCCCGCTCGCCGTCTGATCGATGCCCGACGTCCGCGGGCGATCGGCTTTTTCGGCTTTCCCACCAGCGCCGGCACGCTCTGGCGTGGCCCGATAGGGTCTATCACGCAGGGGCGAGTCCGGAGCCGTCGGCGCGCGGGTTTCGGCCTCCCCTGTCCTGATCCTGTGCCTTCACGATACCCGATGCGCCCGGCGGGGCTGTCCTGCGCGCCCTCCGGGCGGTCAGATCGGGACGCCGATGCGCCGGGGATGGGCGGGGATGCGCCGGGGATGGCGTGAGGCGCGAAGCGGGTGGCTAAGCGGATTGTGCGTAAAATCGCGCGCGCACCGGGGCGCCATCGTGCCGTGCGGGCGGGGTGGGGCGCGGAGAGCCGGGGCGGGAAGAACGGGGAATCCCTGCGGACGGGTGCTTATGGGGAAATGCAGGGACGCATCGGCGCGCCGGCGAATCGCCTCGCTGTCCCCGGAGCCTGCCAGCACGCGCCGGGACGCGCTGGGCGGCTGCGCTGCAACGCCCCCGCCGAGCCGCGTGAAACCCCGGAAAACGGCGTAATCGCGCCATGGAAAACCGCGTATTCGGGCGATTCGCTTCGCGGCAGCGCCGTGGTGCGGTGCAGCGTGCAGGCCCCGCGCGGGGCCTGCAGGGGGCGGCTCTGTGTCCGTGGGTGTGTGCGTTGCGGTGCGCTTTTGGGGTAATCAGGGGATTGGGTGGGGACGAATGGGGACGGCGCGGCACGCGCTGCCGGGCGGCTAAAATTTGCCGGAAAATATCGTGTAAACTGCGAAAAATACGCAATTTACATGCTTAAAATCGGCTTAAGCAAACCACGCGAAAATCCCTCGGTAAATCTGCGTTAAGGGTCGGAGCGGCTCAAAATTCCCACCATTCCCCAAATTTCCCTTTAATCCCCGCCCGGCGAACGGTAGAAGGACAGGCAATCGGAATGATTGAGTCTCGCCGTCTCCTGGCGAAAGGAGCGGAACCCTTTCGCGCACACGTGCGGCGGGACACTGTCGGTCATGCTCCGGGAGGCATTACCCAATAGGGGCGTACGGGGCGGCATGGCTGGGCAGCCAACCATCTATAGCGGACAGGGCTTCTCGCTTTTGCGCGACAAGAAGCGCTTCGTGCTGCCCAACACGCTTCGCCCCACGGTGCGCGAATCGAGCGGCAAGGACGTGCTGTGCCTGGCCAAGCACGCCGAATGGAACTGCCTCGTGGGTTTTGGCCTGTCGCGCGTCGACGACTTCGAAAAGCAGCTCGACGCCGAGGAAGAGCGCGCCGACCGTGCCGGGCGTCCCTACAACCGCGACAAGCGGGCAATGCAGCTCTACTCGTTCCAGCAGGTCCCGTTCGACGGTTCGGGCCGCTTCGTCCTGCCCGACGCGCTGATGGGCCTTGCCAACATCGAGGACCAGCTCTTCTTCCAGGGCGTGGGCCGCTTCATCACGCTGTGGAACCCGGCCGAGCTCTACGCGCTCGAGGGCGATGGCGAGATGGCCACCATCGTTGCCACCTGCCGTTCGCTGGCCGAGGCCGAAATCGCGAAAGTCAAAGGCAAATGAGCGCGGCCCCGCACATCCCCGTCCTCCTCGAGGAAGTCGTCGCGGCGCTGGAGCCGGGTGAAGGCACGGTGCTGGTCGATGCGACCTTCGGCGCGGGCGGCTACACCCGCCGCCTGCTCGACGCGGGCGCAACCGTTCACGCCTTCGACCGCGATCCCGATGCGATCGCCGCGGTCCACGCCAATCCCGAGTGCTGGCCCGAACTGGCGATGGACCCGCCGCGTCTGGTGCTGCATCCGCGCCGCTTCTCCGAAATGGTCGAGGCCCTGCGCGACGCGGGCGTCGCGACCGTCGACGGAGTGGTGGCCGACATCGGTGTCTCCTCGATGCAGCTCGACCAGGCGCAACGCGGGTTTGCCTTCGCGCTCGACGGGCCGCTCGACATGCGCATGAGTCAAGACGGCATCTCGGCGGCGGATTTCGTCAACGAGGGTGAGGAAAGCGCGATCGCCGACGTGCTCTACCTCTACGGCGAGGAGCGCCAGTCGCGCCGGGTCGCGCGCGCGATCGTCGCGGCGCGTCCGCTGACCACCACCGGCCAGCTCGCGCAGGTCATCCGCAAGGCGCTCGGCCACCGGCCCGGCGCGCCCAAGGACCCGGCCACGCGCAGTTTCCAGGCGATCCGCATCCACGTCAACGGCGAGCTTGACGAGCTGGAGGCCGCGCTGGCGGGCGCCGAAGAGCTGCTGTGCGAAGGCGGGCGGCTTGCCGTCGTCACCTTCCACTCGCTCGAAGACCGCATCGTCAAGCGCTTCCTCAAGGACGCCAGCGGGCAGGGGCAGACGACCTCGCGCCATGTCCCGCTCGTCGCATCGGGACCGGCGGCGACCTTTGCCGGGGTGGCCAAACCGGTCAAACCCTCGCCCGCCGAGCTCGACGCCAATCCGCGTTCGCGTTCGGCCACCTTGCGAAGCGCGCGGCGCAGCGCCGCACCCGCCCGTTCTACTTCAGCCCCCTCAGCCCCGCACGACGTTCGCAAGCCTGGAAGGAAATCCGCATGAATCTGACACAGGATCGCGTCCGTTCCATCGGCTGGATTTCGGTGCTGGTGGTGTGCGGGGCCATGCTCGTCGCGCTCACCTTGCGGGTCAACGCGGTCAAGAGCGAGGTCTACGCGACCGAGAAGCGGATGGTCTACACCCAGCAGCAGATCAACTTCCTCGAGACCGAGTTCCAGACCCGCGCCAACCAGCAGGCGCTCAAGAAGCTCAACGACCTTGAGTTCGGCTATCAGGCGCCCGGCGCCGGGCAGTACCTGGAGGGTGAACGCCAGCTCGCCGCGCTTGGCGCGCCCGCCGGGCCCGACGCGCCCGCGCCGATCCGCTTTGCCAGCGCCGATGGCGACGAGG
>NZ_JALHLF010000207.1 GCF_022832435.1 Novosphingobium organovorum | reverse complement strand
GGCTGCTGCGCGGACGGCGCGGCGAGGATGCGGATGCGGCCGATCCGGCCGACGTGCGCGCGCTGCGCGCAGCGGCAAGCGCGATGGTTGCCTCGCTCGGCGCCTATGGTGCGCGGCTCTTGGGCGATTACCAGGGCGCGAGCGGGACCTGCTCGGAAGTGCTCGAATTGCTGAGCGCGCTCTACAACGGCGAGATGGCGCCGGTGCGCCGCCCCGCCGAGGGCACCGACATCGGCCACATGCTGCCCTACCGGCGGATCAATTTCGGGCTCGATGCGCTCGAACTGCGCGGCGCGAGCGGACAGCCCAGCTTCGGCGCGCTGATCAGCCTGAAGGACTATCCCGACGCCACCGGGCCGGGCCTGACCGACGGTTTGCTGCGCCTGCCCGCCGAACTGGTGCTGACCGAGACTTATGCCCCCGCCGACCGGCAGATCGCGCGCGAACGGATCGACCTTGCCATCCGCCGCCTGCGTTCGGCGGACGAGGAAGCCATGGCCGAGCGCGGCGAGATGGTTGCCGCGCGCGACGCGCTGGGGACCGGCGCGGTCGGTTTTGGCGACCACCATCTCTCGGTGCTGGTGCGCGCCGACACGCTCGACGCGCTCGACAACGTCAGCGCGGCCTGCGCGGCGGCGCTCGCCGATGCGGGCGCGGTCGCGGTGCGCGAGGACGCGAACCTGGAACCCGCGTTCTGGGGCCAGCTGCCGGGCAACGAGGATTTCCTCGTGCGCCGTTCGCTCATTTCGAGCGCGAACATGGCCTGCTTCGGCTCGCTCCACGGCTTCTCTCTCGGCCAGGCCAGCGGCAACCACTGGGGTGAGGCGGTGACGCTGCTCTCGACCACCAGCGCGACGCCGTTCTTCTTCAACTTCCACCAGGGCGACCTTGGTAACTTCACCGTCATCGGTCCGTCGGGTTCGGGCAAGACGGTGGTCATGAACTTCCTCGCCGCGCAGGCGCAGAAGTTCGCCCCGCGCACCATCCTGTTCGACAAGGATCGCGGCGCCGAGGTGTTCCTGCGCGGCATCGGGGGCACCTACAGCCGCATCGCGGCGGGCCACCCCACCGGCTTCAACCCGCTCGCGCTGCCCGACAGCGAGACCAACCGCGCGTTCCTGCGCGACTGGCTCGGCGTTCTGCTCGCCGCGCATGGGCCGGAGGAAATGGCGACGATCGCGCAGGCGGTCGATGCGGCCTACCACAACGACCCCGCGCTGCGCCGCCTGTCGCATTTTCGCGAACTGCTCGCCGGCGCGCGCCGCCCCGAGCCGGGCGATCTCGCCTCGCGGCTCGACGCCTGGATCGCGCAAGGGCCCAACGGCAGCGGCGAGCATGGCTGGCTGTTCGACAACACGCACGACCGGCTCGATCTCGACACCCGCGTGATGGGTTTCGACATGACCGCGCTGCTCGAGAACCCGCGCCTGCGCACCCCGGTCATGATGTACCTGTTCCACCGCATCGAGGAGCGCCTCGACGGCGAGCCGACGATGATCCTCATCGATGAGGGGTGGAAGGCGCTCGACGACGAGGTCTTTGCCGCGCGCATCCGTGACTGGTTGAAAACGCTGCGCAAGAGGAACGCGCTGGTTGGCTTTGCCACCCAGTCCGCGCGCGACGCGCTCGACAGCAAAATTGCCACCGCGCTGGTCGAACAGACCGCGACGATGCTGTTCATGCCCAATTCGCGCGCCCGGCCCGAAGACTACTGCGAGGGCTTTGGCCTTTCGCACCACGAACTCGAGGTCATCCGCACGCTGCCCGCGCATTCGCGCTGCTTCCTCATCCGCCAGAGCGATGCCTCGGTGGTGGTCCGGCTCGATCTTTCGGGCCTGCCCGAGGTGCTCACCGTGCTGTCCGGGCGCGAGAGCACGGTGCGCAAGCTCGACACCTTGCGCGAACGCTACGGCGATGCCCCGCGCGGCTGGTTCACCCCGCTCACCGGTATGGCCTGGCCGGGGGATGGCGAAGGCACCGGCGAGGAGGGCGAGGATGCGGCAGCCCCGGCTGGCGCGCGCTGGACCGAGGCGGCCGAGTAAGCGGGCATGGCAAGCGACATCTGCCAGCAACTGACGCAGCAGGCCTCGAACGGGGTCGGCCCGGCGTTGCGCGCGGTCGACTGCATGGCCAACGAAATGGGCGCGAGCGCGTTCGGGCGGCTGTTCGGCACCGACGGCGTGCTGCTGCCCGCGGTCACCATCCTGCTGACGCTCTACGTCGCGCTCTTTGCGATCCTGCTGATGACCGGGCGCTCGCGCCTTGGCGTTTCGGCGCTGGTGCCGCGCATGATCACCATCGGCGTGGTGCTGCTCTTCACCAGCAGCTGGATCGCTTACCAGGGCATGGTGTGGAGCTTTGCCATCGCCGGGCCGGACTGGATCGCGGGCCAGCTGATGGGCGCGAAGGGTTCGGCGACGCAGATTTTCGCCGATCGCATTGATCTCGTCTTCGGGGTCGTCAACCAGATCGGGGAGGCCGCGCAAAGCTCGGCCGATGCCGCCAAGCAGAACGGCAAGGACGCGGCGCAGGCCGCGCAGAGCGTGGCCTCGCTGATGTCGCCCGAAGGGGTGATGTGGATGGGCGCGATCCTCTTGCTGCTGGGCACCGTGGGGGTGCTGCTGACCGCGCGCATTGCGCTGGGCGTGCTGCTCGCGCTGGGGCCGCTGTTCGTCCTGCTCGGGCTGTTTTCGGGCACGCGCGGGCTTGCCGTGGGCTGGCTGCGCGGGGTCGTGCTGACCGCCTTTACCCCGCTGTTCGTGGTCATGGGCGGGGGGATCATCCTCGAACTGCTGGTGCCGATCGTCAACGCGCTGGTCAGCTCGGCGCAGCTGGGCGAGCTGGACGGGCGCGCGGCAATGGCCTTCTTCGTGGTCGCCGCGGTCCACGTCGCGCTGATGGTCATGGTGTTCAAGGTCGCGGGCACGATGGTTTCGGCCTGGCAGGTCTTCGGCCTCGCCCCGCGCGCCGAGCGCGGCGCGAGCGGCTCCGGCCCGGCCTATGGCCCCGCACCGGTCATGGCCGCCAGTCCGGCCACCTTCCTCAATCCGGCTGCCA
>NZ_JALHLF010000206.1 GCF_022832435.1 Novosphingobium organovorum | reverse complement strand
TCCGGGCGGGCCGGGCGGCGCTCCCGCTGGCGCGCCGGGTGGTCCCGGAGCCGGGGGTATGGCACCGGGCGGTGAGCGCGGTCCGGGTGGTCCCGGTGGTCCCGGTGGTGAAGGTGGCCCGCGCGCCCCGATGAAGAGCGTGGCGAGCGTGGCCGACATTCCCGCAGGTGCGACCGACGTCCATCTGGTCGAAAGCCAGATGGCGAACTACATCTTCGTCACCGCCGATGCGCCCACCCGCACGGTGTTCGACACCAGCGGCAAGGGGCTGCAGCTCGACCCGGTCACGCACCCCGACGCGCTCGTCGCCGATGAGGAGGGGCAGTTCCGCTTTCTCGTCGATGGCAAGCCGGCGGCGGGCGTGAAGGTCACCGTCATCCCCGGCGAAAAGAAGTTTCGTGAGCAGGAAGATGCACAGGAACTGACCACCGGGCCCGACGGTCTGGTGCGCATCAAATGGACGGTTGCGGGCATGTACTGGATCAGCGCGAGCCTGACCGACAACCACCCGAGCGAACCCAGGGCCAGCGAACGGCGCATGAGCTACACCATGACGGTGGAAGTCCCGGCGCCCTGACCCCTTGAACGAGACGGTCATGACCCTGTCCTGCGTTTCCCCGGCGCCAGACCCGCAGCCCGTGCGTCTGGCGCTGCCCGGCGCGATCGACCCGCAGGCGCTGGTCGGCTGGAGACCCGAGGCCGATCTGTTCGAGATCGGCGGGGAGACGATGGGGACGCTCTGGCGGGTGCGTCTTGCGGCTCCGGCAGGCCGCTTCGTGCCGGGCGAGCTGGTGGGGGCCATCGCTCATCGGCTCGAGGTGATCCTTGCGCAGATGAGCCACTGGCGCGTGGATTCGGCGCTGGGCCGGTTCAACCGCGCGCCTGCGGGGCACTGGGCGATCCTGCCGGCCGATTTTGCGCGCGTGATCGCCTGCGCGTTGACCGTGCACGCGCAGAGCGACGGGGCGTTCGACCCGGCGATCGGGCGGTTGGTGTGCCACTGGGGGCACGGGCCCGACCTCGCTGATACCCCGCCGGGCGACCGGACGGATGCGCGTGCGCTCGACGCGGCGCGCCGGGCTTCGGGTTGCGCGCGGCTTGCGTGGGAACCGCAGACTGCGCGGCTGCGCCAGCCCGGCGGGGTCTGGCTCGACCTGTCGGGGATTGCCAAGGGCTTTGCGGTCGATGCGCTCGCCGCGCTGCTGCGCGAACGGGGGATCGGCCACGCGCTGGTCGAGATCGGCGGTGAATTTGCGGGCCTGGGCCTGCGGCCCGATGGCGATCCCTGGTGGGTTGATCTCGATACGCCGGTGATGGGCATTGCCCCCTTGCGGGTGGCGCTCCACCAGCTGGCGGTGGCGACTTCGGGCGATTATGTGCGCGGGCGCCACACGATCGATCCGCGCAGCGGACAGCCGGTCGGCCATGCGCTGGCGGTCAGCGTCGTCCACGCCTCGGCGATGTGGGCCGACGCCTGGGCGAGCGCGCTCGGCGTGCTCGAGCCCGCAGCGGCAAAGCGCGCGTGCCGCACCCATGACCTCGCCGCGCGTCTCCTGCTGCGCGAGGGGGGGCTGGTGCGCGAATGGATTTCCCCCGCGCTCGTGCGGATGATCGATACCTAACGCCGGGGTTGGTGGGCCGGTCCGGCGGGNCGCTCGGCGTGCTCGAGCCCGCAGCGGCAAAGCGCGCGTGCCGCACCCATGACCTCGCCGCGCGTCTCCTGCTGCGCGAGGGGGGGCTGGTGCGCGAATGGATTTCCCCCGCGCTCGTGCGGATGATCGATACCTAACGCCGGGGTTGGTGGGCCGGTCCGGCGGGGCTAGTGGTTCGATTCTGACATTTGGTACCCTATCGGATAGGGCGTGCTCAAATGTCAGAATCTCTTCGAACCACTAGCATTCATTTGATTTTAGTGGATTTTACGATTTTGACATTTGCAGGCCCATACCAGCCGCCAGGGGATGCAAATGTCAAAATCAATCCACTAGGGTGGCGGGAATGGCGAACTGGTTCGATCAGGGCGGCGCGGATTATGCGCGCTTTCGGCCCGACTATCCCGCCGCACTGGCGCAGGAACTGGCGCGTCTCGCGCCCGCGCGGCGCGTCGCGCTTGACGTGGGATGCGGCAATGGCCAGTTCACGCAGGCGCTTGGCGCGGTCTTTGCAGCGGTGATCGGCATCGACCCCACCGCTCATGCGCCAACAGGCGCGCGCGGGAGATGCGGTCGGCAGTCCGGGGGCAAGGGGTGTTAACCCCTTGAATCGTCGTTATTCCCTTTTTCCCTGTTGGAGGTTTTGGCCTCCGGTCGGCTGATCACCCACAGCGCGGCGGTACCCATGGCGAGGCCCACCGCGACCGCGACGAACAGGCTTGGCCTGGCGTGGATCACGAAGAGCGCAAAGCCCGCCGACATGCCCAGGATCGCCATGCGCTTGCCGGTGCGGGTGACCGCACGGTTTTCCTTCCACGCCTTGAGCCCCGGACCTAGTCGCGGGTGGTTGAGCAGCCAGCTTTCGAGCCGGGGAGAGGAGCGCGCGAGGCAGGGCAGCGCGAGGATCAGGAAATCGAAGGTGGGGACCAGCGGCAGGAACAGTCCGATCACGCCCAGCCCGATCAGCGCCAGCCCGGCGCCAAGCCAGATCGTGCGCACGACGCGGCTGGTGACGAGCTGAGGGCCGGGCTCGGTTTCGCCGGGGGCGAGGCTCGGTTCAGCCAAGGCGCTGCTCCGCCAGGCAGGCGTCGGCCAGCGCCTGGACGTGGACGAAGGCGCGGCGCGCGGCCTCGGTCGCGCGGGCCTCTTCTTCGGCGTCGAGCGGCACGGTGTCGAGTGCGGCGACGAATTCGCGCCAGTGCGCGGCGGGGCCTTCGGGCGCAGGGGCAAGATGGCGCGCCCCGAAATCGTCGGACAGGCCGAGCGGCGCCACCGCCTTGCGCAGCAGTGCGGCGCCCAGGTTGGAGCCCTCGGAGACGTAGAGCCAGCCCAGCGCGCTCGCCCGGTCGATGGCCGCGCCCGCTGCGAACACCGGCTCGCCGCGGTCGAGCGGTTCGAGCCCGAGATCGGC
>NZ_JALHLF010000205.1 GCF_022832435.1 Novosphingobium organovorum | reverse complement strand
GCGAGCGCGACCGGCGTCCAGCGCGGCCAACCGTGCGCGCGCGGCGAGGCCTCTTCGGCGTCGCGATCGTCGTCGGTGGTCCGGTCGGGGGCCATGCCCTCGGCGGCGAGACGCGCGCCCGAGGTGGGGTAGCGATCGCCGAGCCCGGCCAGCATCGCCTTCAAGGTGGGGTCCCCGTGCGCGGCGCCAGCCAGCTCCCAGCCTGCGGACATGGCTTCGAACGCGGCGCGGTGCCGGGGCGAGAGCGCGCACCAGCGCTCGATCTCGGCCTGCTCGTCGGCGTCCGCGAGCCCGGCTTCAAGGCGCGCGAAATGCGCCGCGGCAATGTCGTAGAGATCGGGTTGGGTCGGGTCCATCACGCGCAAGCCGGTAGTTACTTTGCCAGGCGGCGCGCAAGGTGCGCGATCGCCTTTGTCATGTGCTTTTCAAGCGCGCTGACCGAAATTCCGACCCTCTGGGCGATTTCGCCATAGGCCAGTCCTTCGTAGCGCCGCATCAGGAAGATGTCGCGCGTGCGCTCGGGCAGCTCGTTGAGCGCGCTCGCGACGCGGGCCAGTTCGTCCCTTGCCTGTAAGACGCGGTCGGGGCCAAGCTCCACAGCATTATTTTCCAGGTCCGCAGGGTCGCAGGCGACAACGACCCCGCGCACGCTCTCGCGGCGCAGGTGATCGCGCAGCACGCTCGAGGCGGTCTGGAAGATATAGGCCTCCAGATTGAGGATCGCGCTCGCCTGGCTGCGCGCGTGCATGCGCACCATGACGTCCTGCGCCAGATCCTCGGCCATGTGGGCATGGCCCAGCCGGCGCAGGAAAAACCCCCGCAGCGCCGGAAGGAAGCGGGCGTAGTCGTCCGGCGCATCGCCGCACGCCCCATCATGGCCGGCCAGCGGATTGGCCTGCTTCATTGCAACCCCCATGTATCCCTGGATTGTGCCCCTTGGGCGCCGGGATGAACGCCCTGGCCATGGTGCCGCGCCGTCGCTCGTGTGACCGCGCGCGACGAGGCAGGCGGCGACCGCGGCGTTCAGAAAGGCCGGCTGAGGGAAAGAACCCATTCCCGCGGGCCCGCGCTGAGCGTCTGGTCGGCTCCATAGCCGTTGCTTACCATGCGCAGGATCGCGGTTGAGTCAAAGAGGTTTTTTACGCTGAGCGCGAGTTCGCCGAGCGGGCTTGCGTAGACCAGATCGAGATTGGCGAGCTGGTGCGCGCGCGTGCGCGCGCGATTGGGGTCGTCGCGCCGGAACGTCGATTCGAACCCGCTCTGCACTTCCCATTCGGCCGCGAGGCGCAGGCTGCGGGTATCACCCAGCACGAACCGGCGCGACACCCGCGCGTTGGCCCGCAGCGAGGGCACGAAAGGCAGCCGGTCGTCCGCGCGCGCGTCCCCGGCCAGGGCGGCGGCATCGGTCACCCGGTTGAGCCGCGCATCGATGTAGCTCACGTCCAGCCCGGCGCGCAGCCGCCCGGCGTGCAGCCGCGCGCTGGCCTCCGCCCCCTGCAGCGCGGCGTTGCCGATATTGACGAGGTAGGCGAACGAGCGGTTGTCCGAGAAGGCGCGAAACTGCATGTCGCGCCAGTCGTTGAGGAACGCGGTGAGCGAGAGGTCGAGCCGCTGGTCGAGGCTCCAGCGCAGCCCGGTCTCGATCCCCCACAGGGTATCGCCGTCATAGGTGAAATGCCCCGTGACGAGCGCGGGCGCGGTGTTGACGCCGCCGGGCCGGTCGGTCCGGCTAAGCTGGGTGTGCAGGTCGAGGTGGTCGGCGATCGGCACGTCGGCATGGACGCTGCCCTGCCAGCCGTGCGAACGGCGCACCGTGCGTGGCCAGGAATCGATCGAGCCGCTGATGACGTTGGGCACTTCGACGTCGCCTTGCGAAACGAGGCTGTAGCTTTCGATCCGCAGCCCGGCGGCCAGCCGCAGCCCCGCGCTGTCGCGGTAGCTGGCGTTGGCGAAGGCGGCCTTCTGCGCGCGGGTCACGGCCAGGCTGCGCACGCCGAAATAGGTCTGGGGCGTGAGATCGGGCAGCGACACGCTCGACAGCGCGCTGCGCAGCGCTTCGTGGCGGCGGTCGATCACGGCGCCCAGCACCCAGGACAGCCCGGTCGAACGCTCGGCATGAAGGCGCACTTCCTGTATCTGCCGCTGCGATCGGATCGGCACGTGAAGCAGCGTGGGGGTGAGCCCCAGCACGTAGCTTTCGAAGGTTTCGGCCTGCGCGGTGTCGCAGGCGGTGGTCTCCAGCGCGAAGTAGCGCATGCAGCCTTCGGGATCGGTGGCCTGGAGCTGGGTCACCCGCGTGCGGTCGTAGCGCCGGTCGATGTTCCAGAGGTAGGCGGCCGAAACCGAGGTCAGCGTCACCGCGCCCAGCGCGCGATCGACGCGCAGCCGCGCGAGGCCGAAATCGTGCCGGGTGGGGGCGCTGAAATAGCGGTCGGTGCGGTAGGCGCCCAGATCCCGCGACCAGACGCTGCTATCCCCGATCCGGCGCTCCTGCCAGATCACCAGGGTGTCGGTCGTGGTCAGCGCGTCGGGTTCCCAGGCCAGTGCGGCGCGCAGGCCGCGCGTGGTGCTGGCGTTGACGTTGCGCTGGGCTGTGCGCACGTTGTCGACGTAGCCGCCGCTATGCTGCGCATAGCCCACCAGCCGCAGCGCGGCGGATGGGCCGAGCGGCAGGTTGCCCATGCCCGAGGCGGCAAGGCTGGGTGCGCCGCCTTCCTGAAGACCGGCAGCAAGGCTGGCGCTGGCCTCGCTCACGCCGATCCTGGCCGCCGTGGGGGAGACCGCGATTTCCCCCGCGAGGGCGCCCACGCCGTGTTCGGTCCCGCGCGCGTTGCGCGCGACCGAAATCCCCGCGACGTCGATCAGCGCGATGTCCGAGGATGTGCGCGCGCCGTCGCTGCCGGTGCCCGAGGGCCCTGCGATCGGCACGTCGGCAAAGTAGACTGCGGTGGTGGTGTCACCGACGAGGCCGATCCCGCGCACCAGGATCGCGGTCTGTCCGGCGCCCGCGGGCTGGCTCATGACGCCCGGCACGCGCCGCGCGACTTCGCCGAGCGAGGGCGGGGCGGCGGTG
>NZ_JALHLF010000204.1 GCF_022832435.1 Novosphingobium organovorum | reverse complement strand
GGCGGCGCGCCCGACGCGCAGGGCAGGCGCACCGCGCTCCTGATCGATGAAAGCTACAACGCCAACCCCGCCTCGATGCGCGCGACGCTGGCGCAGCTTGGCCGCACCAGCGCGAAGCGGCGCATCGCGGTGCTGGGCGCGATGAAGGAACTGGGCACCCACGGGCCGGGCTACCACGCCGCGCTGGCGCAGCCGCTGGCCGAGGCCGGGGTCGATTTCGCGGTGCTCGTCGGCGCCGAAATGGAGCCGCTCGCACGCGAACTCGAAATTGCGGCGAAGGCGGTTTCAAATGCGGTGCACGCCGGGGAAAACGAGGCCAAATCGCTTGGCAAACCGAGCGCCTTCGCGCATTGCCAGAGCGTGGGGGAAGCGGGGGATCGCCTGCGCGCTTTCGGGCTCGAAAGCGGCGATGCGATTCTCGTCAAGGGGTCCAATTCGGTGGGCCTGGCTTCTCTCGTTTCGCAGCTCGCAAGGCAGGAAGGGTAGGGGGTCGCTCCCGCACGATGTTGTATCTGATCGCTGACTGGTTCCACTTCGAGGGCCTGGCCAATCTCTTCCGATATCAGACCTTCCGTTCGGGAGGCGCGCTGCTGTTCGCGCTGGCGCTCGGGCTGCTGATCGGGCCGCGCTTCATCAACATGCTGCGCGTGCGCCAGGGCAAGGGCCAGCCGATCCGCGAGGACGGCCCGCAGAGCCACCTTGCCAAGCGCGGCACGCCGACCATGGGCGGGCTGATGATCCTCACCGCGCTGCTCGCGGCGATGGTCCTGTTCATGGACCTGGCCAACCCCTTCGTGTGGGCCTGCATCGCGGTGACCGTGGGCTTTGGCGCGATCGGCTTCATGGATGACTACGACAAGGTGTCCAAGCGCAGCACCGCCGGGCTGTCGAGCAAGCTGCGACTGGCGCTCGAATTCGTGGTCGCGGGGATCGCTTCGTACATCATCGTCAGCCAGCTGAACACCAACCTCTACGTGCCCTTCCTCACCGGGCGTTACATCCCGCTCGGCCCGCT
Organism: Novosphingobium organovorum; assembly: GCF_022832435.1. Classification (GTDB taxonomy): domain Bacteria; phylum Pseudomonadota; class Alphaproteobacteria; order Sphingomonadales; family Sphingomonadaceae; genus Novosphingobium; species Novosphingobium organovorum. The sequence continues at coordinate 2,071 of NZ_JALHLF010000204.1, read as the reverse complement.
CTACTACGTCTTTGCGGCCTTCGTGATCGTGGGCGCGGGCAACGCGGTCAACCTGACCGACGGGCTCGATGGCCTGGCGACGTTCCCGGTGTTCATCGCGGCGGGCACCTTCGCGATCATCTGCTATCTCGCCGGCCGCGTCGACTTTGCGCATTACCTGGGTATCCCGCACGTGCCGGGAGCGGGCGAACTCGCCATCTTCTGCGCCGGGATCATGGGCGCGTGCCTGGCCTTCCTGTGGTTCAACGCGCCGCCCGCGGCGGTGTTCATGGGCGATACCGGAAGCCTTGCGCTCGGCGGCGCGCTGGGCTGCGTGGCGGTGGCCGCGCACCACGAGATCGTGCTGGCGGTGGTCGGCGGGCTGTTCGTGCTCGAGGCCGCCTCGGTCATCATCCAGGTGTTCTGGTTCAAGCGCACCGGGCGCCGGGTGTTCCGCATGGCGCCGATCCACCACCACTTCGAACAGCTGGGCTGGAAGGAATCGACCGTGGTGGTGCGCTTCTGGATCATCTCGCTGGTGCTTGCGGTGCTTGGCCTCGCCACGCTCAAGCTGCGATAAGGGGCGCGTCATGATCGTATCCCCCGCCTTCGCCGGTAAACGCTACGCGGTCCTCGGGCTTGCCCGTTCGGGGATGACGGCGGTGCGCACGCTGCTCGAAAGCGGGGCGAGCGTGATGGCCTGGGACAGCCGCGACGAGCCGCGCCAGGCGGTGCTCGACGCCAATCCCGAGGCCTGCGCGCAAGGACGCTGCGAACTGGCCGATCCGGTCGGCGCGGACCTTGCCGGGTTCGACGGCGTGGTCGTCTCGCCCGGCGTGCCGCTCAACAGCCACCCGATCGCCGCCGCCGCCGCGCGCGCGGGCGTGCCGGTGATCGGCGACATCGAACTCTTTGCGCTCGCCCGGCAGGACCTGCCCGAACACCGCGTGGTGGGCATCACCGGCACCAACGGCAAGTCGACCACCACCTCGCTGGTGCGCCACCTGCTCGAGGAAGCGGGCGTGCCCGCGCGCATGGGCGGCAACATCGGCCTGCCGGTGCTCGGCACCGACCCGCTCGAACCCACCGCGAGCGCGAGCGGGGTCTACGTGCTCGAACTGTCGAGCTACCAGATCGATCTCACCCACAACCTCGACTGCGATGTCGCCGCGCTGCTCAACGTCACGCCCGACCATCTCGACCGCTACGAGGGATTCGCCGGTTACGCCGCGTCCAAGGCGCGGCTCTTCGCGATGCAGGCCGACACGCGCGCCGCCGTCTTCGGGCGCGGCGACGAGACCACGCTGGGGATCGCCGCGCGCGAGGAAAGGCGCCGCACGCCGGGCTGCGTGCAGCGGGTGGACGGTGCAGACCTCGCCGAACTCCAGCCGGGCTGGCCCTCGCTGCAAGGCCCGCACAACCTGCAGAACGCGGCCGTAGCGGTCGCCGTGGTCGAGGCGCTCGGCCTCACCCGCGCGCAGTGGGAGCCCGCCTTGCGCACCTTCTGCGGGCTGCCCCACCGCATGGAGCGCGTGGCCGAGGCGAACGGCGTGCTTTACATCAACGATTCCAAGGCCACCAACCCGGCCTCCGCCGCGCCCGCGATCGCCGCCTTCCGGCCCGATCCGGCCCCGCGCATCCACTGGATTCTGGGCGGCCTGCCCAAGGGCGACAATCTGGACGAGTGCAAGCCCTGGTTCGGCAACATCAAGGCGGCCTACACCATTGGTGATGCGGGTCATCTTTTCGCCGAGATTCTCGAACCCTACACCCATGTCGTGCGCAGCGAGATGATGGCCGAGGCGATCCGTCAGGCGATGGAAGCGGCCGTCCCCGGCGACGTGGTCATGCTCTCGCCCGCCTGCGCCAGTTTCGATCAGTTCCGCGACTACGAGGCGCGCGGCATGGCCTTTCGCCAGATCGTCGAGGCGCTGCTCGAACCTGCGGGTGAGGGCGCCGGTGCCACGGCCAGTGCCACGGGAGGCGCGAAGGCACGCTGATGGCCGCCGGCGCATCCGATACGCCCCCTCTGGGACCTGTCCGCTCGGCTTCGGGCGTGGCGGGGCGCGGGCCCGCGCTCGCCGCGCGGGGG
>NZ_JALHLF010000203.1:605-3113 GCF_022832435.1 Novosphingobium organovorum | reverse complement strand
GGCCGCCGGAGCCGGGGCGTGCCTTGGCCTTGCCGCAGCGGGCCCGCTGTTCGCCGCCGCGCCAAAGGCCGCCGCCGCACAAAAGGCCGACTGGAGCCAGCAGGTGGTCGTCACCGCCAACGGCAGCTACATGGTGGGCAACCCCGCCGCGCAAGTGAAGGTGACCGAATACGTCAGCTACACCTGCCCCCACTGCGCCGAGATGACCAAGGAATCCGATCCCGTCCTGCGCGGCAAGGTGATCCCGCAAGGCAAGGTCGCGCTGACCGTCACCAACCTGCTGCGCAACCCGGTCGATCTCACCGTCGCCATGCTCACCGCCTGCGGCGACCCCAAAGGTTTCTTCAAGCGCCACAACGCCTTCATGGAGAACCAGGAGGCCTGGCTCGGCAAGGCCAGCACGATCCCGCAGGACAAGCAGGAACTCTGGTACAAGGGCACCTACCCCGAGCGGATGCGCGCGATGGCCGCCGATTTCGATTTCTACGCCACCATGGCCCCGTTCGGCTTCAGCCACGCCGCGGTCGACAAGTGCTTCGACAACAAGGCGCAGTTCGACAAGCTCAGCGCGCAGATGGCCGAAGCCGGCAAGCTCGGGCTCAACGCCACGCCCAGCTTCACGCTCAACGGCAAGGTGCTGGCCGCGCACAGCTGGCCCGAACTTTCGCAGGCGATCACCGATGCCATCATGAGCAACGCCGCCGGCAAGGTCTGAGGCCCTGTTGCCCTGAGAGCCCGCTGCCCTGAAGCCGGTTGCCCTGAGAGCCTGTTACCAAGCCCGGCCGCTCCGTTCCTTCCGGATCGGTCCCGATTTCCCGCCCGAACCCCGCCTGAAGCGCGCCGGACCTGTGCATAGGTCGCGCAACCGGCGGCCGGGCGCCTTTCACACCCTGCCCGTTTTCTGCCAGACTTGGCCTATCGTAAAGGATTCGCCCCGTATGAACCGTTCCGCCCTGCGCCGTCTCGCGATCGGCCTGATCCTCGCACCCACCGCGCTTGGCCTTGCCGCCTGCGGCGACAAGGGCTCGTCCGACACCAGCACCGGCGCGCCCACCTCGGACACCGCGCTCGCCAAGGTCGCCCCTCCGGCGGGCAAGGCCTGGTCCGACGTCATCACCAAGACCGGCGACGGTGCCTATCGCATGGGCAACCCCGATGCCCCGGTCAAGCTGGTCGAATACGGCGCGCTGTCGTGCTCGCACTGCGCGCTCTTCGCCAAGCAGGGCTACGCCAAGCTGCGCGACGACTACATCGCCAGCGGCCGGGTGAGCTACGAGATCCGCTTCTTCATGCTCAACCCCTACGACATCGCCGCCACGATGCTCGCCACCTGCGGTTCGGACGAGGCGGTGATCCCGCTGGCCGAACAGTTCTGGGCCTGGCAGCCGAACATGTTCACCAACCTGCAGGCCGCGGGCAAGGACAAGCTCGAAGCGATCTCCTCGCTGCCGCGCGAAAAGCAGTTCGCCGCGCTCGCCGGTATCGCCGGGATGACCGACTTCTTCGCCTCGCGCGGGCTGCCGACCGACAAGGCCGCGCAGTGCCTCGCCAACACCGCTTCGGCCAAGGCGCTCGCCGATGCCACCGACAAGGCGACCAGCGAGAAGAACATCACCGGCACGCCGACCTTCTTCCTCAACGGCAACGACATCGGCTCGATGGAATGGGCCGAGCTCGAAGCCGACCTGCAGAAGGCCGGCGCGCGCTGATGACCGGGGCGGCCCTGCCCCCGCATCACGCGGGTTAGGGCCGCCGTGCATTTCCGGCGCCTCAAGCTCAGCGGCTTCAAGAGCTTCGTCGAACCCAGCGAACTGCACATCGAACCCGGCCTGACCGGGATCGTGGGGCCCAACGGGTGCGGCAAGTCGAACCTGCTCGAGGCGCTGCGCTGGGTCATGGGCGAAAGCTCGCCCAAATCGATGCGCGGCGGCGGGATGGAGGACGTGATCTTCGCGGGCACCTCCAACCGCCCGCCGCGCGCCTTTGCCGAAGTCGTCCTTCAGGCCCAGACCAGCACCCGCGAGGACCTTGAGGTCGTGCGCCGGATCGAACGCGGCGCGGGCTCGGCCTACCGGGTCAACGGGCGCGACGTGCGCGCCAAGGACGTCGCCCTGCTGTTCGCCGATGCGGCCACCGGGGCGCACAGCCCGGCGCTGGTCAGCCAGGGGCGGATCGCCGCCGTGGTCTCCGCCAAGCCCGCCGAACGGCGCGCCATGCTCGAGGATGCGGCGGGCATCTCGGGCCTCCACGTGCGCCGCAAGGACGCCGAACAGAAACTGCGCGCGACCGAGGCCAATCTTGCCCGGCTCGAGGACATCATGGCCGGGCTCGACCGGCAGGTCGCCGGGCTGCGCCGCCAGGCCAAGGCGGCCGAGCGCTACAAGACGCTCTCCGACCAGATCCGCCTTGCCGAAGCACGGCTGGTCTACGCGCGCTGGCGCGATGCCGCCGCGGCCGCCGAAACCGCGCGCAAGGACGCCGAAGCCGCCGATGCGCGCGTGGGCAGCG
>NZ_JALHLF010000203.1:0-523 GCF_022832435.1 Novosphingobium organovorum | reverse complement strand
CAGCGCGCCGCCTACGAGGCGCAGCAGGCGCAGGCCGCCAGCGCGGAGGCGCTCATCGCCGCGCGCGACGAACAGGCCGACCGGCGCGACGATGCCAGCGCGCAGGGGCACCGCCTCTCCACCCTGACCAGCCAGCTCGACGCCGCCGAGCAGCGCCTCGCCGATCTCGACCGCCAGAAGACCCGGCTCGAGGAAGACCACCGCGACGCCGACCGCATCACCCGCGACGCCGCTGAAGCGCTCACCCGGCTGGAGAAGGAACTGGCCGAGGGCGAGCGGCGGCTGGCCGAGGACGAAGCGCTGCGCCCGCGCCTTGCCAACACGCTCGAAGGTGCCGAACGCGCCGCGCGCAAAGCCGAACTCGATCTCGCGCAGGCCACCGCCGCGCAGGCCGGGGTCGAAGCCGAATGGCGCATCGCCGAAGCCGAAGTCGCGCAGGCGCAAGGCCGGATCGACCGCCTCGCCGCCGAGGCCGCGCGGATCGACCAGCAGCGCGCCGCGCTCGCTGAGGCGGGCGATCTCG
>NZ_JALHLF010000202.1 GCF_022832435.1 Novosphingobium organovorum | reverse complement strand
GTAAGCGTCCGGCCTCGGTCGCGTTGCGAGGTGAGAGCGTGAAGGTGATGGACCTCCGGTAAGGAGTCTCTTTCTGGACTCCAGAAGGAGGCCAAGTGACAGACCGGGTGGAGATCATCGCGCGCACGGAGCGGCGCAGGAAGTATTCGGATGCGGAGAAGGCCGCGATCCTGGCTCAGGCGGATCAGGAGGGCGTTTCGGTTCGCGATGTCGCCCGGCGCCATGAGATTGCCGAGAGCCTGATCTACAACTGGCGTTCGGCCCGCCGTCAGGCAACCGCGATCGCCAGCGAGCCGCTGGAGTTCATTCCTTATGGTTCGATCGTGACGTCCCAACCCGCGCCCACGTCGCCGGTGCCAGCCCCGCAGGCGAAGGCCGCACCGTCGTGTACCCCGATGCCGGAAGAGCTCGTGCGTCCGCATCCCGGAGCCCGGCCTGGCGCGATAGACATCGATCTGCCCAGCGGCGTGCGCCTGTCCACGGACAGCTACGTCAACGAGAAGGCGCTGGCCCGCGTCCTTCGTGCGCTTCGGGATATATCGTGATTTCGCTGGCTCCCGGAACGAAGGTCTATCTGGCAAGTAAGCCGGTCAGTATGCGGCTCGGTTTCGATGGGCTGGCCGCGCTCGTTCGGCCGCTGTTCGCGGTCGAGCCATTCGGCGGGCATGTATTCCTGTTCCGCAGCAAGAACGGGAATTACCTCAAGGCGCTGCACTGGGATGGCAGCGGCCTTTGCCTTTTTGCCAAGCGCCTGGAGCGCGGCCGTTTCGTCTGGCCTCCGCTCATCGAGGGCGGCGTTGTACTCACCCCGGCGCAGTTTGCGCTGCTGATCGAAGCGATGGACTGGAGGCGTACGGTAGCGCCCGATCCGCCGCGCCTGCCGGTCCAGATTTGATGTATAAAACGACCTGTTTTCCGGGCTTTTCGCTTGGGTGCTGAACCCGATTCTGCTAACGGGGTGCGTGCCCCCCGACGATCTCGAACTCCCTACCGATCCCGCAGAACTGCGCGCGTTTGCCGAGGCGATGCGTGCACGTCTGGCCGCTTCGGAACAGGCGCTGGAAGCCGAACGCGAAGCGCATGAGGCGACCCGCAACGCGGTCAAGCTGACCACGCTCCAGATCGAGAAGCTCAAGGTCCAGTTGGCCCGGCTTCGGCGCATGAAGTTCGGCCAATCCTCCGAACGGCTTACCCTCCAGGCTGACCAGCTCGAACTCACGCTCGAGGATCTCGAGGCCGAGCATGCCCATGCCGAGTGCGTGATGGCAGGTCATGTGCCCGATGATGCTCCCCTCAAAGCGGCGCAGCGCAAACCCCGCCGTGCACCGCTTCCCGAACATCTGCCCCGCGACGAGGTCATGCACGCTGCCCCTGATGCTGAGGGGTGCTCGGCTTGTGGCTGCACGATGGGCAAGCTCGGTGAGGACGTGACCGAAGTGCTGGAATATGTCCCTGGCCGCTTCCGCGTCGTGCGCCATGTCCGCCCCAAGCTTTCCTGCACCCGCTGCGATGCGATCAGCCAGGCCCCTGCTCCGGCGCTGCCCGTACCGCGCGGCCGCGCCGGTCCGGGACTGCTGGCCCATGTCATCGTATCGAAGTTTGCCGACCATCTGCCGCTCTATCGCCAGTCGCAGATCTACGCCCGCGAGGGTGTCGAGATCAGCCGCTCGACGATGGCGGACTGGCTCGGCCAGGCAAGCTGGCTGCTGGAACCGCTGGTCGACCGGATCGCCGATCACGTCATGGCCAGCGTGAAGGTCCATGCCGACGACACGCCCGTTCCCGTGCTGGCGCCGGGAACCGGGAAGACGGCGACCGGGCGACTATGGGTCTACCTTCGCGACAACCGACGATGGAGCCCCTTGGACAAGCCGGCGGCACTGTTTCGCTACAGCCCCGATCGCAAGGGCGAGAGGCCGCGCGAGCATCTCAAGACCTTCGCGGGCTTCCTGCAGGCCGATGCCTATGCCGGTTTTGACCGCCTCTATGCGAGTGACCGCAAGCCGGCGCCGATGACACCGGTCGCCTGCTGGGCGCACGCCCGGCGCAAAATCAACGATGTCTACAAGGCGGACCCGCACTCGGCCGCGGGCAAGGGACTGCTCATGATCCGCGACCTCTATGAGATCGAGCGGCAAATTGCCGGTGAGCCGGCCGATATTCGCTGCAGGGCGCGCAAGGCGTCACTGCTCAAGGCGATGGATTTCTTCGCCTGGGCCGATGACGTATTGTCCAAGGCTTCGGCCCGCTCGCCGCTCGCCGAGGCGCTGCGCTATGCCGTGAAGCTCAAGCCGCAATTGCTCGCCTACACCCAGGACGGCAGGCTCGAGATCGACAACAATCCCGCGGAGAATGCCCTGAGGGGTATTGCCGTTGGTCGCAAGAACTGGATGTTCGCTGGCGCGGACTGTGGCGGTGAGCGCGCCGCCGCCATGTACTCGCTACTGGAAACCGCCAAGCTCAACGGCGTCAATCCGCAGGAATGGCTGGCCGATGTCCTCGACCGCATCGGCAAGGGGCATCCCATCAACCGGATCGATGAACTGCTGCCTTGGAACTGGGCCACCCCGCAGGCGTGAACGCGCATTTTGGGTTGGGAGCGGACACCTTCACCAGTAACCCAAGGTCACCGCTTCTTCCTCCCTCCACGCTCCTGCGCGATGGCGGAAAGCATATGCACCAATTTTGCCCCCCGACTCGCTGTAAGTCACGAAAGCGAAGTCGCCAGCGTACAGCGGGCGGTTAACCACTGTGGGGCAGGCCTCTGCCGTGCCGCGACCGAAGAATTGGGGCTGATCATTCTGGGCGGATTGCCAAGGTATTGCGATACTAGCTGCCACTCTGCGCGTCTCTTGGGCTTCAAATGAAGTCGGGACCAGCATAGCAGGTGGCCCCGGATCGTTACCGACCTTGAAGACGTGTGTCTGACCTACCCGGACACAGCTTGAGAAGGGGGCAATCCTCGAAATCACGCGATCAACCAATGCATCACCAGTTTGTGGTGCACACCCGCTGACCAGCCCGAGAGCCGGAAGAAATAACCATCGCATGACATCCATGCTTACGCCCAACCTTTATGTTCGCAATGGGCATTTTCTGTCACCGACGGGCTAGGGCAGACGCTTAC
>NZ_JALHLF010000201.1 GCF_022832435.1 Novosphingobium organovorum | reverse complement strand
GCGGGGCAGGGCGCGGGCGGCGGCGGTGACCATCTGCGAACGGTTTCCGGTGCGGCAGAAGGCAAGCATCGGCCGCGGCCGCGTGGCGAGCGCCTCGGCGAAGGCCGCGGCCTGGTCCTGCGCGGTGCGATCGCCGCCGACCGGCAGGTAGAGCGTCTCGATCCCGAGCTCCTGTGCGGCGCGGGCCAGTGTTTCGAAGGCGGGCTGGCCGGGCTCTTCGCCATCGGGGCGGTTGCACACGATGGTGCGGATGCCCGCCTTCGCTGCGGCTTCGATGTCGGCCGGGGTGATCTGGCCCGAGATGAAGAGTTCGGGCTCGAATTGCCTCAATTGCATGCGGACTTCTCCTGCGATCTTATTGTTTTTACGGAATTTAGGACGGTTTCAGGTGTGGGGCCGGTCCGCCAGGCGGAACAGCGCCATCCCGGCGAGCATCGCGACCACGAACACGCTGGCGTCAAGCGGGTGGAATACGAGCGATGCGATCGCCGGGCCGGGACACAGCCCGCCAAGGCCCCAGCCCACCCCGAACAGCGCCGCGCCGCCGATCAGCCGGGCGTCGATGAGGCGCGTTCCGGGCAGCGCGAATTCCTCGCACAGCGCGGGCCGATGCATCCGCCGCTGGATCGCCCAGGCGAGCGCCATGACCAGCACCGCGCCGCCCATTACGAAGGCCAGCGTCGGGTCCCAGTGGCCCGCGACATCAAGGAAACCGCGCACCCGCGCCGGGTCCATCATGCCCGAAAGCGCGAGCCCGGCGCCGAACAGCAGGCCGGAGAAAAGGCCGATCAGATGGCGCATGTCAGCCTCCTGCGGTGAGCGCGTTGACGAGCGCGACGGTCACCATACCCGCCGCGATGAAAGTGAGCGTGGCGACGATCGAACGCGGTGAAAGTCGCGAGAGCCCGCAGACGCCGTGGCCGCTGGTGCATCCGCTGCCCAGCCGCGTGCCGATCCCGGTGATGACCCCGGCGAGGGTGAGGACGATCAGCGAGGTGGGAAACTGCGCCGGGATCGGGCCGGTCAGCGCCGCGACGATCAGCGCGCCAAGCGGCAAGCCGGCGATGAACAGCGCGGCGAGCGGCCAGGGCGCGCCGCCCTTGGCCAGCCCGGTGACCCGCGCGGTCAGCCCGCTGATGCCCGCGATGCGCCCCGCGCCAAGCAGCATCAGCGCACCGGCAAGGCCGATCAGGATACCACCGGCAAGGCCGCGAAGCGGCTGGGCGTGGGGGAAGGTATGGAGGAACCATTCGATCATGGGAGGTCCTTCGTTCCGGCCGGAAGGGGGGGCTTGGTCGCAGCGCGGGGGCCGGGGGGCTTGCCTGCGGCCGTCCGGCTCAGATCGCGTTGACGGGGATCTTGATGTAGGACACGCCGTTGTCCTCGGGTTCGGGCAGGTGGCCACCGCGGATATTCACCTGGACCGAGGGGAGGATGAGGTTGGGCATCGCCAGCGTTGCGTCGCGCGCGCTGCGCATGGCCACGAAATCGTCCTCGCTTACGCCATCGTGGACGTGGACGTTGGCGTCGCGCTGGGCGCCCACGGTGCTTTCCCAGGCGAAGGTGTCGCGTCCCGGCGCCTTGTAGTCGTGGCACAGGAACAGCCGCGTTTCGCGCGGGAGCGAGAGCAGGCGGCGGATCGAGCGGTAGAGCTGGCGCGCGTCGCCGCCGGGAAAATCGGCCCGTGCGGTGCCGTAGTCGGGCATGAACAGCGTGTCGCCCACGAAGGCGGCGTCGCCGATGACATAGGCCATGTCCGCCGGCGTGTGGCCGGGCACGTGCAGCGCGATGCCTTCGAGCGCGCCGATCGCGAAGCGTTCGCCATCGGCGAAGAGGTGGTCGAACTGCGAGCCGTCGCGTTCGAATTCGGTCCCGGCGTTGAACAGCTTTCCGAAGACGTCCTGTACGCGCACGATGTCCTTGCCGATCGCCAGCTTGCCGCCGAGCTTTTGCTGGAGGTAGGGCGCGGCTGAAAGATGGTCGGCGTGGGCGTGGGTCTCGATCAGCCAGGTCACTTTCAGATCGTGCGAGGTGACATAGTCGACGATGCGGTCGGCCGAGCGGTGCGTGGTGCGGCCCGCGGCGGCCTCGTAGTCGAGGACCGAGTCGATGATCGCGGCCTCACCGCTCGCCGGGTCGTGGACGACGTAGGACACGGTGAAGGTGGCTTCGTCGAAAAAGGCCGCGATGGAGGGGTGGCTCGCGGGATGGACGCGCGTGGTTTCGATCTGCGTGGCGGCCAGGCTCAGCGCGTCGGGCAGGCGGGGGGACTCGGACATGGGCTTCTCCGTGTTTTCACTTTATGTAATTATGTAATTGTATTGCGTCAAGGAGAAATCCGCGCTACAGCGAATCCATGGACGAACCCAACCCCATCGCATCGGCCGCGCTGCGCATCGGCGATGCCGCGCCCGCCTTCACCGCCCGCAGCACGCAAGGTCCGGTTTCGCTGCGCGACTACGCCGGGCGCTGGCTCGTGTTCTTCTCGCACCCAGCCGATTTTACCCCGGTGTGCACGTCCGAATTCGTCGCTTTCGCGCGGGCCGAGGCGGAATTCGCTGCGCGCGATTGCGCGATCCTGGCGCTTTCGGTGGACAGCCTGTTCTCGCACTTCGCCTGGGTGCGCGCCATTCGGGACCACTACGATGTCGAAGTGCGCTTTCCCATCGTCGAGGACCCGACCATGGTCATCGGCCGCGCTTACGGCATGGTCGCGCCCGACGCGCCCGATGCCGGGGCAGTGCGCACCGTCTTCGTGATCGATCCGGCACAGACGATTCGCGCGATCGTCGCCTACCCGGTCGAAGTCGGCCGTTCGGTCGCCGAGATCGTGCGTCTCGTCACCGCGCTGCAGGTGGCCGATGCGGGCAAGGGCCTGCCGCCCGAAGGCTGGCAGGTGGGCGACGCGCTGTTCGAGCCGCCCGAGCCCACGCTCGAAAGCGTGCTCGATGCCGCCGATCCGGCGGGCTGGTTTCTCAAGGAGTGTGAATGATGACGAGCGCCCCCGAAACCCCGTCGGCGCCTGCGCCTTTCGTTGCGCCGGGCGAGGCGCCGATCGAGCTGATCAAGGCGATCGGACACCCGCTGCGCTATCAGATCCTGGCCTGTGTGGCGCAAGGCGAACGCAACGTGGGCGAAATCGAGACCGCCACCGGGATCGGCCAGCCCACGCTCTCGCAGCAGCTGTCGGTGCTGCGCAACGCAGGCCTGGTCAGCGCCCGGCGCGAGGCCAAGCTGGTGTTCTACGCGGTCGAGCCCGCCGCGCTCGACCAGGTGTGCAGCGCGTTCCAGACGATCTGTCCGGCCGCCTTTCTCGATCATATGCGGGAGAAGCTGGCGGGGGCCGGTCCGGCCCCGAATCGCGCGACGCCTCCGGCCCCGGCGGGCGAGGCTGCGGCGAGCGCGGAGCCTGCT
>NZ_JALHLF010000200.1 GCF_022832435.1 Novosphingobium organovorum | reverse complement strand
GAGCCGACCGGCGAGCGCAGCGCCGCGGGCGAAGCCGACTGGGGCGCGGCGATCGTCTCGGGGCCGGGCGAGGAAGGGCCGGGCATCGACGAGCGCGGCGGCGCGGGGGAAAGTCTTGCCGCGCATCTCGACGCGCAAGTCGGCGCGCTGACCGACGATCCCATCCTCTCCGGCACCGCGCGCTACATCATCGGCCTGCTCGACGAAGCCGGCTACCTGCCCGTGCGGCTCGACGATATCGCGATGGACCTGGGCGTTGCGCGCGCGGTGGTCGAGGCCGGGCTCCGGCTCGTCCAGACGCTCGAGCCGACCGGGGTGGGCGCGCGCACGCTGTCCGAATGCATCGCGCTCCAGGCGATCGAGGCGGACCGCCACGATCCGTGCATGGCCCGGCTGATCGAAAACCTCGACCTTGTCGCGCGCGGCGACCTCTCGCGGCTCAAGCGCTTGTGCGCGGTGGACGACGAGGACATGGCGGACATGCTGGCCGAGCTGCGCGGGTACGATCCCAAGCCGGGGCTGCGCTTCGGGGGGGAGACTTTGGGCGCGGTGACGCCCGACATCCTGGTCACCGCGCGCGCCGACGGGGGGTGGGACATTCGCCTGAACGAGGCGACGCTGCCGCGCCTGATCGTCAATCGCGGCTACTATGTTGAACTCAAGGGGACTTGCGAGGACAAGACCTCGCGCGCCTGGCTGTCGGAGAAGCTGGGCGATGCGAACTGGCTGATCAAGGCGCTCGACCAGCGGCAGAAGACGATCCTCAAGGTGGCGAGCGAACTGGTCAAGCAGCAGGACGGGTTCTTTCGCCATGGCGTCTCGCAGCTGCGCCCGCTGACCTTGCGGGCGGTGGCCGAGGAGATCGGCATGCACGAATCGACCGTCAGCCGCGTGACCTCCAACAAGTACCTCAACTGCGCGCGCGGGACCTACGAGCTGAAATACTTCTTCAGCTCGGGCGTCGCCTCGGCGAGCGGGGAGGGCGGGGCCTCGGCCGAGGCGGTCAAGGCCGCGATCAAGCAGCTGATCGACGCCGAAGACCCCAAGGCAGTGCTGTCCGACGATACCCTGGTCGACCTGCTCAAGGAGAAGGGCTTCGAACTGGCCCGGCGTACCGTCGCCAAATACCGCGAGGCGATCGGGCTGGGTTCCTCGGTCCAGCGCCGGCGCCAGAAGAAGATCGCGGCGGGCGGCTGACAGACCCGATTTTTACGCTGTTTTTCAAGCGCTAGGATCGTTTGGTAAGAGGCCGGATACGCCGGTTTGCCCCAGGCACCGGGCCAATCATGCTGATTACAGCATTGTAATGATCGCGCTATCATGGTTAGGATCGATGCCGAAACGCCCGACCCGGGCGGCTGACGCCTGCTCCTTTCTTCCGGTTGCCTGGCCCATGGTGGGCCACGACAGCCGGAAGAAAGGGGATTTTTGCTGCCGGTCCAGCGCTTTGCGACAGCCGCCCGAGGGAACCTGCGTAGGGTGTGTTTCGGTGATCGTTGACCTTGTCCGATTAGCGTCGCTCGGGTTTGGAGCCTTGGCAATGCGCCATGGCGTCGGCCCTGGGGAGGCGCGCCGCGATGATCCCGAAGACGTTCCATTTCATCTGGGTCGGCGATGACAGCCGCCGTCCCGACAACTGCATCGACACCTGGCGCGCGGCGCATCCTGATTGGGATTTCACGCTCTGGGGCAACGCCGAACTGGAAGGGCGCGACTGGATCAACGCCGCGCACATGAAGGCGATGGCCGCGCGCGAATGGAACGGCGTGGCCGACATGATGCGCTGGGAGATCCTCCACGAACGGGGCGGCATCGTGTTCGACGCCGATTCGGTCTGCGTTCGCCCGCTCGACGAGGCGCTGCTCGACTGCCCGGCTTTCGCCTGCTGGGAAAGCGAGATCGCCCGGCCCGGCCTCATCGCGGCGGGGTACTTCGGCTGCGAGGCGGGCAATCCTTTCGTGAAGAGCATCATCGATACGATTGCCGCAGCCCCCTCGGTGGTCGAGGACATGGCCTGGAAGACGGTGGGGCCCTTGCGGCTGACCGAGTGCTACCGCGCCGCGGGCTACTCCCCCTTGCGGATCTACCCCAGCCACTACTTCATTCCGCGCCATTTTACCGGGGTGACCTACCAGGGCAGCGACCCGGTCTACGCGCACCAGCTCTGGGGCTCGACCGCGCGCAGCTATGACCGACTGCACACGATAGATGTCAGCCAAATCGGGCAATCGGATGGGCCATCGGGTGGGCCATCCGGCGCGGGGGACGCGCCGGAANACCAGCTCTGGGGCTCGACCGCGCGCAGCTATGACCGACTGCACACGATAGATGTCAGCCAAATCGGGCAATCGGATGGGCCATCGGGTGGGCCATCCGGCGCGGGGGACGCGCCGGAAGGGCAGGCCGCCGCGCCCGCCGTCGCGGTCCCCGCACCGCAGGCCGCGCCCGCAGAGGCGGGCGTGGATAGCGCTGCGCAAGCCCCCGCACCGCGCACTTCGCCGCTTGAGCGCATTCACGCGCCCTATTTCCTCCAGCGTGTGCCGGTGGGTTCGGAACTGGCGCGCCTGCCAAGGCTGGAGGTCTTCGCGAGCCTGCTCAAGGGGCAGCGGGTGCTCCACGTGGGCTGTGCGGACTGGCCGATCACCGACCCGGCGACCTCGCTTCATGTCCGGCTCGAAGCGCATTGCGCGCAGCTCGACGGGCTCGACCCGCACGGCGAGGCGCTGGCCCAGTTGGCGCCGCACGTGCGCGGTGCGCTCTACACCGATTTTTCGCAGGTGACGGCCCAGTACGACGTCGTGTTGGTGCCCGAGGTCATGGAGCATGTCCCCGATGTCGCGGGGTTCCTGCGCGATCTTGAGAGCGTGGATGCGGCGATGTACCTGATCTCGGTGCCCGACGCCTTCCAGTGCCGGGCGCGCCATTTCGACTATCTGGCCGAGAGCGAGACTTTTCTCGAAGGCGTTCATCCCGACCATAACGTCTGGTACACCCCCTACACGTTCGCCAACACGCTGCGCAAATACAGCCAGCTCGACCTGCAGCGGATGTGGTTCTTCAACGGCATCTCGCTGCTCGCACTGCTCAGCCGCCGCGCGGTGGCCGAGGCGGCCTGAAGTTCGTCGGCTGACCGGCTCGCCAGCACGCCAGCTTGCAGACTCCCTTGCCTACGGGCGCTGGTTTGCCTTAAAGGCGGGAGGCACGTCAGCCAGAGGAGACCGCACACCGTGATTTCGTGAACCGCAGAACAAACCCTTGTCTGTTGGTTCTTGCACAGGTGTGCCCATGTCCGATTTCGCTTCTTCCGCGCATGCGGGGGCCGTCCTCACGCTTGACGGCGTTTCCATCCATTCTCCATCCGGGCAGGCGCTTTTCCCGCCGCTCCATCTGGCGATCGGGCGCGAGCGCGTGGGGCTTGTCGGGCGCAACGGCTGCGGCAAGTCGAGCCTGCTGCGCGCGCTGGCGGGGCCGGGCGTGCCCGCGC
>NZ_JALHLF010000020.1 GCF_022832435.1 Novosphingobium organovorum | reverse complement strand
GGTTGGCCGGTGCTGCGCTTCGACCGGCGCGGCGTGGGGGACAGCGACGGGGAGAACCGTAGCTTTCGCGCCAGCGCGCCCGACATCGCGGCCGCACTCGCCGCGCTGCGCGCCGCCTGCCCGCAGGTGACCCGCGTGGTCGGGCTGGGTAATTGCGATGGGGCCGCCGCGCTGATGTTGACGCACGGGTACGGGCTCGATGCCCTTGTCCTGTCCAACCCCTGGACGATCGAGGATGACGAGAGCGAAACGGTCCCCTCCGCCGCGACCCGCGCGCACTACGCCCGGCGCCTTGCCGATCCGGCCGCGCTCAGACGGCTGCTGAGCGGACGGGTGGCCTTGCGCCCGCTCTTGGCAAGCCTGCTGTCAACGCTGCGTCGGGCGGAGGCCGGGAACGCCCTGACCGGCGCGCTGAAGGATGGGTTGGCGGGCTTCTGTGGCCCGGTGCGCCTGCTGATCGCCGGGCGCGACCGCACCGGGCAGACCTTTCTCGCGCGCTGGGATCGCAACGATCCGCGCATCCGGCTCTGCCCGGACGCGACGCACAGCTATGTCGAGCCCGAGGCCCGACAGTGGCTGTTCGATCAGGTAACCGCGGCGCTCACGGACCTGTCCTGAGCGCCGCGCGGTCGCTCGGCCTTAACCCTGCACGGTTTCGGTCACCCCTGCAAAGGCCTTGGCGGCAAGATAGCGCTCCGCGTCGAGCGCGGCCTGGCAGCCCATGCCCGCTGCGGTGATCGCCTGGCGGTAGGTGTGGTCGCAGACATCGCCCGCCGCGAACACGCCGGGAATGTCAGTCTTGGGCGTGCCCGGCGTGACCAGCAGATAGCCGGTTTCGTCCATTGCCAGCTTGCCCTTGAACAGCTCGGTCGCGGGTGCGTGGCCAATGGCGACGAAGGCGCCCTCGGTCTCGAACTCGCTGCTCTCGCCGGTGACCGTGTCGGTCAGCGCGAGCGCGCGCAGTTCGCCGTTGTCGCCCGCCAGGAATTCATCGACCTTCTTGTTCCACACCACCGAAAGCTTGGGGTTGGCGGCCATGCGATCCTGCAGGATCTTTTCCGCGCGCAGCGAATCACGGCGGTGGATCAGCGTCACGTCGTCCGAATGGTTGGTGAGGTAGAGCGCTTCCTCGACCGCGGTGTTGCCGCCGCCGATGACCACCACCTTCTTGCCGCGATAGAAGAACCCGTCGCAGGTCGCGCAGGCCGAAACGCCCTTGCCCGACAGCGCCTGTTCGCCCGGAACGCCCAGCCACTTGGCCTGCGCTCCGGTGCAGATCACCAGCGTATCGCCTTCGTAGATGTCGCCGCCATCGCCCTTGGCGATGAAGGTGTCGCCCGAAAGATCGACCTCGGTGATCGTGTCCCACATCATGCGCGTGCCCACGTGCTCGGCCTGGGCCTGCATTTCCTGCATCAGCCAAGGCCCCTGGATCACCTCACGAAAGCCGGGATAGTTTTCGACGTCGGTGGTGATGGTGAGCTGGCCGCCGGGCTGAAGGCCCTGCACGACGATCGGCTCGAGCCCGGCGCGCGCGCCATAGATCGCCGCCGAAAGACCCGCCGGGCCCGATCCGATAATGAGCATGCGGGTCTTGTGGGTGGTGGGCATCGACTGTCTCCGGGAATTGAAAAGGCGCATTTGCGAAGCTGAGCGCGCGAGATAGGGTGTTTGGCCCCGGTTTGCCAAGCGGGTTGGTGCGATGGAATTCATTGTCCCCGGCAAATCCCACGTATCCGCCGCAAGGTTGGACGCGCAACAGCGTATCGTGCCTTTGGCCTATGCCGGTTGACGGCGGCGCTGGCGCGGATAATCGGTAAGAGCATGGACAAGCAGCTCGGCCCCACTTCCAACCGCTTCGTATCGCAGCGCCTGCGGCTCAACTACGTCGACTGGGGCAACCCCGAGGCGCCGCCGCTGATCCTTCAGCACGGCGGGCGCGACCATTGCCGTAGCTGGGATTGGGTGGCCGACGAACTGCGCGGCGACTGGCACGTGATCTGTCCTGACCTGCGCGGCCACGGCGACAGCGACTGGTCGCCCGAAGGCCATTACGGGATGGACGCCTATCTGTTCGACTTTGCCCAGTTGATCCATACGCTTGGCTATCCCAAGGTGTCTATCATCGGCCATTCGCTGGGCGGTGCCATCGCCACGCGTTACGCCGGACTGTTCCCCGAGCGCGTGGAAAAGCTGGTCAACATCGAGGGGCTCGGCCGCAGCCCGGCCGACCCGCACGGCCGGGAGGGGCAAGACCTCGCCCAGCGCATGCATGGCTGGATCACCGACAAGCGCAAGGCCGCCGCGCGCACGCCGCGCAAGTACACCACCCGCCGCGCCGCGTTCGAACGGATGAAAGCGGCCAACCCCTTCCTCAGCGACGAACAGGCCCGCCACCTCACGACCCACGGCGCCAGCCGCAACGAGGACGGTTCCTGGAGCTGGAAATTCGACACCTACCTCAACGTCGCCCCCGCAAACGACGTGACCACGCCCGAGCTGATCGCGCTGTGGCGCGCGATCACCTGCGATGTGCTGATGATCTGGGGAGAGAAGAGCTTTGCAAGCGATCCACTGACCGACGGACGCCTCACCCATTTTGCCAAGGCCAAGCTGAAACTATATGAAAATGCAGGACATTGGGTACATCACGATCAGCTCGAGCGGTTCCTCGCCGACGTGAAGGGCTTTCTCGCCTGAAGCGCCGATGGCCGGGCCGCCCGCGCGCGGCTTCAATCGGGGCGAGGCTGGTGGATTGCGTTTAAGATGGAAGCCCCCATCCGCAGAGGTATCAAATGCCGCAATCCAACCGCGAGAACATTTTTCAGGCAGGTGGAACCACCTGATGGCTCACAAAATGTGCAAATACAAAAGCTTATAACGGATTTCGTTCAAACGCCATCCGATCGACCTAGCCCGTTTCGTGCTTTTAACGCATGGGCGGCATCGTCCGGTGATGGAACCGGGCTGGAAACCGCCCGAGCGGCCGTATCATCGGCCGAGGCCGTGCGGCCAAACGGCAAGGCAAAGGCGCCGAGCGCCAGGCACAACCCGAAGATCACCGCC
This sequence comes from Novosphingobium organovorum, assembly GCF_022832435.1. GTDB lineage: Bacteria > Pseudomonadota > Alphaproteobacteria > Sphingomonadales > Sphingomonadaceae > Novosphingobium > Novosphingobium organovorum. The sequence continues at coordinate 47,707 of NZ_JALHLF010000020.1, read as the reverse complement.
GGGATCACTGCGGCGTTCGCACGCGACCGACGCTCGTGAACCAAGCCCCGGCACGCCAAAGGTCGCTCATCGACAGTACGGATAGACGTGCGCTGCATGTCCGTTCAACGCGGGTAGACCGTCTCGCGTTCCCGCGAGCCGGAACAAACGAGCGTCATTTACCAGAGCAGCGGCCCCAAGCCAGCGGCTGGCGCACGAAACCATCCCGGCGGTCCAGACCACCGGGATGGCTCTTGGAAGTGGTCGTTCAGACCAGCAGGAAGTAGCCGAGCACGACCCAGCACGCGACGCTGAGCCCGACGGCCGCGATCAGACCGCGTGCGTCGTGTTCGGTAGTGGAATTTTCCAGACGCTGCATGGCATAGACCTCATGAAGCCCCGTTTCGATCATCATGCCCTTGGTATCTGCGACCTGCATTTGACATCCCCAAATAGGGAGCGGTGGACGTCTTGCGCGTCACCGCTCAATTCACTCCATTGCGTTGGGTGCACCTCTTGATGTCACCGAACGGCCTTTCGATGCGTTGATCTATAACAAGATTGCGCCAAATTTTCCATATCAAAGGTGTGAATTTCATTTAATGCCACAACATTAGATTTTTTCGTAATTATAGATCGAATCATGGGAATTAACGGTCCCGAAAGTGTAATATTCCCGGATTGCGCATCGGGCCGTTTTGCAGTGCAAAAAGGTGCATTTAGACTGCAAAAGCAACCCTCGCGGCCCCTTGAGGCAGACCGGTTTCACGATCGACGCGGCATGGCAGCATTTGACGCGCGATTCCTGCCGCAGAGCAACAAAACCAGCCACTTCGCGCCAATCGCGGCGGTCGGGTACACCCACCCTGGCCATTCCAAAGGCTGCGGACGCGCGAAAACGCCTCCGTGATTCGCCGGATCACTCGAACCGTCGCGCACGCCTTTCGCCCTGCCGCAGGAATGCCATGTCAGTGGGCTACCGGCCCGCGACCCGTCAACACCGCGCGCCTCGACCGTCGATGCATCGCTCACCGGATGGATCGGAAACGGCGGCGAAAGGGCGCACCGGCCCCATGGCACCGCTCTCGGGGACTGGGGGGCAGCCGGCGCAGGCGCGCAACGACGCCTCATGCCAAGAGCAACGCCCCCTTAAGCATCAGCTCCATGGCATCAGGCCCTCAGTATCAGGCGCCAGTGTCAGGCCCAGGGCGTCAGACACGAGGGCTGTCACCCGCCGGATCGCCCGGCGACGAGACATTTCCTCCCGCGCCGCACGTGGCGCACTTATACCAACCTGCAGTGATCCTTCCGGCGGTTCCTGGTGGCCCTCGAACGGCGTCGCGTCCTCGTGACGATGAACCGCATCGCCTCGTCGGACGCTTCTGGTCGAGAACCANGGCGGTTCCTGGTGGCCCTCGAACGGCGTCGCGTCCTCGTGACGATGAACCGCATCGCCTCGTCGGACGCTTCTGGTCGAGAACCACCAGGAACCGCCCTCATAGGTCAGGATTACTGCAGGTTGGTATTACGCGAAGTGGCGCGCGTGCCAGGCGATATGCTCACCAAGGAATGTCGAAATGAAGTAGTACGAGTGGTCGTACCCCTCCTGCATGCGGATCGTGGCGCTCTGGCCCGCGGCCTCGCATGCCTCGACCAGCAGCCCGGTCTTGAGCTGATCTTCAAGGAAACCATCGGCGCTGCCCTGATCGACCAGAAGGGCGGGCACACGGGCACCGTCGGCGATCAGCGCACAGGCATCGTATTCACGCCAGGCCGCCCGATCCGCCCCGAGATAGCCCCCCAGCGCCTTTTCGCCCCAGGGGCAAGCGAGCGGCGAGACGATCGGCGCAAACGCGCTGACCGAGCGAAACCGCTGGGGATTGCGCAAGCCGATGGTGAGCGCGCCGTGCCCCCCCATCGAATGGCCGGTGATGCCCTGACGGGTCATGTCGGCGGGAAAGGCCTCGGCCACCAGCGCGGGCAGTTCGCGTTCGATGTAGGCGCGCATGCGGAAGTTGGCCTTCCAGGGCTCCTTCGTCGCATCGACGTAGAAGCCAGCGCCCTTGCCGAAATCGTAGCCTTCATCATCAGGCACCGGCTCGCCGCGCGGGCTGGTGTCCGGCGCCACGAAGATGATCCCATGCTCGGCGCAAGCCGCGCGAAATTCGCCCTTTTCGGTGACGTTGGCGTGGGTGCAGGTGAGCCCCGAGAGGTACCACAGAACCGGCAACCGGGCGCCAGGCTCGTGATCGGGCACGAAGACCGCAAAGGTCATCGTCGTGCCCGTCTCGGCCGAGGCATGGGCGTAGACGCCCTGCGTGCCGCCATGGCTGCGGTTGGTCGATACCGTCTCGAGGCTCATCACGCGTTCCTCAGGCCGCGGCCACGTGCCACAGGCACAGCTTGTTGTTGTCCGGATCGCGCAAGTACGCGCCATAGCTGCCGGGGAACGCCGCACGCGGACCGGGCTCACCATCGCACGAGCCACCCGCCGCGATGCCCGCCTTGTACGCCGCATCGACCACCTCGGGGCTCGCCGCCTTGAGGCCGATCGTGCCGCCATTGGCAAAGGTTGCGGGCTCGCCGTTCGACGGAGTGCCGACGATGAAGTTGGCGGTGCCGTCCGAGTAGACGAACGCCGCGCCGTCCTTGATCGCGAAGCCTTCCTTGAGCCCATAGGCCCCGAACACGGCGTCGTAGAACACCTTGGCGGCGGCCGGATCGTTGGTGCCCACGAAGATATGGCTGAACATCGTAACGGAACTCCTCAGTAAACCACGACCGAACGGATCGATTCGCCCGCGTGCATGAGATCGAACGCCTTGTTGATGTCTTCAAGCCCCATGACGTGGGTAATCATCGGATCGATCTGGATTTTTCCGTCCATGTACCAATCGACGATCTTGGGCACGTCGGTCCGGCCCTTGGCGCCGCCGAACGCGGTGCCCTTCCACACGCGGCCGGTCACCAGCTGAAACGGGCGGGTAGCGATTTCCTTGCCCGCCTCGGCCACGCCGATGATGATGCTCTCACCCCAGCCGCGGTGGCAGCATTCGAGCGCGGTGCGCATCACTTCGGTGTTGCCGGTGCAGTCGAAGGTGTAGTCCGCGCCGCCGTCGGTCATCTGGAGGATCTTGGCGATCACGTCCTCGCGCTTCATCCCCTTGGTGTTGAGGAAGTCGGTCATGCCGAACTTGCGGCCCCATTCCTCGCGATCGGGGTTGATGTCGACACCGATGATCTTGTTGGCCCCGGCGAGCTTCGCCCCCTGGATCACGTTGAGGCCGATACCGCCCAGGCCGAAGATCGCGACATTGTCACCCACCTGGACCTTGGCGGTGTTGACCACCGCGCCAACGCCGGTGGTCACGCCGCAGCCAATGTAGCACGAGGACTGGAACGGCGCGTCCTTGCGGATCTTGGCGAGCGCGATCTCGGGCAGCACGGTGAAGTTCGAGAAGGTCGAGCAACCCATGTAGTGGAAGATCGTCTGCCCCTTGTAGGAAAAGCGGCTGGTGCCGTCGGGCATGAGCCCCTGCCCCTGGGTCGAGCGGATCGAGGTGCACAGGTTCGACTTGCCCGAGGTGCAGGTTTTGCACTGGCGGCATTCCGGCGTGTAGAGCGGGATGACATGGTCATCGACCGCGACCGAGGTCACGCCCGGCCCGACCTCGCGCACGATCCCTGCGCCTTCGTGGCCCAGGATCGAGGGGAACAGACCTTCGGAATCGAGCCCGTCGAGCGTGTAGGCGTCGGTGTGGCAGATGCCGGTCGCCATGATCTCGACCAGGACCTCGCCCGCCTTGGGGCCCTCGAGGTCGACTTCCACGATCTCCAGCGGCTTCTTGGCTTCAAAGGCGACGGCGGCGCGGGTTTTCATGAACGGGTCTCCTGTAGCGTACCGTGATGCGTTGGCGGGCCTTCTAACGCGTTGCCGGATTGGCGTGAATGGGGTTGTTACGCAAAGCATTATAACTCTACAGGGATAATCATGAGCGGAACCTGGGATGGAATCGAGGAATTCGTAAGCGTCGCGCGCGCGGGCAGCTTCACCGGCGCGGCGCGCACTTTCGGCGCGTCGGTCACGCACATGAGCCGCTCGGTCGGGCGGCTCGAGGCGCGACTGGGCAACCTGCTGTTTCACCGCACCACCCGCTCGCTCAGCCTGACCGAAGCGGGCCGCCACTTTCTCGACACCGCCGCGCGCCTCATCACCGAGCGCGACGACGCCATTGCCGCGATGAGCGCGAGCGCGGCCCCGCGCGGACACTTGCGCATTACCTGCTCCTACACGCTGGGCGAACGCTTCATCGGCCCGATCCTGCGCGCCTATGCGCTCGAATTCCCGGACATTTCGGTCAGCTGCGATCTCGACAACGACGTGGTCGACCTCATTCGCGACGGCTATGACCTTGCCATCCGCACCGGACATCTGGAGGATTCGCGCCTGGTCGCAACGCGGGTCGCCTCGCGCGCGATGGTGACCGTCGCCGCGCCCGCCTACCTCGCCGCGCACGGCACGCCGCAGCGCCTGTCCGACCTCAAGGCGCACGCCTGTCTGCTCGGCTCCAACACGCTGTGGCAATTCGCGCGCGGGGCCACCTTCCGGCCCGAAGGGCGCTGGAAGGCCAACAGCGGGATCATGGTCCTGGAGGCGGCGCTCGAAGGCATGGGACTGTGCCAGTTGCCGCGCTTCTACGCCGCTCCGCACCTCACCACCGGGGCGCTCGTCGAAGTGCTGAGCGCGGAAGGGCCCGAGGACGAACCGATTTGGGCGGTCTATCCCCGCCCCAAACACCTCGCCCCCAAGGTCAGCACGCTGGTCGAAAAGCTGCGCGCCGAATTGCAGGCTCGGCTCAACGGGACCTAGCCGGCGCCACGAAATTTAAGCTTCCGGTTTCGCCCCATGGCAGACGAAGAAGGAAGGGATTGAAGCAGGGGGCCATTGCCCCCTGCACCCCGAAAACTGGAGGCGGTGCGCTTCACCTAAACGTTGCGCTCGGGTTCGTCGGGAGACATTCTAGAGCCTGCGGCGCCAATCGTGCCGGACGGATGGGTCATGCCCAAACATCGACATTTCGAGGGTCCGGGGGATCATCCCCCGGGAAATCTTCCCTTTTCTTTCACGCTCCCGCGCAGCCGCTCTCCACCCCATTTCGCCGACTTAGCGCAGTGAAGCGCGAAGACGGTTGACGAACACGGGTTCACATTCCCGTGTTCGCTCGCCGTTTTCCCTGTGTCACACCCCGATCAGCTCGCGCCCGATCAGCATGCGGCGGATCTCGTTGGTTCCGGCCCCGATGTCGAGCAGCTTGGCGTCGCGCAAGTAGCGCTCGACCGGCCAGTCGGTGGTATAACCCGCTCCGCCCAGCGCCTGAACCGCTTCGCCCGCCACGCGAAAGGCACTTTCGCTGGCGTAGAGGATCGCACCGGCCGCATCGAAACGGGTCGTCTGCCCGGCGTCGCAGGCGCGCGCCACCGCATAAACGTAGGCGCGCGCCGATTGCAACGCGACGTACATGTCCGCGACCTTGGCCTGCATCAACTGGAAGGTGCCGATCGGCGCGCCGAACTGCCGGCGCTCGCGGACATAGGGGATGACCGTGTCGAGGCAGGCCTGCATAATCCCGATCTGAAGCCCGGCCAGCACAACCCGTTCGTAGTCGAGCCCGCTCATCAGCACGTTCACGCCGCCACCGACCGGCCCCATCACGTTCGCGTCGGGCACGAAGCAATCTGTAAAGACCAGTTCGCAGGTGGGCGAGCCGCGCATGCCCATCTTGTCGATCTTCTGGCCGATCGTGAAACCGGGCATGCCTTTCTCGATCAGAAAAGCGGTGATCCCCTTCGATCCCGCCTCGGGATCGGTGCTGGCGTAGACCACGAGAGTATCGGCGTATGTGCCGTTGGTAATCCAGAATTTGGTACCGGAGAGGCGCCACCCCCCCGGCTCCGCGCGCGCGCGCAACTTCATGCTCACCACGTCCGAGCCCGCCGCCACCTCGGACATGGCGAGGCTGCCGACATGATCGCCCGCGATCAGCGGGGGCAGGTATTTCGTCTTCTGCGCATCGTTGCCCCAGCGGCGGATCTGGTTGACGCACAAGTTCGAATGCGCGCCGTAGGACAGGCCAACCGAGGCGGAGGCGCGGCTCACCTCCTCGAGCGCGATGACGTGTTCGAGATAGCCCAGGCCACTACCGCCCCAGGTCTCCTCCACCGTTATGCCATGCAGGCCCAGCGCGCCCATCTGCGGCCACAGTTCGCGCGCGAACCAGTCCTCCCGGTCGATCCGCGCGGCGAGCGGGGCAATGCGCTCATCGGCAAAACGGGCGACAGTCTCGCGGATCATCTGCGCGCTGTCGCCCAGCGCGAAGTCGAATTCGGGGGTGGCTTTCATCGGACATCCTCTTTCCCGGCGACCCTTTGCGGGCCTGCGCGTTCCATGCCTCCTGCATCCTCCACCCGGCGCGCCGGGTCAAGCAACAAGACGTCTGAAGAAAGCCATCTTAATATCGCAATTGCGACATAATAATGCATGGAAAGAAAAGGTTTAGCGAGAAAGGAAATGCCCAGACATTCGCCTCGAGCGAATTTCCAAACGGGCTTTTTCCGAACCGGGCCGTTCGATCAGGCGCCGATAAAATGCGCCGGACGCCGCTCGAACACCGAGGCCACGCCCTCGGCATAGTCGGCCGTCGCTCGCAGCGCGACCTGTTCGGCGTGTTCGCGCCGCATCGCCGCGACCGCGGCATCGGCGACACCATCCATCAGCGAGCGACGCACCGCAAGCAGCGCCAGCGGCGCGTTGCCTGCAATCTCGTGCGCCATGGCCAGCCCCTCTTCGGCAACGGTGCCTTCCTCGACAACACGGTCGACCAGGCCCCAGTTCAGCGCCGTGTCACTCTTCACGCGTTCGGACGAGAGCATCATCCACGAGGCGCGCTGCGCGCCCAGCACGCGCGGGAGCGTGTAGGTCAGCGCGAAACCGGGGTGGAAACCGAGCCGCGTGAAATTGGCAGAGAGGCGCGCGGTGGGATCGGCAACGCGAAAGTCGGCGGCCATGGCCAGGCCAAGTCCGGCCCCGATCGCCGCCCCCTGGATGGCCGCGACCATCGGCTTGCGGCGGCGAAACAGCCGTTCGGCCTGGCTGTAAAGCTGGCCGATCGCGGCCATGCCGCTGGTCCCGGCCATGGTTTCGTCCCCTGCCAGATCGGCGCCCGCGCAAAACGAGCGCCCCTTGGCCACCAGCAGCGAACAGCGCAGCTGCGGATCGTTGTCGACCTTGTAGAGCGCCCCGGCGATCTCGCGCAGCAGGGCCGGACAGGCGAAGTTGTGCGGCGGCTTGGACAAGACGATTTTGGCGACATGGCCGTCGCTCTCAAGGGTCACTTCGATGGTCATGCCGCTCTTGTCTCCTGCACCGCGCCGTGGCGCACGCGAGGCATGTTATTCCCGAAAAGCATGGCCTTGTTCAAGCACCCTGCCCGCAAAAATCGCACAAGGCCGCGATCGGACGAGGCCCGCGCGCGCCATGACGGCACGCGCGCGCAGCCCGTGCTCAGTTTTGCGCGCCAAGCCCCCTTCGCGGCGCGCGCAGCAGAACCAGCAGCCCCGCCAGTCCCGCGAGCGAGGTTCCCGCTCCGGCCAGCGCCACCGCCGGATAGCCAAGGCCACTGGCGATCACCGCCCCGCCAAGCGCCGCGCCCAGCGCGTTGCCCAGGTTGAACGCGCCGATATTGACCGAAGTGGCCAGGTTGGGCGCATCGTGCGCGGCGTCCATCACCTGCACCTGAAGCGGCGGAACCAGAGCAAAGCTCGCCACGCCAAAGAGGAAGACGACGAGCGCGGTGGGCACGCGATAGGGCATGACCAGCGCGAACAGGCACAGCACCAGCGCCATCCCGGCCAACGCCAGGATCAGGGTGCGCTGGACCGAACGCTGCGCGTAGCGCCCGCCCAGCCAGTTGCCCACCGTCAGCCCGAGACCATACGTCACCAGCATCGCCGTGACGAAGCCGATCGAGGCCCCGGTCTCAACCTTGAGGATCGGCGCGATATAGGAAAACACGGTGAACATCGCGCTCGACCCGACGACCGTCAGCGCCAGCGCGCCAAGCACCTGCCCGCGCGTCAGCACCTTGAGTTCGGCGAGCGCGTTGCCACCCGCCGCTGGCGGCAGTGCGGGTAGCGCGAGCCGCAACGATGCCATCGTCACCAGCCCCAGCCCGGCGATCACCCAGAACGCCGCCCGCCAGCCCAGCTGCTCGCCCATGAACGTCACCAGCGGCACGCCCACGAGATTGGCGATGGTCAGGCCCATGAACATCGAGGCCACCGCCCCGGCCTTGCGCTCGGGCGCGACGAGGCTGGTGGCCACCACCGAGCCGACGCCGAAGAAGGCCCCGTGGTTGAACGCGGTGATCACCCGCGCGATCATAAGCACCGCATAGCTGCCCGACACCGCCGCGATGAGGTTGCCCGCGGTAAAGATCCCCGCAAGGCCGATCAGCAAGGTGCGCCGGTCCATCCGCCCGGTGGTCAGCGCCATCAGCGGCGCGCCGACCACCACGCCCATCGCGTAGGCGCTGATCAGCACCCCGGCCACCGGGACGCTCACCCCCAGGTCTCCCGCGATGATCGGCAGCAGTCCCATCGGCGCGAATTCGGTCATGCCGATGCCGAACGCACCGACCGCAAGCGCCGCGATGCCCGGATTGAAGCGGCTCATGCCCGTTCTCCGGCGCCCGGCACAGGCGCGATCATCGGCGGGTCGAGCCGGGCAAAGCCCTCCTGCTGGCGATAGGGGGTGTGCGGATAGGGTGGCAAGACGTCGCTGGCGGCATCGAGCCGGGCGACCTGCTCGCCGCTCAGCCGCCAGCCCACGGCGCCCAGATTGTCGCGCAGCTGGCTTTCATTGCGCGCGCCCAGGATCACCGAGGCAACGGTGGGACGGCCGATCAGCCAGTTGATCGCGACCTGCGGCACGCTGCGCCCCACCTGTGCGGCGATATCCTCGAGCGCATCGGTGACCCGGTAAAGCTGCTCCTCGCTCACCGGCGGGGCGAAGGCGGCGGTTTCGTGCAGGCGGCTACCTTCGGGCAGCGGCCGGTCGCGGCCGATCCTGCCGGTCAGGCGCCCCCAGCCAAGCGGGCTCCACACCAGCGCGCCCAGCCCCTGATCGGCCGCGAGCGGCATCAGGTCCCATTCGTAGGCCCGGCCGGTGAGCGCATAGTGGACCTGGTGCGCAACGAGGCGCGGGTAGCCGTACCGATCGGCGATGGCCTGCGCCTTCATGACCTGCCAGCCGGGATAATTGGAGACACCCGCGTAGCGGATCTTGCCGCTGCGCACGAGCAGGTCGAGCGTGCCCATCAGCTCCTCGGCCGGGGTCGAGGCGTCGAAGGCGTGGAGCTGGAGGATGTCGATATGGTCGGTCCCCAGGCGGCTGAGCGCGGCTTCGACCGCGCCGATCAGACGGCTACGGCTCGCCCCCCAGTCGCCCGGCCCATCACCGAGCGGCAAGCCGGTCTTGGTCGATATCAGAACCGCGTTGCGGCGCCCCGCGATAGCCGCGCCGAGCACTTCTTCAGAGGCCCCGTCGGAGTAAACGTCGGCGGTGTCGAACAGATTGGCCCCGGCCTCGAGGCAGATGTCGACGAGCCGACGCGCTTCCTCGCCCCCGGTCTGGCCCCAGGCGCTGAACAAGGGGCCCTTGCCGCCAAACGTGGCGGCTCCAAAGCTCAGTACCGGGACCCGAAGCCCCGACGAACCCAGCTGGCGATATTCCATGATTGAACCTTTCCTGCGAACAGAAGGCAAAGATGGACAAGCCAAGGGCGCCTGATTAGTCCATGCGCGAACCAAGGATATTTGCATTGAACGCAAAACTGGAAGCTGGCCCCGATCGGGCGCGATCGATGGAGCTGTTCAGCGCGGTCGTTGACCTGGGCAGTTTCTCGGCCGCCGCGCGCGCGTTCGGGCTGACACCATCGGCGATCAGCCGGGCGATCGACCGCCTCGAGGCGCGCCTTGGTGTGCGGTTGCTGCTGCGCTCGACCCGCTCGATCACGCTGACCGCCGAAGGACAGGCCTATCTCCAGGCCGCGCGGCGCATCCTGAGCGATCTCGACGACGCCGAACTGCATGTTGCCGATCACGGTGTGCCGCGCGGACGGCTGCGCGTCTCGGCTGCCCTGTCGCATGGCCGGTTATGCGTGGTCCCCCTGCTCGGCGAATTCGTCCGGCTCTACCCGCAGGTTCTCGTCGATATTTCGCTGAGCGACGGACTGGTCGACATCGCCGGCGGACAGGCCGATGTCGCAATCCGCTTCGGCCCGCTGGCCGACAGCACGCTGACCGTGCGCAAACTGGGCGAGACGCGCCGCGTGGTGGTCGCCTCGCCGGCCTATCTTGCGCGGCGCGGCACACCGCTGGCCCCGGAGGACCTGCACGAACACGATTGCCTGAATTTCAGCTTCCGGCGCGCCGAACCGGTCTGGCCGTTCCGCCGCGAAGGCCACGACTTCGCGCTCAGCGTGACCGGCCCGGTCGAGGCCAACAACGGCGAGACGCTGGCCGAACTCGCGATGCAGGGGGTGGGCATAACCCGCGTCGGGCTGTTCAGCGTGGCCGGGGCCATCGCCGAAGGACGCCTCGTCCCCCTGCTCGAGGCCTACAATCCGGGCGACGTCGAGCAGATCCACGCGATCTTCGTGGGCGGCAGCAACCTGCCCGCCCGACTGCGCGTGTTCATCGATTTTCTGGCGCAGCGGCTGGGCTGAACGTGCCGTGGCAAGCCTGCCCGCCGGTTTCAGCGATCGTTGGACGGGTAGGATGGACGTCCGGTAATCCGTTCGGCGGTCATCGCCAGATCCTTGCGCCACATGTCGAGGATGCTGCGCTCGATCGAGGAAATCTCGGTATCCTTGCGCACGAACTCGGAGACGCGGTCCACGAATTCATGCACGTTCAGGTTGCCGCTCTTGGCCAGCATTTCGACCAGCAGGTTCCAGAAATGCCCGTTGATATTGAGAATGGCTCGCTCAATGTCGATTTCGATTTCGGAATTGTCAGCCATAGTAACGAACCAATTACCTTCCACTTTCCCCATCGGGCGAGCGAATCCCAATTCGCGTCGCCCGGCCCCTCATGCTTCTGTATATGAAGGGAAATTCTCAGTCGATTGAACTCTTTTCCAAGACGGGGACAAAACCCCGTTTCGTCTCACCCGCCCGGTCGGTTCCGACCACGGGCCGGGCCGGAGTACGGAATGACCCGGCCTTCCGGCAGACAGGACGAAGAGCCTGACCAGGATCGCTTCGAAACGAAGCCTCCTGAACGAAACGGTGCAAGTCCCCCCGCACCGCCTGTCGGGCGCCCCATGGAGGAGCGATCGCCGTTCGACAACCGCGCAAGTCGAAAAATCGACTCACGCCACGCCCGAATAAGGCACACCCATGGTCCTGCCCCTAAAAAAGGGGTGACCGGCGCGGCGTCTCCCAAATGGTGGAGCTGAAAGCCGCCCGACACCGGTCACCCGCTCCTCGTCCGTATCGGGACGGATCCCCGAACGAGGGGCAGTTTGGTCAGTCTGAACGTTCCGCACTCCAGACCGACCTGGGTCATCGTGTTATCCAGGGGACGACCGCGTCAGCGATCCTGTTGGGTGTGTCCCCTCCCGTCGAGCACCGGGCTCTTCGAGTTGGTAATCCTGCCTGCCCTGCGCGCGGGCAGGCGCCTTATCGCAAGGCCCGACCGCAAAGACCGCCGACCGGCAAGCCACCGGCAAACGGCACAACGCGGGACGGACGGCGGAATCACTCGGCCTCGGCAGCGATAAAACGATCCCGCCGTCCCTGCCGAGCCCTCTATCACGGTCTCGCGCAACCGCTTGTAAAACGTTGTAACGCAGCTCAAATCTCGGCTAAATCATGCTAGGCGCAAAACATGGCCCGGCCTTGTCCGGTAATGGACAGGCAGATTACCTCCGGGCCCAAGTCAGGGGTTTGCATGAAGTTAGCCGTTGTCGACGATGACCCGGACCTGGCATCCTATATTCAGGAAGCGATGCGCGAGTTCGGTCATAGCTGCGACATTTTTCCAACCGGAGCCAAGCTTCTTGCCGCCCGGCGCCGCGACACGTACGATCTGCTGCTGCTCGACTGGGATCTGCCCGACGTTACCGGGCTTGCTATCCTGGGTCAGATCCGCTCCGACCCGTCCGACCAGACCGCGATCATCATGCTCACCAACCAGTCGGACAAGGACGCCATAACCCAGGCGCTGCGCGAAGGCGCGGACGACTACATCGTCAAGCCCGAAACCGCGCCGGTCATCGCCGCGCGCATCGAGGCGGTCCTGCGCCGCACCCAACAGGGGCCGTCCAAGGCCCGCTTCGTCGATTTCGGTGACTACCGCTTCGACCGGCTCAACGAGGACGTGTCGATCGCAGGCCAGGCGGTCACTCTCAACAGCAAGGAATTCGCGCTGGCTGTCCTGCTGTTCGAGAACATGCACCGCCCCCTCTCGCGCAGCTACATCCTCGAGGCGGTGTGGCACGCCGATCCCCATCTGCCGACCCGCACGCTCGACATGCATGTCTCGCGGCTGCGCACGAAATTGGGCCTGCGCCCCGAAAACGGCTATCGCATCGCGGCCATTGCGGGATACGGGTATCGCATGGAACAATTCCTCGAAGGAGACCCCGCGTGATCGCGCTCGCGCTCACCGCCGCCGCGGCGACGACCCCGGCGACGTCAGGCGGTGCGGCAAAGACGATCGCGCCCGCCGCGCCGGATGCGCCGATCCATTACACCGTAAAGCCCGGCGACACGCTCTCGCAGCTGGCCCGGCTCTACCTCGCGCCCGGACACGACTGGCGCGACCTGCAACGCCTCTGGCACGTTGCCAACCCGCGCCGCCTGCCCGCGCGGCGCGTCTTCACCATCCCGCGCCCCTGGCTGCGCTGGACCCCGGCGAGTGCACAAGTCGCCAGCGTGCGTGGCAGCGTGGTCTTTCGCGCCGCCGGGGCCACCCTGCCCTCGACCAACGGCACCGTGCTGCGCGAGGGCGCGCAGGTCACCACTGCGGCGAACAGTTACACCACGCTCGTCCTCACCAACGGCTCGCGCGTTGCGCTGCCCTCCAACAGCGACGTGACGATCCTGCGCCTGCGCACCTACACGCTGGGCCGCACCATCGACTATCGCTTTGGCCTTGGTCGCGGTACGCTCGACACCAAGGACACCCCGCTCGCCAATCCCGACAGCGGCTTCATCATCCGCACCCTGCTCTCGCTGACCGCCGTGCGCGGCACCGAATACGCCGTCTCGCTTTCGCCCGACGCGACGCAGGGCGGCACCGCAGTGTTCGAAGGAACCGTCGCCGTCTCGGCCCCCGATGGCAGCGCGACGAACCGCGTCCCCGAAGGCTTCGGCGCGGTCTCGCAGGCTGGCGCAGCGCCAGTCCGGCTGGCGCTGCTCGGCGCGCCTGACCTCACCGATCCGGGCCGTGCGCAGATCGACGATCAGGTCTCCTTCGACATCGCCCCGCTGCCCGGCGCAAGCGCCTACCGCGTCCAGCTCGCCAACGATGCCGGCTTCGTCGACACCTTCCTCGAACAGGACCAGGCCTCCCCCCACTTCGTCTTCGACACGATCGAGAACGGGCGCAAGTACATCCGCGTTTCGGCGATCGGGCCGGGCGAACTGGCCGGGATGCGCCAGAGCTATTCGTTCGTACGCCACCTCGCCTCGGTCCACGCCGAGGCCGAGGCGACCGACGATGGCTACCTGTTCCGCTGGTTCGGCAATGGCGAAGGCGCCCGCCACTACCGCCTCCAGATCTACCGCGACACGCTCGAAAGCACGCCGGTAGTCGACGAAGTCGGCCTGGAGACGAGCGAGGCGACCATCCGCGATCTGCCCGCCGGGGTCTATCTGTGGCGCGTCGGCCTCACCCAGACCGACGCCGATGGCACGTTCGAGAACTGGACCAGCCCCGAAAAGCTGACCATCGCCGACCAGAGCCGGTAGCCCGTGCGCGCGCGGCTGCTGCTGGAGTGGGTGCTGGTCACGCTGCTGACCTGCGCGGGCGTGGCCGCGCTGATCCACGAGAAAGGCACCGAACGGCTCGACAACGTCCTCTACGACAGCCTGCTGGGCCTGGCCGCACCGCCACCCTCGGATCGCATCGTGCTCGTCACGATCGACGATGAAAGCGTGGCCCGGCTCGGCCGCTGGCCCTGGCCGCGCGCGGTCCATGCCCGTGTCCTGGAAAGCCTTGCCCACGCGCACGCCGCCGCCGTCGCCTACGACATCCTGTTCACGGAAACCGCCCGTCCCGACGAGGACCAGGCGCTTGCAAGGGCCCTGCGTGATGCGGGCAACGTCGCCCTGCCCATGCTGTTCGAGGCGCCGGGCCGCAACGGCCGCACGATCGACGTGACACGGCCTATCCCCCTCGTCGCCTCCGCCGCGCGCAGCCTGGGCCAGGTCGCGCTCTTTCCCGACAGCGACGGCACGGCCCGTTCGGTCCCGCTTTCCCTGCGGGTCGACGGCCACCTCTGGCCCCACCTGATGGAAGAGACCTACCGCATTGCTGAGGGCCACCCCTCGCCGCTCTACACCCGCCACGCCGCGCAAGGCACGTTTCTGGCCACGATCCCCTTCCCGCCAACCAGCGGACACTTTCGCACGCTCTCCTTTGCCAGCGTGCTGACGGGCGAGGTTCCGCCCGAATTCCTCGACGGGCAGATCGTGCTGGTCGGCGTCACGGCAAGCGGGCTGGGGGACCGGTTCACGGTTCCCTCGCGCGCCGGGGGGATCATCAGCGGGATCGAACTTCAGGCCAATGTCCTCAACGCGCTGCTCAACCAGCGCCTGATCGCGACACCCGGACCCGCGCTGCACATCCTGCTTTCGCTTCTGCCGGTGCTGGGGCTGATGCTCGGCTTCTGGTGGCTGCGTCCGGCAAAGGCGCTGACCGTCTCGCTGGCGATGGTCGCGCTGGTGCTGGCTGTGCCCGCCGCGCTGCTGGTCTTCGCGCATGTCTGGCTGGCGCCGAGCGCGGCGCTGACCGGCCTCCTCGTCGCCTACCCGCTGTGGGGCTGGCGCCGGCTCCAGGCAATCGACGCGCAGATCGCCGAAGAGCTCGACGCCTTCGCGCGCGAGGACAGCCCGCTCCCGCTCGCCGATCCGGCCTGGCCCCTGCACGACCGGGTCGGCGGGCAGGCGACCCGGCTGCGCCAGGCCATCGCCAACATGCGCGACTTGCGCCAGCTTGTCTCGGACACGATCGAGAGCGTCGATGATGCAATCCTCGTCACCGACAGCGCGGGCACGACGAGCCTTACCAACGCCGCCGCGCGCACGATGCTGGCGCGCGCGAGCGGCGATGCCGCGCAGTCACCAGACACCACGCTGCCCCCGACAGCCCGGCTTGCCGCCACCGACCTCGTCGCGCTGTCGGGCGGCGAAGTGGTCGACACTGATGGCCTGCGCGAGCTGCGCCTGCCCGACGATACGGTCTATTCGCTACGCGCCTTTCCCTTGCGCGATCACACCGGGGTCGAGCGCGGGACGATCACCCATCTGGTCGACATCACCGCCATCCGCAGAGCCCAGCGCGACCGGCAGGAAGCGCTCGAATTCCTCAGCCACGACATGCGCTCGCCGCAAAGCTCGATCATCACCCTGCTCGAGCGCCAGCGCGAGACGATCGGCGATCCGGCACTGGCCGCCCGGATCGCCGGTCTCGCGCGCAAGACGCTCGACCTGGCGGACGATTTCGTCCAGCTCGCCCGCCTCTCCAGCGCCCCGTTCGCGCCCGAGGAGATCGATCTGGTCGCGGTGCTTACCGAAGCGGTCGACGAAGTCTGGCCCCGCTCCTCGCGCCAGGGCGTGCACGTAACGATCGCAGCGCCCGAAGAGGGGCTCTACATCGCCGGCGAACATGGCGCGCTGGCCCGCGCTCTGGTCAACCTGCTCGACAACGCGATCCGCTTCAGCCCCGCAGAGGCGACCATCGCCTGCCGGGTCGAGTGCACCGGGCCGGACAGCGTCACCTGCTCGATCGAGGATGAAGGTCCAGGCATTCCCGAGGAACGCCGACGCAACCTCTTCGCGCGTTTCGGCTACCGCTCGCAAGGGGCCAAGGGCTCGGTTTCGGCGGGTCTGGGCCTTGCCTTCGTGGCGACGGTCGTCACCCGCCACGGCGGCGCGATAACCTGCGAGCCCCGCCTGCCGACGGGCACCCGCTTTGCAATTCAGCTGCCCGCCATCGTGTGACCATCGTACATGTGACCATCGCGCGTCTGACCATCGCGCGCGGAAAGCACCGCCGAGGTCGCCAGTTTCGACAGCACCTGCGCCTCATCGGCCTTGCAGCGGCCGAGCGTCGCCCCGCCGCGTGACAGGATCGCCCCGCTCGCCCGGTCGACGAAGGCGAGCGTGAGGACATGGGCCTGCTTGGTGCAAAAGCTCACCGTGCGCCGGGCCGCGGGTGACAGCGTCACCGTCTGTGGCGGGCTGGCGGGCAGGCTCGCGGGCGCGCTGGAGGCGTCGTCGATGATCGTCTCCGGCGCGCCCGAGGGCTGCCCCTGCGGCCCACGGACCGACAGCGCCTTGCGGCGCACCGCGTAGCCCACTTCGACCCGCAGACGCGCATCGGCGCTTTCCTGAAAGCCATAGCGCACGAGCACGTTGCGCACCGCATCCTGCGGCGCGCCCGTACCCACCATGGCGAACGTGCGCTGATCGGGAGCGGGCCAGGCCGTGCTGGACGCCTGCCCGAAGCGCAGCGGCTCGCCAGCACATCCCGCGCAGCCGACAACCGCAGCACACGCAACAAAAAGCGAAGACAACTTCATGAAATCGGGTCGACTTTCCACCGGCACAAGCAATGTTTCAGTATAGATCACAGGGCCCGTGAGGTACAAGCAATTCTCCTTAGCGACAGGCATGCGGCCGTCGCCCCGTCTCTTTCTTCAGGGGCGAGGCCGTCGCCCCGCGATGCGCAGGTGGCGTCCCAGAGGGGATACATCGACGGCGTGGCGCGCCCCCGCCTGCCGGGCAAAGGCCGCAAGCAGGCCCTCGCCCTCCCCCGCGCGCGGGTCGGCGCTGAAACCCGGCCCATCGTCCTTGATCGACAGCGCCCAGGCATTGGGTGTCGCCACCAGCGCGATCAGGATCGTGCCCGCGCGCCCTTGCGTCCCGAAGGCGTATTTGGCGCAATTGAGCAGCGCCTCGTTGAGATAGAGCCCCACCCCCAAGGCAACGCCCGGTTCGAGCCGGACGTCGGCGAAATCGGTGACGACGTCGACCCGGTCCGACAGCCCGGCCCGCGCCAGCCGATCGCAGATTTCGACGAGGTAAGGCCGCATCGCCAGGCCCGAGGAGAGGTGCCGCAACCGGGCGTGAGGGCTGTAGAGCCCGGCAAATATCTGCAACCGGTCGAGCGCGTCCTCGATCACATCTGCGGGATTGGACGCAGGATTGGTCGCAGCCCGCCTTCGGTCGATCTCGAGCAGGCTCGCCGCGAGCGCGAAATCGTTCTTGGCCCGATGCTCGACCTCGCGCACCAGCGTCTGCTGCCAGGCCACGTCCTCGCGCGCCGCGTCGAGCCGCGCCTGCATCACCCGCTGCCCCGCTTCGGCGATGACGAGGACAAGAACGCCCGGCACCACGTCCCGCAGCGCAAACACCGCATCGCGCGCCCGAGGCGGTCCGACGAACCCCTGGGAGGCGCCAAAGCCTTGCGGCCAGATCCCCCCGATCCACTGCGCCGCAGCGAACACCGCCAAGAACGCCAGACCGCCCGGCCAGCGCCCAAGCAGACTGGCCAGCAACAGGAACGGCACGAACAGATCGCCCGGATTGAGCGCGGGCATCGCGCCCGACACCGCCCGCCCCGACACAAACGCGATTGCCCCCAGCCCTATTCCCACTTGCACCTGCGTCAACCACAGGGGCTGATGCCCCCGCAACCAGTGGCACCCCATCCGCAACGAACCGGCAGCCCGCTGCGGCCAGGGCGCCTCTCCCGATCGGGCCGGACCACGGGTCCCGAAGGCTCCCCGGCTCCGCTCGATATAGTCCAATGGCTCCAATTTTCACCTTCAACGCTTTGTGCTACCCGAGCCGGTATTAGCATGAGCGCTCCCGCACTGGCGCGGGACCAAACGGTAAATTAATGTAAAACCAATGATTTACTTTTGATATATAGGTAATTTTTCGAAATGGCGAACGCTAGACGTGCAGGGTTTGACTGATGCGCGCCGGAGATCGGGCCGCCAGGCTGCGTCGACAAATCTGGCGATGATCGGAACGAAAGAATTGGGTGGTGAGCGGGCGGTCCACTAGCCGCCCACCCCGCTGCGCCTAGGTTCGCTACGCTCTCCAAGTCTCACTGCCCCTCCCATGTGCGGGGGGGCATATTGGGGTTGCCCTCCCGCAAGTGGTTCGATTCTGACATTTGCAGACCCACCCCAGCCATGCCTGCCCCACTGGCGTCGAGCGCCAGTTTGCCAATACCGCCAAGGGGCACAAGGCGCTGATCGCCTGGCTGCGACGATGGCCGATCGAACGGATCGCCTATTAAGCAACGGGCACCTATCATCGCGCACCGGAGGCAGCGCTGACCAACTGGCCCTGCCTGAAGCTGAACCCTGAACGGGCCCCTCGCGCGACAGTCGGGCCAATGGAAAGGCAAAAGCTTCCTCCGGGGCGGCCGCGCCAACGTGAGGGAGGCTCTCTATATGCCGGCCCTCGTCGCCGCCCGATACAACCCTGACCTCAAAACCAAGTACCAACAACTCGTCGCCGCAGGAAAGCCCGGCAAAAGCGCGATTACTGCCGTCATGCGAAAGCTCATCGTCACCGCAAACGCGCTGCTCAAAGCGGACAGATGCTGGGCACAATCTCTGGCTTGACCATCACGGATACTCTAGGGAGCGGCGGCATCGTCCTCCTCGAAGCGCTGGCGGAACAGGTCGAACGGTTCGTTGGCCGGGTTCGCCTCGCGAAACTTGCGGCGCCCCTCGTCCTTGAGATAGTCGGCGTAGAGCATCGTTGTGGTGCCGATGCGGCGCACCGAAAGCACCGTGTCCATCTGTTCCATGAACACGCCCAGCTTCTCGATCGGGGCACAGGCGAAGACCTGCAGGTTGAACTCGCGCAGCAGTCCCAGACAGCTGTTGACGTTGCCCCCGTCGAGCGCGTTGAACGCCTCGTCGAACAGGATGATGCCCAGCCCCATGCGCTCGCGATCGTCTTCCGTGCCGTGGCACACGTTGGCCATGGCGCAGGCCATCGCGATATAGAACGGCACCTGTTTCTCGCCGCCCGACCCGCTACCCTGCCGCTTGGCGTAGTCCGACGTCACCCGTTCGCCATCAAGCGTGGTGGTGAGCAGTTCGAACTGCAGGTAGTTGCGGTAGTCGCTGATCTGCTCGACGTTCTCGCCCTCGTCGATCATCCGCTTGAGCCGCTCGACCCCCTTCATCAGGCTGGGCGCGATGCCGTTCGCGTTCTCGTCGAACAGCGTGCTCACATCGATGCTGTTGAGCTGAACCAGTCGCGCGATCTCGACGATCTCGGCGAAGAAGCGGTCGGGCTTGACCTCGAAGCGGTACAGCTCGCCGTGGAACGGGCGCAGCTGGAGGCTGCGATTGAGGTTGCGGATCTGGCGCTTGGCGCCCTCGATCCGGTCGTGCAGCTTGACCAGCATGTCGGTCTTGAGCGAGGTCTCGATCGAACCGCGCGCCTGCTCGGCCTGATCGCGGTAGTCGCCCAGCGTGTTGGTGACGATCGACCCCATCTGCGTCTCGAGCCAGGCGAGCTGATCGGCGGGGGCCGCGTCCTTGTCGAACTGCGCGGTGATGCCGGCATCGTGGGCGTAGGCATAGGCCTTCTGCGGCGCTTGCCCTAGCAGCTGGTTGGCGCGCGTACGGGCCTTGGCGGCCTGATCCTGCGCGGCGTTGCGCAGCGCGGGCAGGACCCGGGCGTGCTCGTCCAGCATCAGCGCATAGTCGCGCATGGCTTCCTCGCGCAGGCGTGCGCCCAGCTTGTCACGCGCATCGAACTCGGCTTCGGCGCGCTCCAGTTCGGTGCGCGCGATGGCCAGCTTTTCGTCCATGCCGCCGACCAGATGCCCGGCGACGCGCTGCGCCTTCTCGTCGGCTTCGAGTTCTTCCTCGTAGCCCGCCAGATCGGCCTTGAGCGCCACGAGACGCTCACGGATCTCGACCGGGCGTTCGCCTTCGAGCGTGCGGATATTGTCACGGATCTGCTCGACGCTTTCGGCCGCGCCCTGACGCGCGCGCTCCAGTTCGGCGAGGCTTGCACCCACGCCCGCCTCGAGGAACCGCTGGACATCGCCCAGCACGCCCTTGAGCGCGCCGGCGCGGGCTTCAGCGCTCACCAGCGCCTCCTCCTGCTGGACCAGCGTCGCCTCGATCACCTGACGGTTCTTGTGGCTCGCTTCCTTGCCGAGGCGATGGACCTGCGCCGGGCGGCGGTTCTCGATCGACCCGCCCGAGGAGAACAGGCAATCGGGGGTGACCGCACGGTCGTGCTGCAGCAATTCCTGCTCGGTCTCGACCCGGCGCACCGAGCCGAGGCGGCGGTTGACGAAGGCGCGCGCGTGGGGATCGTCGGTCGCCAGGACCGCAGCCAGACTGCCCGGCGACGCCGCAGAAGCGTGCTCGCGCGTCTTGGTGGTGTTGACGATCTGCGTGCCGGGAAAATCGCGGCGCTGCTGGCGCAGCAGGGCAATGGCCTGCTGCGCATCGGCCGGATCGACCACCAGCGCGTCGCGCGCTGCGCCAAGCAGCGTTTCGGCGGCCTCGACCCAGCGCGGGTCGGTCACGTCGACCAGTTCGCAGATCGGGCGCGCGGCGATGCCATTGTCGTCGAGATAGGCGATGAGGCGCGCGGTCGGCCCCTCGATCAGCGCGCCGCCGCGTTCGAGCCCGGCCAGCCGTTCGCGGTTTTCGCGAAGGCTCGCGCGCAGCGCGGCCATCTCGGCAAACTGCCCCTCGCGAGCGTCCTGCGCCCCCGCAACATAGCGTTCAAGCACGGGAACCAGATCGGCAACGACCTGATCGATGTCGCGGGTGGACAGCGCCGTGCCATCCCCCACGCGGGCCTTGAGCCCTTCGAGCGCCAGCCGCGCTTCCTTGCCCGGCCCGGCCGCATCAAGCCGCTCGGCCAGCCCGGCCACCGCCGCGATCGCGGCGAAATGGCCCTGATAGTCCTTGTCCGCCTCGGCAAAGGCCCGCTCGGCGATCGGCAGGTTGAGCTCGCGAAACTCGCGGATCGCCTGCTCGCGCGTGTCGTTCTTGAGCGCGCGGGAGATCTCCTGGATCTCCTCGCGCAGCCGCGCCACGGTCTCGCGCGTGCGCACCAGGCGGCGCTCGGCCAGGTCCTGCTCGGCGAGTTTGCTGTCATGCTGCATACGCACCGCGCGCACATGCTCGGCCAGCCGCTCACGCTCGGCCTTGCCCGCAACCCAGCGCATGCGGGTTTCCTCGCCCAGCTTGTCGTCCAGTTCGCGATAGGCCGCGATGGCCTCGCCGACCTGGCGCTTTTGCACTTCGAGGTCATCGATCTTCTTGAGCAGCCCGCGCCAGGTGGCGACCGACTTGCGCAAGCCCTCGACGTCGAGCCCGGCGGGATCGAGCAGGAACTCGCGCACGAATTCGCTCGCCGATTTCATCTCGCGGATGCGCAGACCGTTGCGCAGCGTCTTGAGGAACTTTTCCGGGTCGGCGTGGTGGCCCCTGCCGCCCAGCACGGTCAGCACGCGGCGGGTGAAATGGGTCGGGCGATGACCGAAATTCTCGAACCCCTCGTGCTTGCGCAGGCGCGCCACCAGCTCGCCATAGGGCAGCACATAGGAGCCGCCGTCGGTCTCCTCGATGAAGTCACGGTCGGTGAGCGACTGGCCCGGCGCGATGAAGGCGCCAAGCACGTCCTCGCCCTGCTCGCCCTCGACCGCGCTCATGCCGATGCCCACCGTCCAGCACATGCCGTCGTGCTCGCGCTCGAACACCAGGCTGACGTAGCTCAGGCAATTGCTGCGCAGCGTCTCGCCCGCGACGCGGCCCAGGCAATAGTCGAACACCGAGCGGTTCTCGCCCACCTTGCGGGTCTGCCCGGCGGTGACGTTGGCGCTGGCGTTGAGCTGGAAGTAGTTCTTGTTGTTGCCGGTCAGCACGACCTGGATCGCATCGAGGATCGAGGACTTGCCCGCGCCGTTGGGGCCGATCAGCGACGTACTGCCGCGCAGATCGAACGAGAGACGCTCGAAGGTATACCAGTTGATGAGATTGATACGGCTGAGCGTAATCACGATGCGGCCTCCTGGGTCTCGCGCGGGTCGTCGGTGGCGCCCTGTTCGGGAGGGGCGGCCTGTTCCTCGGCTGCGGCGCTCCGCTCGCTCTCGGCCTTTTCGCGCGAGGCGGCGATCCATTCCTCGACACGGGTCTGCCAGGCCTCGCCGGTCACGCTGCGGATCGAGGGGCGGATGGTGATCGCCACCCCGTTCTCAAGCGGAATGTCCTCGCCCAGGTCGATGAACCTGCGGCGGCGGAAACTTTCGAGGATGCGGCGCACACGCGGCCATGGCGGACGGGTCCGCGCAACCCACTGGTCATAGCGTTCGAGCATTTCCATCGAGGTCGTCGCGACATGGCCGAATTCCTCCTGGCTCATCGCCAGAACGCCCTGCTCGAAACTGGCGCGCAGCGCGAGCAGAAGGATCGTCTCGTCAAGCGAGAGCACGGTGCGCGCCAGGCTCTCCTGCGGGCGCAGCTCGATCATCATCTCATCGGGGCGGATGACCAGATCGCGGCCCAGCGCATCGAACAGCCCGGCGAAGTAGACCCGGTGGCGCACCACCAGATCATAGATCGCGCCCGCGTTGTGATCGTCGCGGAACAGGCACTGCTGGAACAGCAGGCGATCGGCCGCGCGCACCATCATCTCCTTGGTGAGATCGCGGTTGGCGGGGCGCTCGAGCAGTTCCTCGAGATCGTAGAGAGTGGGGCCGGTCATGCTTGGGTGCTCGGGACTGAGGGGGAAAGACGTTCGATGCGAAAGGCGGTGAAGGCGGACCAGTCGGTCTCGACGATGCGGCCCGGTTCGTGGACGACGCGATAGCGCCGGGCGAGGTCCTTGTTGCCGACCATGTCGAGCTGGCGCGCGCCCTGCAGCAAAAGCGCCTCCTCCGGGCTGGTGATGCGAAACGCGCCCGCGTCGAGCCGGTCGCGCTCGCCCAGATTGCTCTCGATATAGGCGGCGATCTTCTGCGGGGTCACCGCGAGCTGGAGCAGGTAGCGCTTTTGCGAATGGTCGTAGGCAACAAGTGCGGGATCGACGCGCACCGTGCGCACCGGACTGGGCGGCGCGACGACGCGGCGCGCGGCCGGACTGGCCAGGTTGTCCGGCCCCCAGTGGCGCACCGGATCGGCCAGTTCGGAGGCGACCTCGAGCGCATCGTCCCACGCGGCGGGCAGCGCGGCAACGTCGCGCAACAGGTGGGTGATGCGCACCAGGCTCGAGGCGTCGACCTCGTTCATGTAGCTGACCGTGCGCGCGATGCGCTGCTCGAGCCGGCTGCGGAAGGCGTCGATATCGTCGAGCCGTTCCTCGGCGGCATCGAAGATGCGCTTCACCTGCGTCAGGTGGTGACGCACGCGCGAAATCGCGATCTCGGGGTTCGAAGCCAGTCCCTGCGCCACGTAGCCTTGCGCGAAGGCCGAAACGGTCGCGGGGTCGTGCTCGTAGTCCGAGATCATCTGGATGATCCGGTTGCGGTGGCGGAACGGATTGTTCGTGGTCTTGATGACGCGGTAGTCGGCGATCAGCACGTCCTCGACGAAATCGAAGAAGCGCGCCAGGATGCGGGTGGGCTGCGGGTCGGAGACGATGCGTTGTTCGTGGACGCGCAAGTTGCCGATGATCGCCGAGAGGTGCTGCTGGAAGCGCCGCGCGCGCAGCGCCGCATCGGCGAGCGAGGAGGCCTTGTCGAACGGGTTCTCACCCAGCCGCTCGATCACGCTTTCGAGCGCGGCGATGGTGCCCCCGAAATGGACCGCCTCCCCCTCTTCGATGGCGCTGAGCGTTTCGAGCAGCATCGAGACCGAAGCGTCGAGATCGACCATCTCGACATAGCCGCGCGTATGCTCGACCAGCCAGCCCGCCTGGCGCAGCTTGACGTAGACGTTGAGCGGGTTCTGGCTGGCATCGGCGTTGGCGGCCTCGGCGGCGAAATCGTCGACGATGTCGTCAAGTCGGTCGATCTGGGTCGCAATGAAAGCGACGAGATCGTCCTTGCGCACCGGGTTGGCGTAGTTCTCGCCAAAGAAGGCGCGGTAGATCCACAGGATGAGGCGCGCGTAATCGCGCCGCGCGGGCGAGGCGAGCACGGCGAAGAGACTGGGCGGCAAGTGCCCGAACAGGGCATCGCGCTTGCCCGGCTGCCGATTTCCCTCGCTGTGGCTATGCATCGCGGTCCCATGGTTGCACCCGCTGCGCAGAATCGGCGCACGGACGATAAAAAGGGAGCGGCTCATAGAAAGGGGGCATCCGGCCCGCAACCACGCGGGTCCGGCTTGTTAACACCTGCGTAGCACGCGTGCGGCCAGACGTTCCTCCAGCAGGAACGGGCGCGATGATAGCCCGTCAGTGAAGGGCGCTGCCCGGCGGCGCGTTCACGGCGGCAAAGCCGCGCGCCTCGCTGCGATCACAGGCCTGTAAGAGACGCACGCGCAAGGCCAGGGCCTCGAGCGTCATCGCCCGGTCGAGCACGATACCGCTGCGCGCGCCTTCGACCCGGCGCACCGTTCCGCTAAGGTCCGGCCCGACCCGATCGCACAGCCCCTCACCCACCAGCCGCACGCGTTGGCCGGGCGTGAGCCAGATCGGCGAACGCACTCCCGCCCCCTCGCGCGAGAGGTCGAGCAGGACCGCCGGCACCGCACAGCCCGCCGTGACGAGCCGGACCGGGCAGCCCAGATCGAGCCGGATACCCCGGCGCGCGAAAGGCGCGCGGTCGGCGAGAAAGCCGGCGACATCGAGCGGGCACACGAAGGCGAAGCGGGCCTGGCGCCCATCGTGTGCGATCCGGGTGATAGCGTGGCGCTGGCCATTGACCGTCTCCAACTCCATGCGCGGTTCGAAGCGGTGATCGTGCAGCGTGCGCAAATGCACCGCGTGCGGCGATAGGCGCGAGAGAATACAGGGCGCCTCGCCTGCCGTTCCGCGCAGCTTGGCGATCCGGCACACGATCCGCCCCGCCTCCTCCTTGCCCGCAGGATGGGCATCCGCGCGCACCGCGCTGTCGCAAGTCGTCATCGCACCGGTCCTTTGTTGTCCTGCTGCGGCCCGTGCCTTCCGGCGCCTCTCCGGGGAGCCGGTGACCGACGGGCCCGCCAAAGGCCCGCCGGTCAGAACGGGGCGGCCATCAGGAACAACCGCCCACGGGTACAGCGTCTGTCGATCGCACCGTCGCGCCGATCCTCGCCCGGACCTGCGCGACCGCAGAACGCCACCCTGCCCGCCACGCGCCGCAGGGTCGATCCGGGAAATACCCGGTATTTTACCTTAGAAAGACGTTGCAATGCATTGTAACTTCAAACGAAATCGCCACGCGACAGAGCCACCAGCTGCGCCAGCCCCCGCGCGCCACTCTTGGCCATGATCGCCGCGCGGTGGTCCTCCACCGTGCGCGCGGAGATCGCCAGACGATCGGCCACTTCCTTGTTGCTGAAACCCTGCACGAGCAAGTCGAACACCTCGCGCTCGCGGCGCGAGAAGACACCCAGCGCCTCGGCCCGGCGCCGTTCGCGGCGCGACCAGGCCTGCCCCTCGCACACCGCCTCGAACAGGCGTTGCTCGTCTAGCGGCTTCTCGAGATAGTCGAGCCCGCCATAACGACGCACCGCGTCAACCGCATGGGCGGTGGTCGGCCAGGCGGTCATGAACACCAGCGCGACGCACGGATCGCACGCGCGCAGCGCTTGGGCGAAGGCAAAACCGTCCATCGCCCCCATCTGCACATCGCTGACGATGCAGTGCAGCGCCCCCGCGCCAACGCGTGCCAGCAGCGCCTGGGGGCTGGTGAAGGCCTCGGCCGGAACGCCCCGCCGCGCAAGCAGGCGCGCCACGGCGCCGGCCAGATCACCGTCATCGTCGAGCACCGCCACGCCGGGGGCCGGGACCGGCACGCCGCTCATGCCCCGCCCTCCACCAGCGGCAGGACGATCGCCGCCCGTACCCGGTCCGCCCCGCGTTCGAATTCGAGTGCGCCCCCATGCGCTTCGACAATGCTGCGCACGATCATCAGGCCAACGCCCATGCCTGGATCGCCAGCCGTTCGGTCGCCGGGGGCTGCCGCCCCGGACCGCTGTGCGGGCGCGACCGGGTTCAACACCGCGATGACGACTTGCGCGCGCCGCCGCTCCACCGTGATCGCCACGCGGCCCGTCCCGGCCGCATTCAAGGCGTTGCGCAGCAGATTGAGCAGAGCCTGCGCCAGTTCGATTTCCTGGCCGTGCACCATGAGATCCGCGCCAACCGAAGACTGCGTAATCGTCGCGCCCCGCGCCGCGGCTTCCTGAGCGATCATCTGACCCGCCATGGCGACCAGCATGGCCACCGGCAGCACCGAGGGCTCGTCCGCGTCGCGCCCGCCGAAACGGCGCAGACGGCGCACCAGCTCGGACAGGGCCTGCGCCTTGCGGTCGATCAGCGCCGCGCTCGCGGCGATGCCCAGCCCCTGCGCCTCGGCCTCGCGGCTGAGGTGCGCGGCCTCGATCGCCAGGGTCGAAAGCGGCTGGCTGATTTCGTGAATGACCGCCACCGACATCGCGCGCAGGGTCTTGAGCCGTTCCGCCTGAAACAGCAGGCGGTTACGCTTTTCCAGCGCCGCGCGTGCGGCCGCCTGCGCGTCGGCGAAACACCCGGCAAGCCAGGTCACGATCACCACCCCGGCCAGCCCCAGATGCAGCTCGAGCCGCGGCCCGCCATCGAGCTCGACCGCCGAATAGGGCAGGAACAGCAGGAGATCGGCGAGGATCGCCAGCCAGGCGAACCCGCGCCCGTGGCGCAGCCCCACCCACGCTCCGCCCAGCATCGCGGGCGTTGCCTGCACGCCCAGCCCGCCGTTCCACAAGACCAGCGTCACCGCCAGGCAAGCCGCCATGACCAGCGCGTCGAGCAGGACCGAGCGCAGCGCGGGAAAGACCGGCGCGGGCAGCGCCCGCCCCTCCAACGCCTGCGCCAGCCAGAGCAGGGGCGGCGCCAGAACGAGAATGCCCAGCAGATCGCCCACGACCATCCCGGTGAGCGACAACAGATGCGAAATCACCATGCCTGCAGCCACGCCCGAAGCCGTCGTCGTGCGCGGCAAGGCCGCCTCGAGCGGCACGAGCAGCAGACCGCTGAGCAAGGGCGCGGCCAGCGCCGCCAGGCCCAGCGGCATGGGCGGGAGAAGCAGCTTGCGCTCACCGCGTCGACACAAGGCTTCGACCCCGCCGATCGCCGCGGCCATCGCCACTCCGGGCCGCATCACGCCCAGCGCATCGTGAAGCACATCGGGCCCTGTCACCGGAACCGCTCCGGTCAGCCAGTCCGTGGCCAGTTCGGTCACGATCAGCGCCGGAGCCACGCGCACGCCCTTGTGCCACAGCATCGCAAAGCGCAGTCCGGCGGCGGGATACCACAAGGAGAAGTACCCGCTGCCGCCCCAGGGCCTGGCCATCCAGTGGAGCGCGGCAAAACCGGCCGCATAGGCCGCCAGCCACCCGGCAAGGCCCGCCATCCGCGCCAGCCGATCCCGCACCCCGCCGCCGTTCACCGCAGCGCCGCCATCGTTTCGGGAAACACCGCCCCCAATTCCCAAAGCACCCAAATATTTCGCCCGCATCCAACGGGTTATACCTTCGAACGGACAGATGGGTATCCGGAAAATACACGGATGGCCCCATTCTCCCGCCCCCCCCTTTCCGACAGTTTCCCCCGCGATCCGCGCCCTTGCCCCGGTTCAGCCTCGCGCGGCGATCGCCTGCGCGCCCGATCTCTTCCAAAGCGCGGATCTTGCAGCCCCCCCTTCCAAAATTTTGCAATCATTACAAAACATGTCGTGGCTTGACGCCCGTGTGGCGGAAATCTAATTGCCCTGCATATTGCAAATGACTCGCATTTGCATGTATTCGCATTAGCATATAGGGCCATATCGGCTTTCTTGGGGGCACCAATGAAGATCTCGACCCAACCGCACGGCCGCCGGTCAGCGCGCCGCACAAGCCTGTCGCTCTGCGCGCTGGCCTGCGCGCTCAGCGCGACCACCGCCATCGCCGACGAGGCGCACGACGCCGACACGAATTCCACCACGCGCAACCGCACGCAGGAGATCATCGTCACCGGGTCCTACACCAGCGACGATGCGCTCGCATCGGGCACTGGCCTCGGGCTCACCATCGCGCAGACCCCCCAGTCGGTCACGGTCATCACCACCCAGCGCATCGAGGACCAGGGCCTCCACACGCTGACCGACGTGGTCAACAACGCGGCCGGTATTTCCGCGCAGGCCTACGACAGTTCGCGCAACGGCTTTTCCGCGCGCGGCTTCACCATCAGCGATTACCAGGTCGATGGTATTCCGGTGCAGTGGGACATTGGCTTCAGCGCCGGCGAATCGCTGCTCGACCTCGCCATCTACGACCATGTCGAGATCGTGCGCGGCGCGACCGGGCTGATGACCGGCGCGGGCAATCCCTCGGCCTCGATCAATCTCATCCGCAAGCACGCGACCAGCAGGGAGCTGACCGGTTCGGTCTCGGGCTCCTATGGCAGCTGGAACCGCTGGTCGCTGACGGGCGATCTGTCCACGCCGGTCACGTCCAATGGCGCGGTTCGCGCCCGCGTGGTGGCACGCTACGCGCAAGGCGACAGCTTCGTCGATTACCTGCACAACAAGACCGGCGTGCTCTACGGGGTCGTCGATGCGGACCTGTCTCCCACCACCCTGATCTCGATCGGCGCCTCGTTCCAGAAGAACGATCCGAGCGGCAGCCAATGGGGCGGGCTGCCCGTCTGGTATTCGGATGGCACGCGCACGAACTGGCGTCGTTCGAAGACCACGGCGGCAAAGTGGGCGTCCTGGCAATCGACCAACACCACCCAGTTTCTCAATCTCACGCAGCAGCTCGGCGCGAACTGGACCATCCGGGGCTATGTCAACCACACCCAGAACAAGGGCAAGCTGCGCCTGCTCTACTTGTCGGGAACGGTCGATCGCGATACCGGGGAAGGCCTCTCGCCGCTGGCTTCGCGCTACCAGAGCAAGGCCGACCAGATCGACGCCGGTCTGCGGCTCAACGGCACGTTCGCCCTCCTTGGCCGCGAGCACGAACTGACCCTTGGCGCCAGCTACGCAAGGCAGGACTTCGACTACTACAGCTTCGCCAAGGGCACGGTCGCGAGCGTGGGCGATTTCTTCGAATGGGATGGCTCGTTCGCGGAGCCCGAGTGGGGCGCGCGCTCGCAGGTCGTCGACCGCACGACCAAGCAGTGGGGCTACTACGCCGCCACCCGCCTTTCGCTTGCGGACCCGATCCATGTCGTGCTGGGCGCGCGCCTTTCCTCGTGGACCCGCAAAGGCAGCTACTATGGCAGCACCCAGGACTACGGCGATCATGACCGCCTGCTGCCCTACGCCGGCGTTCTCTACGACATCGTGCCCGGACACACGCTCTATGCAAGCTATACCAAGATCTTCAACCCGCAGAACTACCAGGACCTGAACGGCGATTTCCTGCCGCCTGTGACCGGGGTCAACTACGAAGCCGGGCTCAAGAGCCGCTTCTTCGCAGGCGCGCTGACGACCTCGCTCGCGGTGTTCCGCATCGAGCAGGACAATCTGGGTCAGGTCGACCCCGACAATATCGTGCCCGGCACCACCAACCAGGCCTATACCGCCGCCCAGGGCGCGCACAGCAAGGGCTTCGAGATCGAAGCCAACGGCCGCATCCTGCCCGGCTGGGAGGTGAGCGCGAGCTACACCGGCTTCAAGGCGCGCGATGCCGATGGGTCGCGGATCAACACCCTGAGCCCGCAGCGCCTCGCGCGCCTGTTCACCACGTACACCTTCCAGGACGGGCTCGACGGCCTCGCCGTGGGCGGCGGCGTCAGCTGGCAAGGCTTCACCTACACCGACGCCACCAATCCGGTGACGAGCGAGACCGAGCGGCTGGGCAACCCGGCCTATGCGCTGGTCAATCTCATGGCCCGCTACCGCCTGGACAACGGCCTTTCGGCGCAAGTCAACGTCGCCAACCTGTTCGACAAGACCTACTATTCGCAGATCGGCTTTTACAGCCAGTACGCCTATGGTGAGCCGCGCAGCGTGACCGTGACCCTGCGTTACGGGTTCTGACCCCCATGGCCCATTCCCGCCCGCGCGCGAGGCCCGGCGGAAGCGCGCTGTGGCTTCGTTTCCACGTGCCCCTGCGCATCCTTGCCGCGACGCTGGGCAACTACGCGCTGAGCGCGCTGGCCACCGCATGGCTGGCCCGCGTGCTGGCGCTGGGCCTGCACCCCGCCGAGGCCAGCGCGCTGGCCACCATCCTCTCCTTCGCGCTCTTCGCCGCGCTGGTTATCGTGATCTTCGCGGCGCAACGGCCCGCACGGCTCTGCCTGATGCTGGTGCTGTGCGGCGGCGCGCTCGCGCTGCTGCTCGGGCTTGGCCTGCCCGGCGCGGGAGGGCCCTTATGAACCCGAATCTGCGCCAGAGCATGGCCTGGCTGCACACCTGGATGGGGTTGCTGCTGGGCTGGCTGCTCTTCGCCATGTTCGCAACCGGCACCGTCTCCTACTTCCAGGACGAGATCACCCACTGGATGCAGCCCGAGATCGACCGGCGAAGCGATCCGGCCCGCGCGGCCAAGGGCGCCATCGCCTATCTCCACAAGGTCGCTCCCGACGCGCGCAGCTGGTACATCGCGCTGCCCGGCCCGCGCGGCCTGACGACGCAAGTCTACTGGCAGCCCGGCATCGATGCGCCCGCCCAGGACCGCAAGGACACGCAGGCGCGGCTCGATGCCGAGGGCAAGCCCGCCGCCTTGCGCGAAACGCGCGGCGGCAGCTTCCTCTACCGGTTCCATTTCGATCTCTACGGCGTGCCGGTGATCTGGGCGCGCTATCTGGTCGGGATCGCGGCCATGGCGATGCTCGTCGCGATCATCTCGGGGGTCATCACCCACAAGAAGATCTTCGCCGATTTCTTTCTCCTGCGTCTGGGCAAGGGGCAGCGCAGCTGGCTCGACGCGCACAACGTGAGCGCGGTGCTCGCCCTGCCTTTCCACGCCATGATCACCTTTACCGGGCTGGTCACGCTCGCCACGCTCTACATGCCCTTCGGCATTGCCGCCAACTACGCGCGCGGGGCCGATTTCTACGACGCCGTCAACGGCCCCTCCGCGCCCGCCGGGCGCAGCGGCAAGGCCATGCCTCTCCCGCCCATCGCCCCGCTGATAGAGCGGGCCTCGGCACGCTGGGGCGGCAAGCCGGTGGGGGTCGTCTCGATCGCCAATCCCGGCGACGCCTCCGCCACGATCACGCTGCGCCGCGCGGCGCACGCCGCGATCGGCACTTCGGGCGAAACGGTAGTCTATGGGCTGGCCGATGCCGCCCCGCTTGGCGAGAGCAAGGCGAAGGGTGCGGGCCTCGCCACGCAGAGCGTGATGGTGGGCCTGCACGCGGGGCGCTTCGCCGACACGGCCCTGCGCTGGATCTATTTCCTGTTCGGGCTGACCGGCACCGCGATGGTGGGCACCGGGCTCGTGCTGTGGACGGTCAAGCGCCGCCAGCGCCTGCCCGATCCGGCCCGTCCGCACTTCGGCTTCTGGCTGGTCGAACGGCTCAACATCGGCGCGATCGTCGGCGTTCCCGCCGCGATCGGAGCCTATTTCCTCGCCAACCGTCTGCTCCCGATCAATCTCGCCGAGCGCGCCGAGGGCGAAATTCACGCCTTCTTCCTCGCCTGGGCGGGGGTGCTCGTCTGGAGCCTCGTGCGTTCGCCCGGCAAGGCCTGGGTGGAGACGCTTGGCGCAACCGGGCTGCTCTATCTCGCGCTGCCCTTCGTCAACGCGCTGACCACCGCGCGCGGGCTGCCCGCCAGCCTGGCGCGCGGCGACTGGCTCTTTGCCGGCTTCGACCTGACCCTCTGCGCGACCGGACTGTGCCTTGCGATCGGCGCGTTCACCCTGCAGGCGCGCGGCGAGAGCGGCAAGACGGGACGTGCTCCGGCGCGTCCGTCCAGACCGCGAAAGGCGGTGCGCGGCCAATGATCCATCTGCTTTCCATTGCCCTGTGCGCGCTCGGCTTCCTGGCGCTGGGCGCCACGCAGAAACGCCACCAGCACACCGTCTTCGCCCGTCCCCTCACCCCGCGGGAAGTCCGCCGGGGGCGCGCTGCCGGGGTCGCGCTGCTGGCCCTCGCGCTCGGGGGCGACGGCGCAACGCTGGGCACAGGGCTCGGGACGATCGCCTGGACCGGCCACCTCTCGCTCGGCGCCGCGATGGTCGTGGCCGTCCTGCACTGGCGCGCCGCGCGCTGAGGGCGGCTTGAAGCGTGTCCGAAGCCGATGCCATAAAGGTCTTCCTTTCCGCGCACGGCGCGCTGCTGCGCTACGCCGAGCGGTTGACCGGCAGCCTCACGGATGCGGAGGATCTGGTCCAGGAAGCCTGGCTGCGCTTTCGCCCCAAGACGCGCAGCGAGGCGCTGGAGGAACCGGTGCGCTATCTCTTTCGCATCGTCCACAACCTCGCGCGCGACCGGCAGCGCCGCCATGGCCGGGAAAGCCGCCTGTTCGCTCCGGCCGATGCCGATGTCCAGCGTGTCGCCAGCCCCCAGCCCTCCCCGGCAATGCAGGCCGAGGCCAGCGACGAACTGGCCACCGCGCGCCGGGCGCTCGAGGCGTTGCCAGAGCGCACCCGCCGCGCCTTCGAGATGCACCGCTTCGAAGGCCGCAAACTCGTCGAGATCGCCGTGCACCTGGGTATCTCGAAAAGCCGCGCCTCCGAACTGGTGATCGAGGCGCTCGAAGCCTGCAAGAGCGCACTCAGGCGCCCCTGAGCCGCCGCGAATGCTCTTTTTTTCCGGAAATCTCCCGCCTCGCGGCGTCTCTAGGGTCAGGGCAACAATCCCCGGAGCGCGCGGCACGCCCAGAGCACAGGGTAAAAGGGCACAGGAACGGCAGATGAACGCGGCCAGCGAAACCACCCCATTGCGCGGCGAGGCCGGACGAGAGGCTTCGGCCTGGCTGGTCCGGCTTGACGACGCGCCGCAGGATGAGGCCGTGCAGGCGGCCTTCGCGCGCTGGCTGGCGCAAGGCCCGACCTGCCAGCAGGCCTGGGAGGAAACGCGGCGTGTCGCGGCCCTGCTTGACCACCTGGCGCCCGCCTGCACGGTGGCCCAGCCCCACGTTAAACGCGTTACAGGCACGCCCCACCCGGCACGCCGGCCGCGCACGAAGGCGCTGCGGCGGTCGAGCGCGCGTCGGCTACGCCCCACCACCGCGCCCCGCCGGTGGATGGCGGTCTCCGCGCTTGCCGCCTGCGTTGCGCTCACCGGGCTTGCCGCCCCGCAGGCACTGCTGCGCGTGCAGCGCCGATGCCCTAACCACCACCGCCACCACCCGCATCGTGCGGCTGGAGGATGGCAGCCGCGTGCATCTCGCCCCCGACAGCGCCATCGGGCCAGCCAAGCGGCGTGTGCACCTGCTGCGCGGCGAGGCCTGGTTCGACGTCCATCGTGATCGCGCCCGTCCGTTCGAGGTCGAGGCGGGCCGGGACCGCCGGGCTGCGCGCCGCGAAGGCACCGTCACGCTCCACGTCACGATGGACCGGACTGGCCGGGTCCTTGCCATGCGGATCGCGCGCGGATCAGGCTCGTTCGAGCTTGATCGCGCCGCGATCGACACGCTCGAACGCGCACAGCCGCTTCCCGCCATCCCGCCCGACATGCCCGAACGGGTCGAATTGACGCTTCCCGTGGCGTTTCGGCTGCGATGACCGGCATCACCGCCTTCATGCTGCGTCGCCGCGCGCTGCGCGAACAGAGGGTGCTGCGCATCCTGCGCGGCCTTGCCGGAACAGGCGCGGCGCAGGCCGAGGCCCACGCGGAGATCACCGCGCTCGGCGGCGATCTCCGCGCGCTGCACGCGCTCCACGCATTAGCCTCGCGCCTTGGCGAGGCCGCGCTCGAAATCCGCGAGCCCGAGGCCCAATGGCTGAGCGCCGACGAGGTGCGGGTCCTTGCCTGGCTGGCCCGAGCGCAGCGCAAGCTCCTGCCACCGATCGCGCCGGTGCCCGGCCGCCCGTCGACCGCCAACGCGGAGCAAGCGGCGCGGCTTACCGCTGCGATTTGTCCGGCCGCCCAAGCGCTGTGCAGCATGGGTATCCGCCTGCCCGCGCTGGCGATGACCAACGCCGTCGCGCTTTCGCATCGTCCGATGTAGAGGACACGACAGGCAAGCGAACGCCCAAGCGGCGAAAAAACCGTAAAAACGTGCCCATCGGTCGCGCGAAGTGTGCAGTTTTGAACTTTTTTAGTTTTTGTTTTCAATCACTTCATTAGAGTTCTATTCATATTTCGCCTGCTAACGGGAACCGCATGGCGGATGAAACGTTGCAGATCAACCGCCGTTCGATGCTCGCATCGGGCGGCATGGCCGCGCTTGGCGCGCTTTACTTTGGCCAATCGTTCAAGGGCTTGCTGGCAGAGCCTGGAACACGGGCCGTCCCCCCAGCCCCCGTTGCGCCCCCGATCGCACCCCGCGCGTCGACCCCGGCCCCGCCGCCCGAGCTGGCCTACCCCTCGGTCCCCGCAGCGCTACTGACCAAGGCCAGAGCCGCGCTCGACACCCACGCCGCCAGGATCACCCGCCGCGACCGTATCGCGCTGGTCGATTTCGACGCATCCTCGGCAGAGCCGCGCCTGCACCTGATCGACCTAGAGGCCGGGACGGCGCGCGGCTTGCTGGTGGCGCACGGCTCGGGTTCCGATCCGGCGCATACCGGCTTTCTCCAGCGCTTTTCCAATGTGCCCGGCTCCAACGCCTCGAGCCGGGGGGCGTTCGTCACGGCCGATCCCTACGTCGGCAAGCACGGACGTTCGCAGCGCCTGCGCGGGCTCGACCCCACCAACGACAACGCCTTCGAACGCGCCATCGTGCTGCACGGAGCGTGGTACGCCAACGCCGACATGCTGCGCACGCACGGGATGCTGGGACGCAGCCAGGGCTGCTTTGCGGTAGGCGAGGCAAAGCTGCCCGAGGTCCTGTCCTTTCTGGGCGAAGGCCGCCTGATCTACGCCGACCAGGCCTGACGAAAGCGAGCGCCTCGCACCGCCAGCGCGCCGGACGGCGTGAAACAATGCCCCGCCTGCACCGTTTCACGATCATCACGATCGGGAGAACGCCGTGCGAAAGACGATAGCCGCCCTTGTGGCCCTGACCCTGGTGCCCCCGCTTGCGGCCTGTGGCGCCACCGAGCCTCAAAACGCCGCGGACCCATCGGGAAATCCGGCGGACAACTGGGACACGCGCGGCGCCAAGGCGCTGCGCGGCGCCATCGCCGGGCGCGCCGCGCATGGCCTCGACCACCTCGATTTCGATGCCAGCGCCGATCCCGACAGCGCAGAGGGGCGCGCCGCGCTGACCCGCACGGCGCTGCGCTATGCCGCCGCCCTCGCGCGCGGTGCGAGCGACCCGACCAAGCTCTACGACCTCTACACCATTCCCCGCCCCGACCCCGACCTCAAGGCCGGGCTCGCCAGGGCGCTGGCCGAGGGAAAGCTGGCTGACTGGCTGAACGGCCTTGCCCCGCAAGGGCCGGCCTACACCGCGCTTTCGCACGCCTATCTGGCGCTGCGCGCACCCGACGCAAGACCCTCACCCGCCATTCCCGCCGCGCCCGAGGCGCTGCGGCCCGGCGCCAGCGACCCACGCATCCCCGCGATCGCGCGCCAGCTGATCGCCTCGGACTATCTCTCCGCCCCGCCGCCACAAGGCGATCGCTACAGCGATGCCATGGTCGCCGCGGTCAAGCGAATGCAGGCCGATTACGGCATCAAGCCCGATGGCGTGATCGGCGCCGACGCGCTGGGCATTCTCAATCTTTCCGACCAGGATCGCGCCCGTGCGCTCGCCGTCGCGATGGAGCGGCTGCGCTGGCTCGAGCGCGATCCGCCCAAGACCCGCATCGACGTCAACACCGCGATCGCCCGGCTCGCCTACTGGCGGGACGGCAAGCTGGTCGACAGCCGCAAGGCGGTGGTGGGCGAACCGGGCAAGGAAACCCCGCAGCTTGGTTCCCCGATCTTCCGCCTCGTCGCCAACCCGACCTGGACCGTGCCGCGCTCGATCCAGGAGAGCGAGTTCGCCGGCAAGGGCGCAGGCTATCTCAAGGCGCACGACATGGCGATGAAGGACGGCTGGATCGTGCAGCAATCCGGCCCAGACAATTCTCTCGGCCTCGTCAAGTTCGACATGCAGAACGAGCACGCCATCTACCTGCACGACACCCCCGCCAAGGCGCTGTTCGGCGAAGTCCAGCGCCAGCGCAGCCACGGCTGCGTGCGGGTGGACGACGCGACCGGATTTGCCGCGCGGATCGCCAGCGACGAAGGCGTTCGCGAAGATTGGGACAAGGCGCGCCAGAGCGGCAAGGAAAGCTTCGTGTCGCTTCCCCACGCCATCCCGGTGCGCCTGCTCTACCAGACCGTCTACCTTGACGATCACGGCGAGCCGGTGATCCACGCCGACCCTTACGACTGGGACGAGCGGGTCGCGCGCAAGCTCGGCTTCGGCACGCGCACGGGCCATGTCCTCAAGGGCGGCTCGGGTGACATCGGCCCGTAAGGTCCGCGCGTCCTCTGGCCCCCGAAGCGCTCAGCTGTCAGCGGGTTCGGGAGCCTCTTCGGGCGTGAAGTCCAACCCGAGCACGAGCCGCGAGAACCATTCGACCTGCGCGTTGATCTGGAACAGGCGGTGGCGCAGTTCGCGGAAATTGTGCGGTTCACGCGGGGCGAGATAGAGCCGGCTTTCCACACCCAGCGCCTTGAGCGCGCGGTAGTACATGACCGACTGGCTGGAAGGCACGCGCTCATCCTCGGCGCCGGCCAGGATCAGCGTGGGGGTTGTCACCTTGTCGACCGCGGCAAGCGGCGAATAGTCCTGATAGAGATCGCGCCGCGCGGTAGTCCCGTAAGGCGGGGTGACGAACCACTCCTTGCGCTGCCAGCGCGTGTCCGAGGTGAGGTACATCGAAGGCCAGTCGACCGCGCCTGCGCCGACCACGGCAGCCTTGAAACGGTCGGTCACGGTTTCGAGCCGCGCGGTCATGTGCCCGCCTGCGCTCCAGCCCATCATGCCCAGACGATCGGGATCGGCCAGCCCGCGCGCGACGAGTTCGTCCACGCCCGACAGCACATCCTTGTCGGCCAGGCGGAAATAGCCCGCGTTCATGCCCTGAAGGAAAGTGTCGCCATAACCCGTGCCGCCGCGATAATTGACGCTCAGCACCATGGCCCCGCGCGCGGTGAGCAGCGGCAGGAAGCGCGAATAGGCAAAGAGGTTGAACTGATCGGCCGAGCGCGGCCCCCCGTGGCTCTGCACGATCAGCGGGTAGCGTTTGCCCGGCTGGTAATCGAGCGGATAGGTCAGCAGCCCTTCCAGCTTCTGCCCATCGCGTGTGGTCCAGTGGATCGCCTCCTGACGCGGCAGGCGGAAGCGGCTGGCCAGATCGTCGTGCAGATGGGTGCGCTGGATCGGCCGCGGCCGCGCCGGGTCGAACGTGACGATTTCCTCGGGGCGCGCAGAGGTGCGCTGCGCAAAGCCCAGCGTATGGCCGTCGCGTGAGAGCGCAATGCCACCGATCACCGCGTCGCCGCCGACAAGCCTCGTCACCCGGTCATGGGCAAGGTCCACCGCCTGGAGCGTGGTGCGCACGCCGTCTTGCGCGGTAAAGTAGATCGTGCGGCCATCGGCGGACCAGATTGCCTCCTTGACCGCCCAGTCCGGTCCCGCAGCCATTTCGCGCACCGCCCCCGAGGCCAGATCGAGGACGAAAAGATTGGGATTGAAAGTGCCGTAACGCCCCCCCTTCGCGGTCGCGATGAACAGCGCCGAGCGGCCATCGGGGGCGAGCCTGAGCTCCGTCTCGTTGTAGTCGTTGTCGGTGAGGCGCCGGTCGGGCGCACCGTCCACATGGAGGTAGAGCTCGGAAGCCGACTGGTCGTCGAGCAGGCCTGAGGCCGCACGGCGGTAGACGATCCGTCCCCCGTGCGCGCCGCCCACCCGATCGAAGGCACGCACGTCGAAACCGCCCTCGACCACGCGCTGCGCCTTGGCGGGGGCAGCGCCATCGGCAAGGTCGAGCCGCCAAAGCGCCTTGTGGTCGAGCGGCTCTTCGAACGGCACCATGTCGTCCTTGGCCTTCAGGCGCGCCGTGCGTTCCTTGCTCTGGGGCACATTGGCGAGGAAGAACAGCGCCTTGCCATCGTCCGACCAGACGAGGTCCGAAGGCGCGGTGTCGAGCGCGGAAAGACGCCGCGCCTCGCCCCCGTCAGCGGCGAGGAGATAGATCTGCGCAGTCTTGTCTCCCTCGCGCGTGTCGACGAAGGCGATCGCGCGACCATCGGGCGACCAGCTGGCGTGCGAACCGGCATCGGCCAGCATCCGGCGCGGGGCACCGCCCGCCGCATCGAGGCGCCACAGCTCGCTCACCGCCTTGTTCTTGTCCCAGTCGGCGTGGCTTACGCGGTAGAGGATGGCCGAACCGTCCGGCGAAGGCATTGGACTGCTGGCCCGCGCCAGGTTGAGAAGATCGACCGCCGTCATCACCCTTGGCCCCTCCTCGGCCGCGGCGATAGTGGCCCCGACACTGGTCAGCGCTCCCAGGGCCAGCACGGAAGCCGCGCGCGATGCCACGCGCAGGGAAAGACGAAGGCGGAACAAGGACAAGACGGATCTCCCGAAAGGGGGTTTGCAAAAGGCCGGGTCATGCCCCGCCGCGTGAGAACGGGCGGAGCATGACCCGGCGCAGTAAGGCCGGCACCGTGCGGGTCAACGGGTGCCGGCGGGGGGTATCGTGATGCGGCGCCGGGGGCGAGCGAGAGTCCATCCGCCCGCCCCCGATCACGGTCAGAACTCGAACTGCACGCCCAGCGTGAACACACGGCCGGTCACGCCGTAGACCGAGCTGTAGTTGTAGCTGTTGCCGCTCTCGGTTCCGCTCGGCAGGAACGGGCCGTATTTGTTGAACACGTTGCGCACGGTGCCGAAGATGCGCAGGTTCGGGTTCGCCAGCGGCGGCGTCAGGCGGAAGTTGAGGTCGTGGCGCCAGTAGGCGGGCACGTGCAGGAACAGCGGATCGGTAATGCCCGCCGCCGCGAAGGCCGCCGCGGCATCGTTGCTGTCGAGCGCCTTGCCGATGTAGACCGTGGTCCACCCGATCATCGCGCGCTTCGAACTCCACTGGATCGAGCCCTTGGCGGTGTTCTTCGAGGTCCCCACCTCGCCCAGCCAGTTGTCCGAGGACTGGCTGGCGATGCCCTGGTAGGTCGTGCCCAGCTCGAGACGACGGTTGTAGTTGAGCCGCAGTGTCAGCGAGCCGGGAATGATCGCCGGCGCGAAACGGTAAGCCAGCGCCACGTCGATACCGCGCGCGCGCAGTTCGTCGAGGTTTTCCTGCTGATTGATGATGCGGGTCAGCTGGCCTTCCTCGTCGCGGGTGATCGCCTCGCAGAAGCGGTTGTCGGTCCCGTCGGGATCGGAATAGCATTCCAGCTGCTGGTTGGTGTTGGACAGCGCCGAAATCGCATCCTTCACCCGGATGTCGTAATAGTCGACGCTGGCCTGGAAGCCGGGCAGGAAGGCCGGGGCCAGCACCACGCCCGCAGTCCAGGTATAGGCCGTTTCTTCCTTGAGATCCGCGTTGCCCGCGTTGGGCGCGTTGATGTTGGTTTCTTCCTGCGTGAACACGCCGTTGGCCGCGATGGCCGCCGCGATCCCGGCGTTGGAGCGGCAGTTGTCGGCCACCGTGCCCGTGGTCGAGGCGGTCACCCCGCTGCAAATGTCGATCACGTCGTCATAGTCGTCGCGCGCGGGCGAGTAGAGCTCGGTGGTGTCCGGCGCACGCTGCGCGCGGCTGAAGGTCGTGCGCAAGTTGAGCCCGCGCACCGGCTCCCACTGGGCGCCGAGACGATAGCTCATCGTGGTGCCCACGCCCGCAAGGTTGTAGCGCGCCACGCGCAGCGCCCCGTCGACACTCAGGCGATAGAAGAACGGTGTGTCGCGCAGCAACGGCATGTTCGCTTCGGCATAGGCCTCGGCGACTTTGACCGTGCCCGAATACTCGGGGATATAGGCCAGGTTGCTGTAGCCGCTCGCGGTCAGCTCGTCGGTGTGGGTCTCGGTGTGATCGCGGCGCAGCTCGAACCCGGTGGCGAGCTGGAAAGGCCCGGCGGGCATGTCGAACAGCGTGCCCGAAAGATTGCCGCTCAAGGTGTGCTGGCTGTTGATCGCCTGATACCACAGGCTGCCGCGGATATAGTCGGCCGCTTCCTCGCTGATCGAGTTGAGGCCGAAGATGTTGAGCGGCACGCAGCCGTCCGCCCGCGCAGCCTCGCTGGCGCAGGCCAGCGTCCCGTCGTCGAGCGCGACGACGTCGAGCGCATTGGCGACATGTTCGTAATTGACGCCATTGGCGCGGGTCTGGTTCTGCTCGAACCGGCCGAAACCGTAGGTCAGGTCCCAGTCCCAGTCCCCGAAGGCCTTGCCCTCGAGCCCCACCCACGAGCGCCAGGTCTCGCGCTTGTTGTTGATTTCCAGATTGCCCAGCTCGGTCAGGCGGCGGCGGAAATCGACGCCCGAACTGCTCGATGCAGCGGCGATCTCGTCGGGCACCAGCGGGCTGTCGCGCGAGATGCGCCCCAGCGTGTACTCGTCGTTCACGCCATACGTCGAGGTGTTCGAGATGTAGTAGGGCGCCCGCACCGAATGGGTCGAGATATTCGAATAGAGAACGCTCGCGTTGAGCCTGAGATCGTTGCTGAAATCGTAGCCCAGCTTGAGCCCGGCACTGATGCTTTCACGCGGCGTGATGAGCGTGCCGGTGGTGCGCGTCTCGTAGCCGTTGTCCTCGGTCGTGAAGCCCGACTGGAGCCCCTCTTCGGTGTAGTAGTAGGCCCCGCGCGTGCTCAGGAAGCGGCCGCCCGGCGTGTAGCTGCTGAGCGAAGGCGAGCTCAGTTCGTTGGTGTCGGCATCGTAGCTGTACGAACCCGTGGCCCAGTCCCGATCGCTCGCGGCAAGGCGGTTCTGCTTTTCGTAGGTGACCGTCGCCATGACGTAGAGCCGGTCGTCGAGGAAATGGTTGCCCACCGCGATCGAATATTCGGTGCCATCGCCGCCGCCATCGTTGGTGGCCGAACCCACCGCGCGCGCCTTGACCCCCTCGAAGCCGTTTTCGGTGATG
The DNA here is from genome assembly GCF_022832435.1 of Novosphingobium organovorum. GTDB lineage: Bacteria > Pseudomonadota > Alphaproteobacteria > Sphingomonadales > Sphingomonadaceae > Novosphingobium > Novosphingobium organovorum. The sequence goes on along the minus strand of NZ_JALHLF010000020.1, from coordinate 6,186 downwards.
ATGTTGATGACCCCCGCGATCGCGTCCGAGCCATAGACCGCCGAGGCCCCGCCCGTGCTCACGTCGATGCGATCGACGAAGAAGGTCGGGATCGTGCTCATGCTGACGGCGTTGGCGTTGCCCACGTTGGAGACCGTGCGGTGGCCATCGATCAGCGTCAGCGTGCGGTTGGTGCCCAGCCCGCGCAGGCTGACCGTGGAAAGGCCGTTGGTCTGGGTCGAGGTCTGGCCGTTCGACAGGCTGATGCCCTGGTCGACACCGGGCATGTCGACCAGCGCTTCGCCAAGGTCACGGTAGCCGGTTTCGGAAATATCATCCTTCTGCAGCGCGACGACCGGGATCGGGGAATCGAACTCGGTGCGCTTGAGGCGCGTTCCGGTGACGATGATGTCGGGTTCGGGGGCAGGGGCAGGGGCAGGCGCCGGCGCCGACGCCGCTAGGGAAGCGGGCCGGCGCGTTTCATTTGGGTCCGCACTCAGGCTGGCCTTGACGATGTAGATGCCCGAGGACCCACGCTCGACCTTGAGCCCGCTGCCACTCACCAGCCGCGACAGCGCGGCCTGCGCGGTGTAGCGCCCCTTGAGCGCGGGTGCCTTGAGCCCGGCGACCGAGGCCCCGTCGAAGATCACCTGCTGGTGCGAAGCCGAGGCCACCGAGCGAAGCGCTCCGGCCATGCCCTGCGCCGGAATGTCGAGATGGAAGGTCTGCTCCTGCGCATAGGCCGGCGCGGCGCACGCCATTGCCGCGGCCAGCATGGCGCTGCCCGATGCCAGATACGGCGATCCCCTGAATTTCCTCATTTGCGTTATGCCCCTGTTTAACCTCACGCAAGTTGCCCACTTGCTATGGAGTTAGACGGACCAGGAGCGCCGAGAGACAGCACGCGGTGCGATTTTTTTTGACAATCGCATGACGCCGCGATCAGGGCGCGGGACGCCGCACGATGCGCAACCCCTGGTCGGTGTGTTCGACGAGGAGCGGATAGAGCGCGGTGAGACCATCGGTAAAGGCGCGTGTGTCGCCTGCCTGGAACACGCCATTGACCCGGATCCCCGCCACGTCACCGCTCCCCAGCCGCACCGGCTGACTGGCGTAGCGGTTGACCCGCTCGACCGCTTGGGCGAGCGGGGTATCCTCGAACACCAGCTCGCCGCTCTCCCAGGTATCCCCGGTCGCGACGCGAAAGTGGGTGATGGTCGGTGCTACCGGCTGTCCGGCGGGAGCGACCAGTTCCTCGCCCGGCACCATGTCCGGCACGCCTGCGAGCGGGAAGTGGCCGGGCCTGGCAAGGAGCAGCGCCGCCTTGTCCGGCTGCCGACCGGTCAGCACCGAAACCTTGCCCTCGAACAGGCGCACATGGACCTGCGAGCCCAGCATCTCGACCGAGAAAGAGGTGCCGATGGCCAGCACCGTGCGGTTGCCCGCGGTCACCGTAAACGGCCGCGCGGCATCCTTGGCCACGGTGAAGCGCGCCCGCCCGCGCTCGAGCACGATCGAGCGGGCGTGCCGGTCGAACGCAACCTGAACGGCCGAATTTCCATCCAGCGTGATCTGCGAGCCGTCGTCGAGCGCAAAGGCGCGCCGTTCGCCCACTTGCGTCGCGTAGCGGGTATCCCCCCACAAGGGCCCCCATGGGGCGCTCCACGAGACCATCGTCATCGCCCCCAGCACGGCCAGCACCAGCGATGCCGCGATCGCCAGCGGAACAGCGCGCCCCCGCCAGACCCCGCGGACCCCGCGCCGCCGCTGGCGGCCGGGTTCCTCGAAATCGCACAGCGCCTCCTTGCGCATGGTGATGACGTCGCGCTCCTCGCCGATCGCACCGAGCGCCTGGAGCAGCCCTTGCATCGCGACCAGCGCGTCGGCGTTGGCGGGCAGCGCCAGCCAGGCGTCGAACGCATCCTGCTCGTGCGCGGTGAACGCCCCCTCGTCGAGCCGCTGCAACCATTCGGCCGCCTGCACGCGGCGGGCCATGTCCGGAGTGTCGGCGCCAGAATCAGCCACGGCCATCACCCTTCCCCCATGCCGGCAGCGAGCAAGGCCAGAGCCCTGGCGATCTGCTTCTTGACCGCACTTTTCGAAATTCCATAGCGCTCGGCAATCGTGTCCTGGCTCAACTGTTCGAATTTAAAGAGGATGAAGATCGTCCGGGTGCGATCGGGCAGCGCCTCGAGGCACTGCACCAGCCGCTCCACCCGCTGCCGGTCGGAGACGACGGTGTAGGGATCGAGAAACTCGATGTCCCGCCGCTCCTCGGCCTCGACGTACTGGCGATGCCGGTCGCGCACCCGAAGGCGGCGCTGGCGATCGCTCAACAGGTTGGTCGCGATCTGGAAGACGTAGGCCTCGGGTCGCTCGACCTCGACGTCGCTGCGCCACAGCCGCTCGAACACTTCCTGCGTCAGATCCTCGGCCTCGGCGCGATCGCCGATACGCCGCGCGAAGAAGGCCAGCAGCGCCGGTCGCCAGCGGCGATCGAAGCCTTGCGTCTCGACTTTGTGTTCAACCTGCACGGCATTCTCCTGATCCGCGCAATGTGAGACGCACCAGCGGGCAAAAGGGACAGGGCAAAAAACAAAATTAATTTCAGCCCCTCGCGCTCCTGCTGGTCGCGCCCCTGGCGGCGTGCCCCGCGATCCGTCAAGGACATTGCGCCAGCCCGCCCGCGACCTGGAGGCTTGCAGCGGCGGCCGGTCTTGGTCATGCAGGGGACCTGACACAAGGCCTGGGGCACAATCCATGATGAAACCCGCACACACGATCGCGGCCAGACTGGCCGTGGGCACCTCGATCGCGACCAGCCTGATCGCGTTCCTCGCCACGCCCGCGCTCGCCGACGAGGGCTATTACCAGTACCCCAGCGCGCACGGCGACGTGCTGGTCATCGCCAGCGAGGGGGACTTGTGGCGAACCGGGCGCGACGGCGGCACGGCCATCCGCCTCACCAGCGACCCGGCCGAGGAAACCGACCCCAAGGTCTCACCCGACGGCACCATGGTCGCCTTCACCGCGAGCTATGACAGCGACCGCGACATCTACGTCATGCCCGTGGCGGGCGGCGCGCCGCGCCGGCTCACGTTCGAGGGCGCGGCGGTGCGCACCGTGGGCTGGACCCCGGACGGCAAGGTCATCTTTTCCTCCAGCCTGACCGGAGCGGACCAGGGCGAAATCCTCTACACCGTCGATCCCGCAGCAGGCCCGACGGGGGAAACCGGCAGCGGCGCGGCGACGGCGATCCCGCTTTGGCGCGCGAACGATGCGACCTTCGGCGCGGACGGGCAGACGCTGTTCTTCAGCCGACGCGGCCTGACCGCGCGCGCGCGCGACAACGCGGTGCTCTATCGCGGTGGCGGGATGGCCCAACTGTGGCGCTGGCGCATGGGCTCGGCCGACGAGGCGGTGCAGATGCTGGCCGATTTCGGTGCCCCGATCCGCTTTCCGATGGCCTCGGGTGGGCGGATCTACTTCATCTCGGACAAGAGCGGCGCGGATGCGGTCTGGTCGGTCGCCGAAGATGGCAGCGACGTGCGCCAGGTCTCCCCCGAAATGGCCTTCCCGGTCCTCCAGGCGAGCCTCGACGGCGACACCGTCTACCTCCAGAACGGGGCGGACATCTATGCCTTCTCGATCCGTCAGGCCACCGTGCACAAGCTCGCCATATCGATCGTGACCGACCGCCAGCAGACCCGGCCGCGCACGATCGCCAACCCCTTGCGCGAAATGGAAGCCGCGCGCCTCTCGCCCTCGGGCAAGAGCGTTGCGGTGACCGCGCGCGGACGGGTTGCGCTCGCCTTCCCTGCGCAGATGCGCCGTGTCGAATTCGCCGTCCCGCTCGATGCGCGCGCGCGCCAGGCGGTGGCCGGGGCCAAGGGCGACAAGGTCTACATGATCCTCGATCAAGGCGATCGCGGCGAGATCGTGGCCATGAACGCCGATGGTTCGGGCACGCCACAGCCCCTCACCCACGGCTACGACGCCTATATCTGGTCCTTCGCGGTCGCGCCCGACGAAAAGACCATCGTGCTGTGGGACAAGCAGTTCCGACTGCAGAAGCTCGACCTTGCGACGGGCCGCGTCACGCTCCTCGCCAGGGCCGACAACGGCGATGACGCCGCCTTCCAGAACATCGTGTTCTCGCCCGCTGGGGACTACATCGCCTATGCCCAGACCGGCCGGGCCAACAACGCCAACACCTCCGACATCTTCGTCCAGAACCTTTCGACGGGGGCGCGGGTGCAGGCCACCTCGGGCAAGTACAACGACTATGCCCCCGCCTTCGCGCCCGACGGGGCCTGGCTCTACTTCCTGTCGGACCGCAACTTCGCCCCCTCCCCCGGCAACCCCTGGGGCGATCGCAACATGGGCGTTGCCTTTCCCGACCGGGGCGAGCTCTACGCGCTCCAGCTCGACCCTTCGGCCCGGTTCCGCTTCCGCGAGGACAACGAGCTGACCCGCGAGGCCAAGGACGGCGAGGAGAGCGATCCGGCCGACAAGACCGATCCGGCGGACAGCGGTAAGGATGGCACAAAGGGCAAGGACAAGAATGGCGACAGGAAAGACGCCACGCCCAAGCCCGCACCGATCGTGTTCGAAGGCCTGCAAGGGCGGCTCTACAAGGTTCCCGTCGATCCGGGGCTGAGCGACACCCTGGTCGCCTCCAAGGACTTCCTCTACGCCCGCAAGGGCGACGACATCGTCTCGATCGCCATCGCCCCCGACCGCGCCAAAGCCAAGGTCGAAACGTTCGCCGCCAAGGCCCAGGGCTTTGCGCTGTCGGCCGACGGCAAGACCGCGCTGGTCGTCGCCGGGAGCGAGGACAAGCCCACCCTCACGCTGGTCCCGGCCAAGGCCAAGATGCCCGACGATGACGACGAACTGGCGCAGGACAAGGTCCGCCTCGACGACTGGCACCTGACGATCGACCCGCGCGCCGAGTGGCGCCAGATGTTCATCGACGCCTGGCGCATGCACCGCGACTTCGCCTACGACCCGACGATGCGCGGGGTGGACTGGAACGCGGTGCGCGCCAGGCTCGAACCGTTCCTCGCGCGGATCGGCCACCGCGCCGAACTCAACGCGATCCTGGGGCAGATGTCCTCGCAGCTGGGCATCCTGCACAGCCAGATCCGTCCGGGCGACGTGCCCAAGGACAGCGAGAACAGCGCCATGGCCTTCCTCGGCGCGCGCTATTCCCCGGTCGCGGGAGGCTTGCGCATCGACAGCATCTTCAAGGCCGAGGCCGATCTGGTCGCCTGGCTCCCGCCGCTGCGCCGCCCCGGCGTGGACGCGCGCGCGGGCGACGTGATCCAACGGGTCGATGGGCGGCCGGTGGCAACGCTGGGCGAGCTGCGCCTCGCGCTCGCCTCCAAGGCCGGGCAGGAAGTGCGGCTCGATCTCCTGCGCGGGACCAAGCCGGTCTCCACCGTGGTCGAGCCGATGACCCTCGAAGGCGAACAGACCGCAAGCTACCACGACTTCGTGGAAGGCAAGCGGCTCGCGACGCAGACGCTCTCCAAGGGGCGCATCGGCTACATCCACCTCAAGGCGATGGGCCCCGACGACATCGCCACGTTCGCGCGCGACTACTTTGCCCAGCTCGACAAGGACGGCCTCATCATCGACGTGCGCAACAACAACGGGGGCAATATCGACAGCCTCGTGATCGCCACGCTGATGCGCCGCGCCTGGGCCTTCTGGAGCCGCCCGGACGGATCGGGCGTACCCACCACCAACATGCAGAACGCCTATCGCGGCCACGTCGCGGTGCTGATCGACGAGCGCACTTATTCCGATGGCGAGACGTTCGCCGCCGGGATCAAGTCGCTCGGCCTCGCCCCGCTGGTGGGCGAGCGCACGGCGGGCGCGGGCGTCTGGCTGTCGGACCGTAACCGGCTGACCGACAGTGGGCAGGCGCGCGTGGCGGAAAACGCCCAGTACGCGATCGACGGGACCTGGATCGTCGAAGGGCGCGGCATCGCGCCCGACATCGCGGTCGAAAATCCGCCCCACGCCGCGTTCGAAGGGCACGACGCGCAGTTGCAGACCGCGATCGACCTGCTCGACAAGCAGATCGCGCAGGAGCCCGCCGCCCCGCTCGAGCCGCAGCCGCTCCACCCGCTGGGCACCCCGGCCTCGGACGTTCACCCGCTCCCCGCGCGCCAGGGCGCCTGAGCGCCCCGGCAGCCG
>NZ_JALHLF010000002.1 GCF_022832435.1 Novosphingobium organovorum | reverse complement strand
CGCGACCGGCGCCGGGGCAGCCGCCGGGGCGGATGGCAGGCCGCCTGCGGGCATGCCGAAATGGCGCGTGCGGATCGGCACTTGCCCGGTCGGCGAGGGCGGGGCGGGGGGCTTTTCGCCGGACACGTCCTTGCCCTTGTCGGTATCGATCACCAGCGCGTCGAGATCGCTTTCACGCAAGGTGGCGCAGCGGCTCTCGTCCTCGACCACGAAATGCGCGCGCCAGAACGGGTGGGAGAACCAGTTGCCGTGAAAGGCGTGGATATACATGCCCGTTTCGACCTGCGAGGGGCTGATGCGTTTGAGAGCCATAGTCGTGCGCTGCCTTGCTGATCGCTCGATCTAAGCCACTCGAGGCTTATACCGGGTGAGCTGCAGACCCCGGCGCAGTACCTAGGGCGGGCGTGCCGGAAGGAGGCTGGCCGGCGACGTTTACCTTGGCTGCGCGCCTCCCCTTGCGAAATTGCAAGGTTGCGGCATACATCTGGGTTCGGGTCGTTTACAAAGATAGAGCGCGAAAAGGGCGTGGGGCATGAGTTCGAGCACCGGCAAGGGGCCTTGTGAGGCCGTCAGCGAAAGGGTGGCCTCCCTTCTGGCCCGGCGTATCCTCAACGCTGAGCTGCCCGCGGGCGCGCGCATCAAGCAGGACGAACTGGCCGAAGAGCTCAGCATCAGCCGTATTCCGGTGCGCGATGCGCTGCGTATCCTGGAAGCGCGCGGACTGGTGACGATGCGCGCCAACGCGGGCGCGCGGGTGGTGGTGCTCAACGAGAACGACGTGCGTTCCTCGTTCGACATTCGCGAGCGGATCGAGCCGCTGCTGCTGGCCGACAGCCTCTCGCGCTTCACGGCGCAGGACATCGCCGAGCTGCGCGCGCTGCTCGACGAGCGCGAGGCGAGCCCGGACCTCGCCGGGATCATGGAGCAGGGGCGCGCCTTTCACTGGATGACCTACCGCCGCCACGCTTCGCCCTTGCTCGCCTCGATCCTCGAACGGGTGTGGGACGTGATGCACAGCTACGTGCTGGTCGCGCACCGCGCGATGGAGGCGGAGCAGCGTGCGGTGGCGCTGCGCAGCCACGGCTTCGAGCACGAGGTGCTTTACCAGGCGATCGCGCGCGGCGAAGTGGAGACCGCGCAGGCCGCGCTGGTGCTCCACATCCGCCGGGTGCGCGCGGCGGTTATCGACACGCGCTGAACCGGCTTGGCTAAGCGCGGGTTACCGCTTGGGCGGCGTGGCTGCGGTTGCTTTGGCGGCTTCGGCATCCTGCTGGGCGGCGGCGCGTAGCGCGGCCTCGCGTGCGGCCTTTTGCGCGGCAAGGCGCGAAGGGCTGGGGGCATAGACCGAGATGATCGCGGTTGCCGGGGCATCGGGCGATGCAGCCTGCCCGTCTTGCGACAGGGGCGTCGCCTCGGCCGTCGGTTCATCCTGCGCCAGTTCGGGGCGCGTGCGCACTTGCGCGGCAATGCCCGCATCGCTCAGCAGCTTGGAAAGGCCCGCCAGTTGCGCGGCGCTGGCGCCCGAGATCGTCACGTCGCCCATGCCCCAGCGTTGCAGCGCCCAGATGCCGAGGTCGACCGGTATCGTCCCCTCGGCGAGCGCCGCGCCCGCACCATGGCCCAGCGCGACCCTCAGGTCGGCCTGCGGCGGCGGTATCAGGCGCACGGTCCAGCCGGTGGTGTCCTGGTTGGCCGAAGTCTCGACCGTGCGGTAGTCGGCGAGCGTCCATTCGGGCGCGGGGACCGGCTCGACATAGACCATGCGCTGCGCGCGGTCGGTCCACATCGCGCGGGTGGGCAGGCCGATCGTCTGGCGGATCGTCTTGAATGGCGGCACGTCGGCGGCAATGCCTGCCGTGGTGCGTTCCATCGCGGCATCGACCATGGCCTTGGTCTGTGAGCGCACGTCGGCGGCGAGCACCTGCTGCAGGCTGACCGCGACCTGTTCGCCGAGCGCCTTCTTGATCAGGCTCTCGGCGCGGCTCTCGGCGTTGCCGGTGTAGGTCGGGGTGATGACCAGCGCCTTGACCGAGGGCGCGGCGAACAGGCTCGAGTTGACGTCAAGCTGGGCGATCGTCACGTTCTTGTCGCCGCACGCGCTCACGATCGCGTTCTGCGCTGCCGAGCGGATGCGCGCCTCGTTGGTGAGCTTCATCAGCGTCATCGTCAGCGGCGTTGCCAGCGCAAGGAAAGCCGCGATCAGGATCGCGATGTAGCGCGGCGTCCACTCGACCTTGCCGAACGGCCGCGCTGCGCCTGAAAGCCGCGCGATGAGCGCAAAGGCAAAGGTGATCGCGGCGAGGTTGGTGAGAAACAGCAGGAGCGCGCCGAAGGCGAACATCGGCTGCAACACGCCGATACCATAGCCGACCACCGTAAGCGGGGGCATCAGCGCCGTGGCGATGGCGACGCCGATCGCGGTGCCGCCCTTGCCGATGACCGTCGAATAACCGCCCGCAATGCCGGAAAACAGCGCGACCGCCAGATCGAGCAGGTTGGGTTCGGTGCGCGCCAGGATCTCGGGCGTGGCGTTGCGGATGGGCGAGAGCCAGGTCAGCACGATGCCGGTCGCGATGCCGATCGCTGCGCCGATCGCGACGACCTTGACCGCATCGCGGATGCGGTGCCCGTCGAGCGAGGCGAAGCCAAATCCCATCGCCGCGATCGGGCTCATCAGCGGGGAGACGAGCATCGCGCCGATGACCACCGCGGTCGAGGATTGCAGCAGGCCCAGGATCGCGATGCCCGCCGCGAGCGCGCACATCAGGATGTAGCCGCGCGTGAGCTGGCCTTCCTGGCGCACGCTCTGGCGCAGGTCGAAGGCCTGGTCGGGGCTCAGTTCGGGGAGCAGCACGGCATGGGCAAGCTTGATGCGCGCGAGGTGAAAGAAGGCCTCGGCGCGGCGGGCCCACCAGGGGCGCTGCCGCCACATCTCGTTGATCGCCTGGGCCTCGGGCGCGGCGCGATCATCGGGCGTCTTGCGGGGAGCCTGGCCGGGCAGCGGGCTCTCGGGCAGGGCGGGGGAAGGGCCGCTAGCGGTGTCGGGGGTATCGGTCATGACGGTACTCGCGCCTTGGCGGCTTCGCGCGATTGAATGGACTGGATGAGCTTGCCGATCGTGCTGCCCTGCGCCACGACCGCGAAGATTACCACGACATAGGTTACCGCGAGCAGTTCGGAGCGGATCGCGGAAGCCGGCAGCGACAGCGCCAGCGCGATCGAGATACCGCCGCGAAGGCCGCCCCAGACCAGCGTCGGGAAAGCCAGCGGGCCCATGTCGATCGCCCGCTTCATCGCGATGAGCGGCGCGCCGACCGAGATCACCCGCGCGATCAGCACGACCGCGATCGCGGCCATCCCGACGAAGATGTAGCCCGGCTGGAGGTCGAGCGCGATCACCTCGAGCCCGATCAGCAGGAACAGCACGGCGTTGAGGATCTCGTCGATCAGCGCCCAGAACTTGATGATGTAGTCGCGCGTGGTGTCGCTCATCGCGTGGGCGACCCCGGCGTTGCCGATGATGAGCCCGGCGACGGCCATCGCGACCGGGCCGCTGACGTGCAGCGCCATGGCCAGACTGTAGCCGCCCATGACGACCGCGAGGCTGATCATCGCCTCAATGTTGTATTCGTCGATCGACTTCATCGCGCGGTAGCCGATCCACCCGATCCCGAGGCCCAGCACGCCCCCGCCCAGCGCCTCGCGCACGAAATGGGCGAGTGCAAAGCTCCAGGTGAACGGTTCGGAGCCCGTGGCGAGCGCGATGAGGATGGTGAAGACGACGACGCCGATACCGTCGTTGAACAGGCTCTCGCCCGCGACCGTGGCCTGGAGCGTTTCGGGCATGGCCGCGCGCTTCATCACGGCCATGACCGAGACCGGGTCGGTCGGGCTGATGAGCGCGCCGAAGACGAGGCACCAGGTCAGCGGCACCGGAATGCCCACCGCCTGCGACAGCGCGAAGAAGCCGCCCCCCACGATCGCGGTGGAAAGCAGCACGCCCACGGTGCTGAACACCAGGATCGGCAGCGCCCCTTCGCGCATGTGCGACCAGCTGACGTGCATCGCGCCGGCAAACAGCAGGAACGAGAGCATCCCGTCCATCAGCGTGCGCGAGAAGTCGAGGTCGGCGAGGAACCCGCCAAGGCTCGCGGCGAGCGTGCCGCCCGGCACGAAGTGGTCGTAGGCGACCAGCAGCAGCGAGGCGAGCGTGCCCATCACGGTCAGTCCGACGGTCGAAGGGAGGCGCAGGATGCGATAGTTAAGATAGCCCAGCGCCGCGGCGAGGACGATCAGGATCGAGGCGGCATCAAACGGGGAAAGTTCATGCATGGGGTCTTTGTTAGCGGCCGCTCGCGCGCTTGCCTAGCGTTGTCGGACCCGCATCGCGGTGAACCGGTCGATGGCAAACAATTCATTGCCGCGGCGCACAATTGTCCTTGCTGCATTGCAGTCGTGTGGTAGCGATAGGATCATAAGGTTTCGGAATAAAACGGACGGAGATTCCTTCGTTCGCAGCTGATGCGGTGCCGTTGGGTGAGGCTTCGACGAGGCCTGTTCACGGCGTCCTTTCTAGGAGACTTTCCGTGGCAAGCAGTCCCTCCGAGTTCGACAGTCACATCATTCGGGTCCTGCGTCACCGTGTCGGCAAGGACGAACGGGCGGCCAAGAACCACGACTGGTACAACGCCTCGATCTTCGCGCTGCGCGACCACATCATCGACAACTGGATCACCTCGACCCGGCGCACCTACGATACCGGCGGCAAGCGGGTGTACTACCTCTCGATGGAGTTCCTGATCGGGCGCCTGCTGCGCGATGCGCTGTCCAACATGGGCATGACCCGCGAGATGGAGCAGGCGCTTGCCGCGCACGGGCTCGACCTTGCCGAGATCGAGGAATACGAGCCTGACGCCGCGCTTGGCAACGGGGGGCTCGGGCGTCTGGCCGCCTGCTTCATGGAGAGCCTGGCGACGCTCGACATCCCGGCCTACGGCTACGGCATCCGCTACGTGAACGGCATGTTCCGCCAGCGCATCGACGATGGCTGGCAGGTCGAGCTGCCCGAGACCTGGCTGGCGCATGGCAACCCCTGGGAGTTCGAGCGGCTCGAGAGCACCTACCGCATCGGCTTCGGCGGCGAGGTCACGGTCGAGGGCGACATTGCCGAGTGGCACCCGGCCGAACAGGTCGAGGCGACCGCGGTCGATACCCCGGTGGTCGGCTACCACGCCAAGCGCGTGAACACGCTGCGGCTGTGGACCGCTTCGGCGCTGGACCCGATCAAGCTCGATGCGTTCAACGCGGGCGATCACGTCGGTGCGCTCAGCGAACAGGTGCGCGCCGATGCGCTGGTGCGCGTGCTCTATCCGGCGGACTCGAGCCCGGCCGGGCAGGAGCTGCGGCTGCGCCAGGAATACTTCTTCACCGCCGCTTCGGTGCAGGACATCATGCGCCGCCACATGCAGTACCAGGGCGACGTGCGCACGCTGCCCGAGCACGCCTCGATCCAGCTCAACGACACGCACCCCTCGGTCGCGGTCGCCGAACTGATGCGCCTGATGGTCGATGTCCACCAACTCGAATTCGACGAGGCCTGGGAGGTGTGCAGGAAGACGATCTCCTACACCAACCACACGCTCCTGCCCGAAGCGCTGGAAACCTGGCCGCTGCCGTTGTTCGAGCGGCTTTTGCCGCGCCACATGCAGATCATCTACGCGATCAACAGCCGCATCCTGCGCGAGGCGCGCAAGGCGGGCTGCAATGATGCGCGCATCGCGGCGATCTCGCTGATCGACGAATCGGGCGAGCGTCGCGTGCGCATGGCCAACCTCGCCTTTGTCGGCGCGCATTCGGTCAACGGCGTCGCCGCGCTGCACACCGAGCTGATGAAGGAGACGGTCTTTGCCGACCTGCACCAGCTCTACCCCACGCGCATCAACAACAAGACCAACGGGGTGACCCCGCGGCGCTGGCTGAGCCAGTGCAATCCGGGGCTGACCAAGGTCATCCGCGAGGCGATCGGCGATGGCTTCATCATCGATGCGGCCAGACTGTCCGCGCTCAATGCGCTCGCCGGGGATGCCACGCTGGGGGAGAGCATCGCGGCGGTCAAGCGCGCGAACAAGGTGGCGCTCGCCGATCATCTCAAGGCGACGATGGGCATCCGGCTCAATCCCGATGCGCTGTTCGACGTGCAGATCAAGCGCATCCACGAATACAAGCGCCAGCTGCTCAACCTGATCGAGACGGTTGCCCTGTACGACCAGATCCGCAGCCATCCCGAACGCGACTGGGTGCCGCGCGTCAAGATCTTCGGCGGCAAGGCAGCGTCGAGCTACCACAACGCCAAGCTGGTGATCAAACTGGCCAACGACATCGCCAAGCGGGTCAATTCCGACCCTTCGGTCGGCGGGCTGCTCAAGGTCGTCTTCGTGCCCAACTACAACGTCAGCCTGGCCGAGAAGATCATTCCGGCGGCCGACCTTTCCGAGCAGATCTCGACCGCGGGGATGGAAGCTTCGGGCACGGGCAACATGAAGTTCGCGCTGAACGGCGCGCTGACCATCGGGACGCTCGACGGGGCCAATGTCGAGATCAAGGAGCACGTGGGCGACGAGAACATCGTGATCTTCGGCCTCACCGCCGAGGAAGTGGCTGAAAAGCGCGCCAACGGTTACAACCCGCGGGCAATCATCGAAGGCTCGCGCGAGCTGAGCCAGGCGCTCTCGATGATCGCCTCGGGCGTGTTCTCGCCCGACGATCCGGGGCGCTACGCCGGGCTCGTGGGCGGCATCTACGACCATGACTGGTTCATGTGCGCGGCCGATTTCGAAAGCTACGCACAGGCTCAGCGCAGCGTCGATGCCCGTTGGAACGACGTTTCCGGCTGGCGCACGACGGCCATTCGCAACATCGCCAATGTCGGCTGGTTCTCGTCCGACCGGACCATCGCCGAATACGCCAAGGATATCTGGAAAGTCTTGTGAACCCTGACGAAAGCGCTCTCGATTCCCTGTTGAACGGCACCCATGGCGATCCCTTCTCGCTGCTTGGCGTGCATGGCGGGCCGGGCGGTGCCTTCGCGCGCGCGATCCTGCCCGGCGCCGAAACGGCCGAGGCCTTCTCGATCGCGGGAACATGCCTCGGGCAAGTCGCGCGGATCGACGATCGCGGCCTGTTCGAAGGCTTCCTGCTCGGCGATCCGCAGCCGGTGCGCTACCGCTGCACCGCCGGGGGGCACGACTGGATCGTCACCGATCCCTACAGCTTTGCCCCGGTGCTCGGCCCCGTCGACGACCTGCTGATCGCCCAGGGCACGCACTACCGCCTGTTCGACAAGATGGGCGCCCACGTGATCGAGCATCAGGGCGCCAAGGGCGTTCACTTCGCGGTCTGGGCGCCCAACGCCCGGATCGTGAGCGTGGTGGGGGATTTCAACGACTGGGACCCGGCGCGCCACGTCATGCGCAACCGGCGCGACATCGGCGTCTGGGAAATCTTCGTGCCCGACATCAAGGACTACCGCGCCTACAAGTTCCACATCGTCGGAGCGGACGGGGCGGTGCAGCCGCTCAAGGCCGATCCCTTCGCCTTCATGACCGAAGTGCGTCCGCGCACCGCCTCGGTTACGGCAAGGACCCAGAAGCACGACTGGAACGATGCCGCCCACCGCGAGCACTGGGCCAGTGTCGATCCACGCCGGGTGCCGGTCTCGATCTACGAGGTCCACGCCGGGTCGTGGCAGCGCGATCGCTGGAACTGGTTCCTCAACTGGGACGAGATGGCCGACCAGCTGATCCCCTATGTTGTCGACATGGGCTTCACCCATATCGAGTTCCTGCCGATTTCCGAGCACCCCTACGATCCTTCGTGGGGCTATCAGACCACCGGGCTCTATGCCCCTTCGGCGCGCTTCGGCGAACCGGCGGGCTTCGCGCGCTTCGTCGAGGGGGCGCATAAGGCGGGGATCGGCGTGCTGCTCGACTGGGTGCCCGCGCACTTCCCGACCGACGAGCATGGGCTGGTGCGCTTCGATGGCACCGCGCTCTACGAGCATGAGGACCGGCGGCAGGGGTTCCACCCCGACTGGAACACGCTGATCTACAATTTCGGGCGCAAGGAAGTGGCGAGCTACCTCGTCAACAACGCCCTGTTCTGGGCCGAACGCTATCATGTCGACGGCCTGCGCGTCGATGCGGTGGCCTCGATGCTCTACCGCGACTATTCGCGCAAGGAGGGCGAGTGGATCGCCAACGCGGCGGGCGGGCGCGAGAACTGGGAGGCGGTGGATTTCCTGCGCGCGACCAACCGCGCGCTCTACGCGGCCAATCCGGGGATCATCACCATCGCTGAGGAATCGACCGCCTGGCCCGGCGTCTCGGCCCCGGCCGACGATGCCCCGCCGGGCGAGCGGCCCACCGCGCTCGGCTTCGGTTTCAAGTGGAACATGGGCTTCATGCACGACACGCTGGCCTACATGGGCCGCGATCCGGTGCACCGCAAATTCCATCATGACGACATCACCTTCGGGTTGATGTACGCCTTTTCGGAGAATTTCGTCCTCCCCCTCAGCCACGACGAGGTGGTCCACGGCAAGGGCTCGCTGCTCGCCAAGATGAGCGGGGACGACTGGCAGCAGTTCGCGAACTTGCGCGCTTATTACGCCATGATGTGGGGCTATCCGGGCAAGAAGCTGCTGTTCATGGGGCAGGAATTCGCCCAGCGCGAGGAATGGAGCGAGGAGCGCGCGCTCGACTGGCACTTGCGCGGTGCGCCCGCGCACGAAGGCGTGCGCAATCTGGTGCGCGATCTCAACCGGCTCTACCGTGCCAGGCCCGCGCTCCACGCGCGCGATTGCGAGGGCGAAGGGTTCGAGTGGCTGATCGTGGACGATGCGGAAAATTCGGTCTTTGCCTGGCTGCGCAAGGCGCCGGGCTGCCCGCCGGTCGCGGTGATCGCCAACATGACCCCCACGTTGCGCAGCGGTTATCGCGTTCCGGTGCCCGCGGATGGCAAGTGGAACGAGGTGCTCAACAGCGATTCTGTCTATTACGGCGGGTCGGGCAAGGGCAACCTGGGGCAGGTCCGGGCGGTTGACGGCAGCATGAGCGTGACGCTGCCGCCGCTGGCCACGATCATGCTCGAATACGCACAATAAGACCCGGTTGAGGGTCCGAGAGAGGAACGGGAACGATGAGAATGTCGAGTGGGCAGCCCCTCGCGCGTGATGCGATGGCCTATGTCCTGGCCGGAGGGCGGGGCAGCCGGCTGAAGGAACTGACCGACAACCGCGCCAAGCCTGCGGTCTACTTCGGCGGGATGAGCCGGATCATCGACTTTGCCCTCTCGAACGCGATCAACTCGGGCATCCGGCGCATCAGCGTGGCGACGCAGTACAAGGCGCATAGCCTGATCCGCCACATGAACCGCGCCTGGAACTTCATGCGGCCCGAACGCAACGAAAGCTTCGACATCCTGCCCGCCTCGCAGCGCATTTCGGAATACCTGTGGTACGAAGGGACCGCCGATGCGGTCTATCAGAACATCGACATCATCGCCGCGCACGCCCCGCGCTACATGGTGATCCTGGCGGGCGACCACATCTACAAGATGGACTACGAGCTGATGCTGCAGGAGCACGTCAACTCGGGCGCGGACGTGACCGTGGGCTGTCTTACCGTACCGCGTCTGGAGGCGACGGGCTTTGGCGTGATGCACGTCGATGATGATGACTTCATCACCTCGTTCCTTGAAAAGCCCGCCGATCCGCCGGGTATTCCGGGCGATCCCGAAAACGCGCTGGCCTCCATGGGCATCTACGTGTTCGACACCGGGTTCCTGTTCGAACAGCTCAAGCGCGATGCCGCCGATCCCAATTCGGGGCGCGATTTTGGCGGGGATATCATCCCCTACATCGTCAAGCACGGCAAGGCGAAGGCGCACCGCTTCACCTCTTCGTGCATCCGTGCGGCCGAGGAGATCGAGGAATACTGGCGCGACGTGGGCACAGTCGATGCCTACTTCGAGGCCAATCTGGACCTCACCGACACCGTGCCCAAGCTCGACATGTACGATCGCGAATGGCCGATCTGGACCGATACCATCGTCGCCGCGCCGGCCAAGTTCGTGCACGATCAGGAAGGGCGGCGCGGGCAGGCGATTTCCTCACTGATCAGCCAGGACTGCATCGTTTCGGGCGCGCTGGCCCGCCGCTCGCTGCTGTTCACCGGGGTCAAGATGGGCAGCTGGTCGAGCGTCAACGAAGGCGTGATCCTGCCTTACTGCAACATTGGGCGCAACGCGCGGCTGAGCCGGGTGGTGATCGATTCGGGGGTGCGTATCCCCGAGGGCCTCGTCGTGGGTGAGGACCCCGAGCTTGACGCGCGGCGCTTCCGGCGCACCGACAAGGGCGTGTGCCTCATCACCAAGGCGATGATCGAGAGGCTCGAGGCGTGAGCGCAGGTGTGCCCGCGCTCACGGTTCTGTCGGTTGCCTCCGAGGCTGTGCCGCTGGTCAAGACCGGCGGGCTGGCCGACGTGGTCGGCGCGCTTCCGGGGGCCTTGGCCGCGCACGGGGTGGCGGTGACGACGCTGCTGCCGGGCTACCCTTCGCTGCTCGTGCAGTTGGAGAAGCCGCGCGCTGTTCACGAGTGGGACAATCTGCTGGGCGAAAGCGCGCGCCTGCTCGCCGCGAAGCTGGGGGACCACCCGCTTTACGTGCTGGACTGCCCCGCGCTGTTCGTGCGCGACGGGCTGCCCTACGCCGACACTGCGGGCAAGGACTGGGCCGACAACTGGCGGCGCTTTTCCGCGCTCGGCCGCGCGGCGGCGGACATTGCGGGTGGTGCGGTCAGGGTGCGGGGCAAGGCGCAAGGCTTCGACCTGCTCCACGCGCACGACTGGCAGGCGGCGATGGCGGCCGCGTACCTGCGCTACGCTCCGTTCGAAGGACAGGCGGTGCCCAGCGTCGTGACGGTCCACAATATCGCCTTTCAGGGTCAGTTCGGCGCGGAAATCTTCGGCGCACTGGGCCTGCCGCCCTGGGCCTGGGACATGTACGGGGTGGAGTACTATGGCGGGTTCGGGATGCTCAAGGCCGGGCTCTACTGCGCCGATGCGATCACCACCGTCAGCCCGACTTACGCGCGCGAAATCCGCACCGAGGCGTTCGGCATGGGTCTTGAAGGTCTGATCGCCGCGCGTGGCAGCGCGGTCCACGGCATTCTCAACGGGATCGACGCGGCGGTGTGGAACCCGGCTGCCGATCCCAGTCTGGCCCAGCCCTACACGCTGCGCACGCTGGGCAAGCGGGCGGTGAACAAGCGCGCGCTCGAGGCCGAATTCGGCCTTGCCGAGGACGATGGTCCGCTGTTCGTGGCGATCACCCGGCTGACCTGGCAGAAGGGCATGGACGTGCTGGCCGAGGCTGTCGACGATCTCGTTGCCGAAGGCGGGCGCCTTGCGGTGCTCGGTTCGGGCGATGCCGCAATCGAGCAGGGGCTCCAGACCGCTGCGCTGCGCCATCCGGGCCGCGTTGCGGTGCGCATCGGCTATGACGAGCCGCTCTCGCACCGGATGCAGGCGGGCGGCGATGCGATCCTCATCCCCTCGCGCTTCGAACCGTGCGGGCTGACCCAGCTTTACGGGCTTGCCTATGGTTGCCTGCCGGTCGTCGCGCGCACGGGCGGGCTGGCCGATACGGTGATCGACGCCAATCCGGCCGCGCTTGCCACAGGCGTGGCGACGGGCGTGCAGTTCGACGGTGTGGACCTCGATAATCTGCGCGCGGCGATCAGCCGCACCGTCGCGCTCTACCGCGCGCCCGAGGAATGGAAAAAGGTCCAGAAGAACGCGATGAAGGCGGACTTCTCGTGGGGGGCGAGCGGGGCGGCCTACGCCCGGCTCTATCGGTCGCTGCTCGCGTGAGGCGGCTGGGCGCCTGGGTGGAAGCGGGTCGGACCCGTTTCGCCGTGCGCGCCCCTTTGGCCCGGCAGGTCTGGCTTTGCCGGTTCGACGCGCAGGATAACGAGACCCGCCACGCGATGGTGCGCGAGGGGGAGCGTTGGACACTCGCGTTCGAGGAGGACCTTGCGGGCGCGCGTTACGGCTACCGGGCCGAGGGCGAATGGGCGCCCGACGAGGGGTTGTGGTTCGATTCCGCCAAGCTGCTGGTCGATCCCTACGCGCTGACGCTCGACCGGCGGTTCCGGCAGGACCCGGCGCTGGGCCGTTTTGGCGAGGATACCGCCGGTCTGGTGCCGCGCGCGGTGGTGCCGGAGGCCTTGCCCAGGGTCTTCCCGCAGCCGCCGGTCTTCGCGCGCGCAGGGCTGATCTACGAAGTCAACGTGCGCGCCTTCACCTTGTGCCATCCCGAAGTGCCCGAGGCGCTGCGCGGCACGATCGCCGCGCTCGCGCATCCCGCGATCCTCGCGCATTTGCGCAAGCTGCACGTCGGCGCGGTCGAGCTGATGCCGATCGTCGCCTGGATCGACGAGCGGCACCTGCCTCCGCTCGGCCTCGTCAACGCCTGGGGCTACAACCCGGTGGCGCTGATGGCGCTCGATCCGGGGCTGTGTCCGGGCGGGGTTGCCGAATTGCGCGAGACGGTGGCGACCTTGCGCCGGAACGGCATCGGCGTGCTGCTCGACCTCGTCTTCAACCATTCGGGCGAGAGCGACCGCGAGGGAGGCGTTCTGTCGCTGCGCGGGCTCGACAACGCGGCCTATGCCCACGCACCGGACGGCCCGCTCATCAACGACACCGGCTGCGGCAACACGCTCGACTTCGCCAATCCGGCGGTGCGCCGCCTGACGCTCGATGCGATGCGCCATTTCGTGCAGCACGCCGGGGTTGACGGGTTCCGCTTCGACCTTGCCCCGATCCTCGCGCGCGGGCCCGGTTTTGCGAAGGATGCCCCGATTTTCGCCGAAATCGCCGCCGACCCGGTGCTGGCGAGCCGGGTGCTCATCGCCGAACCATGGGACATCGGGCCGGGCGGTTATCAGCTGGGCCAGTTTCCCCAGAACTGGCTTGAATGGAACGACCGTTATCGCGACGACGTGCGCCGGTTCTGGAAGGGCGAGGCCGGCATCGGTGTGCTGGCGACCCGGCTCGCCGGATCGAGCGACGTGTTTGGGGAGACCTCGGCGGCCCTCCCGTGCCGGTCTGTCAATTTCCTCGCCGCGCACGATGGCTTCACGCTGGCCGACACGGTGGCCTACGCGCACCGTCACAACGAAGCCAACGGCGAGAACAACCGCGACGGGCATGGCGAGAATTTCAGCTGGAACCACGGCGTCGAAGGACCGAGTCCGGATGAGGGCGTGATCGCCGCGCGCCGGGCGGACCTCAAGGCGATGCTCACCACGCTGTTCGCCTCGACCGGGACGATCATGCTGACTGCGGGCGACGAGTTCGGGCGCACCCAGCAGGGCAACAACAACGCCTATTGCCAGGACAACGCGATCGGCTGGATCGACTGGGACGCGCGCGACCGCGAACTGGAGGACCATGTCGCCCGCCTTGCGGCCCTGCGCGCGCAGCACCGGGTAGCGTTCACGGTCTTTTCCGAAGAGACCGCATGGGAAGCCGAACCCGGCCGCGCGATGACCGTGGCCGACTGGGAGGAGCCGGGTCGCGGCGTCTTCGGTTTCGTTTCCCCTGTGCAGGGAGAGGGTACCGTCGCGCTGCGTGTGGACCGCGCGGCCCGCACAGTGACCCTCGCCATCGATCCTGAAGCGCCGCCCAAAGGCTGACGCTCTGGCTCAGTTCGGCTGGCTCAGTCCGGCCGGCTCAGTCTGGCAGCTGGTCGTTGGCGCGCAGTACGGTTCCGGCGAGGTAGAGCGAGCCGCCGATCAGCACGATTTCGCCTTCGCCCACGTCCAGGCTTTCCAGCGCCTCGGCCAGGTTGGCGGCGGCGCGCGGTTCGGGCAGGCCGGGCAGGCGGAACGCCTCGGGGCCGTGATGCTCGTGACCGGGGACGGGGACCGCCGTGATGCTCGCAAGGCGCGGGGCGAGCGGGCCGGTAATGGCGGCCGGGTCCTTGTTTGCCAACATGCCGA
This sequence comes from Novosphingobium organovorum, assembly GCF_022832435.1. Classification (GTDB taxonomy): domain Bacteria; phylum Pseudomonadota; class Alphaproteobacteria; order Sphingomonadales; family Sphingomonadaceae; genus Novosphingobium; species Novosphingobium organovorum. The sequence goes on along the minus strand of NZ_JALHLF010000002.1, from coordinate 112,043 downwards.
GGACGAGGTGGATGCGCGCGGGGCTAGCCAGGAAGTGCCTGGCAAGCGCGGCGCCCGCGTCGGGGTTGTGCCCGCCGTCGAGCCAGCACGGAGTACCTGCGGGCAGGAGCCGGGTCAGCGGTCCCTCCTCGAGCCGCTGGAGCCGCGCTGGCCAGCGCGCCCAGCTCATCGCCAGGACCAGCGCCGCATCGGGCATGTTGACCGCGTCCTGATGGCGCAGCATCGCGACCGCGAGCCCGGCGTTGAGCATCTGGTGCGCGCCGGGCAGGCGCGGGGTGGGCAGGGCGAGCGTGCCCTTGTGATCGGTGTAGAGCAAGCCGCCTTCGCGCGGCGTGATCGTCCAGTCGGCCCCGGCGCGCACGACGTAGCCGCCCACGCGCTCGGCCTGGATCGCAACGACATCGTTCATGCGCTCGCTATAGTCGAGCGTGACGAGCGGCGCGTTGGCCTTGGCGATACCCGATTTTTCAAAGGCGATCCGCTCGAACGGCGGCTCGGGCGCATCCTCGCAGGGCGATAGCAGGAACTGCTCGTGATCGATGCCCAGCGCGGCGATGCCGCAGGCAACCGGCGCGGGGATCACGTTGGTCGCATCGAGCCGGCCGCCCAGGCCCACCTCGAAGATGCAGGCATCGGCCGGGGTGCGGGTGAAGGCGAGGAAGGCGGCCGCGGCCGAGACTTCGAAGAAGCTCGCCCCGATGGCGTGAGCTTCGGCGATGTCGAGCACTTCGGCCAGCAGCGCGGCCAGCGCCTCGTCCGCGATCAGCGTGCCGGCAACGCGGATGCGCTCGTTGAAACGGACGAGGTGCGGGCTGGTGAAGACGTGGACCGTCTTGCCCGCCGCTTCGAGCGCGGCGCGCAGGAAGGCGCAGGTCGACCCCTTGCCGTTGGTCCCCGCGACGTGGAAGGTCGGCGGCAGTGCGCGCTCGGGGTGATCCAGATGCGCGCACAGCTCGCGGATGACGTCGAGGCCGAGCCGGCCCTTGGGCACCGAAAGCGTGGCGAGCCGGTCAAGCTGCGCCTGGACACCGGGGGCGTCCGACACCGCGAAGTCGTTCGGGCGGGCCATGCTCGGGCCTTTGTCTCGCCGCTCGGGGTCAGCGCGCGGTGTGCACCGCCTCGGCAAGCGCCGAGGTCAGTTCGCGCAAGGGGCCCGCGGCCTCATCGCCGTGCTCCTTGACCAGATCGACCAGCGCCGACCCGACCACCACGCCATCGGCCACTTTCGCGATGGCGCGCGCCTGTTCGGGCGTGCGCACGCCGAAGCCGACCGCGACGGGGATGGTCGCGGCGGCCTTGAGCGCGGCGACGGCTTCCTCGATTGAGGTCTGCGCGGCGGTCTGGGTGCCGGTGATCCCCGCGACCGAGACGTAGTAGAGAAAGCCCGAGGAGCCTTCGAGCACGGCGGGGAGCCGCGCGGCATCGGTCGTCGGGGTGGCCAGGCGGATCAGCGCAACGCCCTCGGCGCGCAGCGCCGGGCCAAGCTCGGCGTCTTCCTCGGGCGGGATGTCGACGCAGATCACGCCGTCGACGCCCGCCTCGGCGCAGGCCCGGGCGAACCATTCGGCGCCGCGCACGATCATCGGGTTGGCATAGCCCATCAGCACCAGCGGCACGTCGGGGTGGCGCGCGCGAAAACCGCTGGCGAGCGCGAGGATGTCGGCCGTTTTGGTGCCCTTGGCGAGGCTGCGGATGTTGGCCTGCTGGATCGCCGCACCATCCGCCATGGGATCGGTGAAGGGCATGCCCAGTTCGATCACGTCGGCGCCGCCCGCGACCAGCGCGTCGAGGTTCGCTGCGGTATCGCCATCGCCCCCGGTGATGAAGGTGACGAGGGCCGGTCCCTTGGCAAAGGCTTTCTCAAAGCGGGTCATTCGCTGTCTTTTCTTTCGACGACCAGGATACGCGCTGGTCCTTGGGGGTGGGCGACGTGTTCGTCACCGGGTTCTACGCTGACGCCCTCGCCGGGGCCGAGCCGGGTCACGGTGACGGTGCCGCCCGCATCGCGGCTGTGCATCTCGACCACGCCGTCGAGCACGGTGAAGACTTCGGCACCGGTGTTGACGTGCCAGCGGTAGGGCTGGTCGGTCCAGTGCAGCTTTGCCGTCACGTCACCGAAATCGGCGAGGAGCTGGCTGCCCCAGGCGGCTGGGGCGGTGAATTCGTGCGCGCGAAAGATCTTCACGAGGGGCACTCCGAAGGGGGGCTGGCCGAACCGGGTCATATGCTCTTCCAGTACCGCCACAGGTCGACGAGGGTGACCGTTACGGCCGCCATCAGGCAAAGCATCAAGGTGCCACGTGCAAAGTCCCAGCGGGTGAACTCGATCCAGTGCCGCGACAGCTGGACGCCGATGAACACCGCCAGGAAATTGAGGATGAACTTCTCGATGATCGCCTTGGCAGGCTTCAAAGGTCGACCCCCAGTGCCTCGGCGACGGTGAAGATGTCCTTGTCGCCGCGTCCCGAGACGTTGACGACGAGCAGCTGGTCCTCGTCCATCTGCGCGGTGAGCTGGGGCAGGGCGGCCAGCGCGTGTGCGCTTTCGAGTGCGGGGATGATCCCTTCGAGCGAGCAGCACAGCTGGAAGGCTTCGAGCGCCTGGTTATCGGTGATCGGCACGTAGTCCACCCGGCCCGATTCGTGCAGCCAGGAGTGCTCCGGCCCGAGGCCCGGATAGTCGAGCCCGGCCGAGATCGAATGCGCCTCGGTGATCTGGCCGTCCTCGTCCTGCAGCAGGTAGGTCTTGTTGCCGTGCAGGATGCCCGGCTTGCCCCCGGTGAGCGAGGCGGCGTGCTTGTCGGTGTCGATGCCGTGTCCGCCCGCTTCGATACCGGTCATCTTGACTTCGGGATCGTCGAGGAAGGGGTGGAACAGGCCGATCGCGTTCGACCCGCCGCCCACCGCCGCGACCAGGCGGTCGGGCAGGCGGCCTTCCTTTTCGAGCATCTGTTCGCGCGTTTCCTTGCCGATGATCGACTGGAAATCGCGCACCAGTTCGGGATAGGGGTGCGGTCCGGCGGCGGTGCCGATGATGTAGAACGTGTCGTGCACGTTTGCCACCCAGTGGCGCAGCGCGTCGTTCATCGCGTCCTTGAGCGTCATCGCGCCGCTGGTCACCGGGACCACTTCGGCGCCCAGCAGCTTCATGCGGAACACGTTGGGCTTCTGGCGCTCGACGTCGGTCGCGCCCATGAAGATGGTGCAGGGCAGGCCGAAGCGCGCAGCGACGGTGGCGGTGGCAACGCCGTGCTGGCCCGCGCCGGTTTCGGCGATGATCTTGGTCTTGCCCATGCGCAGCGCGAGCAGGATCTGGCCGATGCAGTTGTTGATCTTGTGCGCGCCGGTGTGGTTGAGTTCCTCGCGCTTGAAATAGATCTTGGGGCCGCGCTTCTCGCCATTGGGGCCTGCCGGGGCAAGTTCCCGGAAATGCTCGGTCATGCGCGGGGCGTAGTAGAGCGGGCTGGGACGGCCGACGAAGTCCTTCATCAGCGAATCGAATTCGGCCCAGAACGCCGGGTCCTCCTGCGCCTTGCGGTATTCCTTCTCGAGATCGAGAATGAGCGGCATAAGCGTTTCCGCGACGTAGCGACCACCGAACTGGCCGAAGTGACCGGAGGCATCGGGAAGCGCGCGAAGGCTGTTTACAGGCAGGTGTTCAGTCATGATGCGCGAGCGTTGGCAGAGCATCGCGGGCCTGTCCAGCCAGTTCCGGCCATGGGAGCGCCGGGCGGCGTTTCAAGTGCAAGGTTTGCATCTGCAGGGCGCATCAATGCAACAATCTTGCTCTATGGCGCAGAATTGTGACGTTTTCAGGACATTTGACAACAATTTGTTCATTTTCGCGAAAGGCTGTGAGGCGCATCGGCTCATTCGCCCCAGAGAGGGCCGCCCCCGACGAGGGACGGGGACAAGGTACTAGGAGTTACAGATTATGCGTATTGCACTCGTTTCGCTCGCCGCAGCCGCTTCGGTCGCTGCTGCCGTTGCCACGCCCGCGATGGCTGATGAAGCCCGCATCGAAGCGCGCACCGGCCTGGCGTGGGACAGTCACGGCAGCAAGGCGACCGCTGGTGTCGCGGCCGGTTACGATTATGACCTGGGCAGCAAGTTCTTCGTTGGCGTCGAAGGTTCCGCCGACAAGCTGCTGACCGATGACACGCGCGTTACCTGGGGCGTCGGCGGCCGCGCCGGCGTGAAGGTCACGCCGACCACCAAGCTCTATGCCAGCTCGAAGTGGCAGTCGAAGACCTGCCGCTACTGCAACAGCGCGGTCGGCGTCGGTGGTGGCATCCAGCAGGATCTCAACAACCGCTACTACGTCAAGGCTGAGTACCAGCACGAGCTGATCGGCGACAACACCCCCGACGCCGATGTCGGCCTCGTCGGCGTGGGCGTGAAGTTCTAAAGCCTTCGCGTCATGAACCGATAAGCCTCGGGTCGCACCAAGGCCAAAGGGCGCTTCGCTTCGGCGGGGCGCCCTTTGTCGTATCAGGCTTGCGGGGCGGCCTGTCGTCCGGCCCCGGCGGTTCGCTGGCGCGTCGTAACGGGGGCGAGGGCGAGGGCGAGGGCGAGGGTGGCTTACCGGCTTGCGACGGGGCTGGTGTGCCGGGCCGCGCGAAGTGCGTCGCTCGTGCGGGTGGGATTTTTCGGCGGCGACAGTGTCGCAAGGGCGGTACCGATTGGACGAAGATCCGCCTGCGCTTCGGCTTGATAGCGTCAAGATGACGCGGGTGTGACCAACCTTTCGTGATCTTTGCGGTGCAGTGTAACAACTTGAATACAGATCAAAAAGGTCCCGTTTTTGGCGCCTTTTCGGTTCATCTGGGTGCAAGGCGGCGCTGCCTAGCCCTGATCGCGCCGGGCCTGTCAGGAAGCCCGGCTCCCCATCGATCAGGAGTACTATTATGCGTAGATTCGCACCGACCGTTTCGCTCTCCTTCGTACTGGCCGGTGTCGCCCTGGCCGCCGCGCCCGCACGGGCCGACGAGGCGCGCGTGGAAGCCTACACCGGCATGGTCTGGAACCGGAACAATACCGATGAGGTTACCGGCGTGCTGGCCGGTTACGATTTCGACCTGGGCGACAAGGGCTTCATCGGGCTCGAGGCTTCGGCCGACACCATGCTGACCTCGGATACGCGCGTGTCGTGGGGGTTTGGCGGGCGGATCGGCAGCGCGATCCCGTCGACCGGTGGCAAGCTCTACGCCTTGAGCGAGTACAAGACCAAGTACTGCGTCGATTGCACCGGTTACGTCGCGCTGGGCGCCGGGTACGAACAGCCGATCAAGGACAACCTCTACACCAAGGTCGAATACCGCCATTCCTTCGCGACCGACGAGGCCTGGCACGATACCGACGGCATTCTGGTGGGTGTCGGCACGAAGTTCTGAAGGCGCCCCAGCGCGTCGGAACGGCCGCGGTCTCAGTGCGAGGCGGCGGCCGTTTCGCGTATGGCCCGCGCGAAAGCGGCAATGCGCCCGGTATCCTTGATGCCGGGCGCGCTTTCGACGCCGGAGGAGGTATCGATCAGCGGGGCGCCCGTGCGCGCGAGCGCTTCGCCCACGTTGTCGGGATTGAGACCTCCGGCAAGGCCCCAGGCGAGCGGTCCTTTCCAGTGCGCGACGAGCGACCAGTCGAACGACAATCCCATGCCGCCAGGCAGCGCGCCCTTGGGCGTCTTGGCGTCGAACAGCACGCGCTCGACCGCTCCGGCGTAGGCGTTGGCGCGCGCGACGTCAGCCGCGCTGGCGATCGGCAGCGCCTTCCACACGGCGAGGCCGAAGCGGGCGCGCACCTGGGCGGCGCGCTCGGGTGTTTCCGCGCCGTGCAACTGGAGAACGTCGAGCGGGGCGGCGGCGAGCGCCTCGGCGATTTGCGCATCACCCGCATCGACGAAGAGGCCGACGCGCGCGATCCGCCCTTCGGCGCGCGCCGAAAGGGCGGCGGCCTGTGCCGGCATCACGTTGCGCGGGCTGCGTGCGAAGAACACGAAGCCCGCGTAATCGGCGCGCGCGGCGATCGCCGCGTCGAGCGCGTCAGGCGTTGAAATTCCGCAAATCTTGATCGCCGGTGTTGGCATTGCCCGTCCGCTGTCTACATCTGTCGCAGGCCATCCCTGATCGAGGACCCCCATGCGATGAACCGTCTGATGCGCTTTCTAGTCCCATTTGCCGTGGCTGCAACGCTTGGCGGGTGCGGTATCAAGGAATCGTTCGAAAAGGCCGATGTGGCGATCGGGCAATTCCATCGGGAACTCGACGCTGGAGCGATCGGCCGCATCTGGACGACGGCCGATCCCGACTTGCGCCAGGCGACCAGCCAGGCCGATTTTGAAAAGCTCCTGGGCGCGGTCCACGCCAAGCTGGGCAAAGTCCGGACGACCAAGCAGGTGGGCTGGAACACCAACGCCACCACCGGAGGCACGTTCCTCACCGCCACCATGCAGACCACCTTCGAAAAGGGCACCGGGGTCGAGCAGTTCGTCTACCGCAAGGGCAAGGACGATGCGCTTACCCTTGTCGGCTACAACATTCAGTCGCGCGACATGATGCTCAATTGAACCCCATGCCGCGTGCCTGCCGCGTGCCTGCCACGTGCCCGGCGCAGATCAGGGGGCGAGTTCGAACTGAACGGCGACTTGCGCCGTGACGTCGAGCTCACCGGCGGCGACCGGGGCGGGGGCGCTTGCGGCGCTGAGCCGGATCATGTCCGACTTGGCGCGGATCTGCGGGACATAGCCGCCGCCTTCCGCGATCGAGACGATACGCACCACGCGCAGGCCTGCGGCCTTGGCGTAGAGATCGGCGCGGCGGCGCGCTTCCTTGATCGCCTCGACACGCGCTTCGTCCTGCGCCGCGTCGGGCTGGGATAGGGTGAAGGTCGGTCCGTTGACTTCGTTCGCCCCGGCCGAGACGAGTGCGTCGATCACCGCGCCGAAATCGTCGAGCTTGCGCTGGCGCACGGTGACGGTGTTGTTGACCTGATAGCCGACGATCGTGCGCTCGTTGGCATCGTAGCTGCCGTCAGGCTTGCGCGCAGGCTGCGAATAGACGGGGGAGACCGAAAGGTTGCTGGTCTGGATGTCCTTTTCGGCAATCCCGGCCTTTTTGAGCGCGGCGAAGACGCCGGTCATCGCCTTCGAATTGTCCGCCAGCGCGGCGCTCGCGGTCCTGGCCTGCGAGGTGACGCCCGAAGTGAACACCGCCATGTCCGGTTCGCGGGTCGAACTGCCTTGCGCGTTAACGTTGAGCAGGGTGTGGCCTGCGGTGATTGCCGAAGAGGCAACCTCCTGCGCCTGGGCGCCACCCGCGAGCGGCGCTCCAAGAGCAAGCGTTACAAGGCCAGCGCCTGTCAGCAGGCGAGAAAGGGTCTTCATCTGTCGCACTCCATCATCCGTGTGTCGGACCAGAGCAACGGTCTGGCCCGAGGCATGTTTCGCCCCGCTGAATGACAACGTGGCGAAACAGGCAGATAGGGGAGACAGGGAGCGAGGCGAAGGCAAGCGCGGGACACAGGCCCACACGCTTCGCTATCGGGCGCCATCCGGCGCCGGTTCGGCTCAGAGTGTGGCTTCGATCGCCTTGGCCGCTGCCAGGGGGTCTTCCGCGCCGCGGATCGGGCGGCCCACGACGAGCAGGCTGGCGCCGTTGTCACGCGCCTCGCGCGGGGAGACGATGCGCTTCTGGTCGGAATACTTGGCGTCGGGCAGGCGCAGGCCAGGCACGACGAAGAAGCCGTCCTTCCACTGCTGTTTGATCGCGGCGACTTCGTGGCCCGAGCAGACGATCCCGTCGAGCCCGGCTGCGTGCGCCAGATCGGCAAGGCGCAGCGCCTGCTCCATCGGCGGGGCGGTGATGCCGATTGCGCCAAGGTCCTCATCGTCGAGGCTGGTCAGCACGGTCACGGCGACGACCTTGGTGTTCTCGCCCGCGGCGGCCTTGGCCTCTTCCATCATCGCCCGCCCGCCCGCGGCGTGGATCGTGACCACGGCCGGATTGAGCGTGTTGATCGCCTGCATTGCGGCCGCGACAGTGTTGGGAATGTCGTGCAGCTTGAGGTCGAGGAAGATCGGCAGGCCGATCTTCTGCAGCTCGCGCACGCCGTGGTGGCCGTGGGCGCAGAAGAACTCGAGCCCCAGCTTCAACCCGCCGACGTGCCCCTTGACCTTGTTGGCCAGCGCTTCGGCGGCATCGAGACGCGGAACGTCGAGGGCGACATAGACGGGGTTGTTGCTCATGGCTTTTCGGTTTCCGGGGTAAGGGGCAGCGGGTCTGCGACCGGCTCGCTCGCGGCCGCAGGGGCGGGCGCGGCCGGGGCGTCTGACGTATCGTGGAGCGGGCTCATCGACGTGGCGCGCAGCGAATTTTCGAGGCTGGTGATGCGGCGGTTGAGCCGCCAGCGCACAGCGCGGAAATAGAGCCACACGGGCACCGTGCCGAGCAGGAAGAAAAAGAAGGCGACAAAGCCGACAGGCCATTCGAAGTGGATGTAGTTGCCATCGTCGAGCGGCCAGAAGTTAACCGCCACCTTGGTCCAGTTCATGGCGATGAAGGCCACCAGAATGGCGGTGACCAGGATCCAGGTGAGGGTACGGACGGCTTTCATGCTTGCTCCTGCTTCCCGTTGGGCGACCGGTCCGGCGCTGTTGCGGCGGCCGAGGGGCTTGGCGGCAATGCTAGGGCCGAATGCGGAGCAAGGAAAGGCCCAGCCTCCCCTTCGCCCCGCAATCGGCTCCGCAATCTGTCGGATGCGGCCCGGCTCAGGCGCCGAACACGCGATCGAAGATCGTGTCGACGTGCTTGAAGTGGTAGTCGAGGTTGAACTTTTCCTCGATCTGCTCGGGCGTGAGCGCGGCGGCGACTTCCTCGTCGGCCTTGAGCAGTTCCATCAGGCTGAGCTGGCCGTCCGATTCCCACACCTTCATCGCGTTGCGCTGGACGAGGCGGTAGGAGGTGTCGCGCGAAAGACCGGCCTGGGTCAGCGCGAGCAGGACGCGCTGCGAGTGGACGAGGCCGCCCATGCGGTCGAGGTTCTTCTGCATGCGCTCGGGGTAGACGAGCAGCTTGTCGATAACGCTGGTGAGGCGGGCGAGCGCGAAGTCGAGGGTGATCGTCGCGTCGGGGCCGATGAAGCGTTCGACCGAGGAGTGCGAGATGTCGCGCTCGTGCCACAGCGCCACGTTTTCCATCGCGGGCATGGCGTAGGAGCGGATGATGCGCGCCTGGCCGGTGAGGTTTTCGGTCAGCACGGGGTTGCGCTTGTGCGGCATGGCCGACGAGCCCTTCTGGCCGGGCGAGAAGTATTCTTCGGCCTCGAGCACTTCGGTGCGCTGGAGGTGGCGCACTTCGACCGCGAGACGCTCGATCGAGCTGGCGATGACGCCCAGCGTTGCAAAGAACATCGCGTGGCGATCGCGCGGGATGACCTGCGTCGAGACCGGCTCGACTTCGAGCCCCATCTTGTCCGCGACATAGACTTCGACCGCCGGATCAACGTTGGCGAAGGTGCCGACCGCGCCCGAGATGGCGCAGGTGGCGACTTCCTCGCGCGCGGCGATCAGGCGCTTTTTGGCGCGGCTGAATTCGGCGTAGGCTTCGGCAAGCTTGAGGCCGAAGGTGACCGGTTCGGCGTGGATGCCGTGGCTGCGGCCGATCGAGGGGGTGTATTTGTGTTCCATCGCGCGGCGCTTGATCGCGGCGAGGAGATCGTCGAGGTCCGCCAGCAGGATGTCGGCGGCGCGCACGAGCTGGACGTTGAGCGTGGTGTCGAGCACGTCCGAGCTGGTCATGCCCTGGTGCATGAAGCGCGCTTCGGGGCCGACCTGTTCGGCGACCCAGTCGAGGAAGGCGATCACGTCGTGCTTGAGCACGGCTTCCTTGGCGTCGATCGCTTCGACGTCGACCTTGGGCTCGGTCGCCCACCAGTCCCACAGCGCCTTGCCCGCGGCGACCGGCACGGTCCCCATCTCGCCCATTTTTACGGCGGCATGCGCTTCGATCTCGAACCAGATGCGGTAGCGCGCTTCGGGCTCCCAGATCGCGGTCATGGCAGGGCGGGCGTAACGGGGGACCATCGTGCAAACTCCTTTGGCTGACGCGAGCAGCCGCTAGGGTTCCTTCTCGCGAAAGGCAAGGGTGCGCGGCGCCCTGTGCATGTTTTGCAAGTGGGGGTGCTTCCCGAAGCCGGTGGCGGCTTCAGGAAGCGGGTCAGAACGGCCAGATCAGCGGGATCACGACAAGCGTGGTGATCGCGACCAGGATCGTGAGCGGAAAGCCGAACTTGTAGAAGTCGGTAAACTTGTACCCGCCCGCGCTGTAGACCAGCGTGTTGGTCTGGTAGCCGATCGGGGTAAGGAAGCTGGCCGAGGCGGCGAACATGACGGCGACCGCAAAGGGGCGCGGGTCGACGTGGAGCGCCTGGGCCAGCGAAATGCCGATCGGGGTGACAACCACGGCGACCGCGTTGTTGGTGACCAGTTCGGTCAGGAACAGGCTGAGGAAATAGATCGCGGCAAGCGCGGCGATTGGTCCCATCGTGCCAAGCCAGGGCGTGGCGAGCCCGACGATCGCCTCGACCAGCCCCGAATGTTCGAGCGCGGTGCCGATCGAGAGCATCGCAACGATCAGCGCGATGATCCGCCAGTCTACGGCGCGGAAGGCTTCCTCGGGCTCGACACAGCGCGCGGCGAGCACGATGGCCACCCCGATCACCGCGAGCCCGGTGAGAGGCAGGAGATTGAACGCGGCGCCCAGCACCACGCCGAGCATCGTCGCCACCGCGATCCACGCCTTGTTGCGGCGAAAGCCGCGCATCGTGGGTTCGGCGATGTTGACCAGTTGCTGGTCCTCGACAAGGCGTCGCAGATCCTCGGGCGCGCCTTCGATCAGCAAGGTGTCGCCAACCTGGAGCGGCACGCGTTCGAAGCGGTCCTCAAGGTTGGTTCCCTTGCGATGAAGTGCGATCGGATAGACGCCGTAACGGCGGCGCAGGCGCAGTTCGAACAGGGTGTGGCCGATGATTTCGGCGCCGGGCGCCAGCAGGGTTTCGACCATGATCGAGTTGCGGGTCGAGAGCTGGACCAGATGCGGGTCCTGCGGTGTCGCTGCGGCGAGCGAGAGGCGGCCCCCTTCCTTGAGCGTCATCAAGTCGCTTCCCGAGGTGCGCAGGACGAGGATGTCGCCTTCCTCGAGCGTGTGTTCGGCAAGGTTGCGGCGCAGCGAGCGATCCCCGCGCAGCACGTCGACCAGGCGGCGCTCGGAGCGCGAGAGCAGGTCGATCGTCTTGGGCGCCTGACCGATGTAGGGTGAGCCCGCCTCGATGAAGATCGAGACGACGAAGCGCTTGTTGTTGCTCATCGCGCCAAGGCTGGCGACGGTCTGGCGATCGGGCAGGAGACGGTTGCTTACCGCCAGCCAGAGCACGCCGATGGTGGCCACGATGATGCCCACGGGGGCGATCTCGAAGATGCCGAAGGGGGCGAGTCCGGCGCGGCGCGCGACGCCATCTACCAGAATGTTGGTCGAAGTGCCGAGCAGCGTGACCGTCCCGCCCAGGACCGCGGCGAACGAGATCGGCATGAGAATGCGCGAGGCGGGCATGCCGAGTTCGCGGGCGAGCGTGATGCCCACCGGGATCATCATCATCACCAGCGGGGTGTTGTTGGTGAACGCCGAAATAGCCGCGATCAGGCCAAGGAAGACGCAGATCGAGAGCAGTGGACGCTTCTTGCCAAGGCCGGTGATCCGCGTCGAGAGAAAGTCGAGCGCGCCCGTGCGCACCAGCGCGGAGGACATGATGAACATGCTCACGATGGTCAGGGGCGCGGGATTGCCCATCGCCGCGAGCACGTCGTCGGTGGCGATCACGCCCAGGACGAGCAGGATCGCGACAAGGCCCAGGGCCACGACTTCAGGGGCGGCAATTTCAAATGCGAAAGCCAGGAATAGCAGGACAAGCAACAAGCCCATCACGGGCGGCGATGCGAGATCCAGGCCGTAAATCATCAGAACCCCTATATCGAACGCCAGAATTCGGGCGCGAGCGCGACTGGTCTAGCGCCAATTGTGCACTGCGCAACGTCTATTTTTCTACTAAGTGAGTTGAATTAAGGGCTTAAAGCGGGACCTGCCCGCTCGTTGCCGTCGATTTTTCTCATTGCAGCGGGGGGGCTGGCAAGAAAAACTTGTGGGCTCGAAAGCAGATGCGAAATCGATTGCTGGTTGTCTTGGTGTTCGATCGAACCATGAACCCTGCCGTGCCTATGGGCAAGGAGGGCGTGCGGGGGCAGACGCCAGAGCGTTGTGCGGGTGCGATAAGCGTCGTGGTGAGGGCGATTCGCGCAGGCCAGCCGGCACGCCCTAGATCAGCCCCTTGGCGCGCAGCGAGACGTGGCCCTCGCGGCCGATCACCACGTGATCGTGCACCGCGACGCCAAGCAGGCGTCCGGCTTCGGAAATGCGGTTGGTAATCTCGATATCCGCCCGGCTTGGCTCGGGCGAGCCGGAAGGGTGGTTGTGCACCAGGATCAGCGCGCTGGCGCCGATGTCGAGCGCGCGGCGGATCACTTCGCGCGGATGGATCGCGGCTTCGTCGATCGATCCCTCGCCGACCAGATCGTCGAGGATGAGCATGTTCTTGGTGTTGAGATAGAGCACCCGCACGCGTTCGAGCGTGAGGTGCGCCATGTCGATGGTCAGGTAATCGATCAGCGCCTGCCACGAGCCGATCACCGGTGCTTCGCGCACTTTCTGGCGGGCGAGGCGGGTTGCCGCGACGGTCACGATGCGCAGCGCGGCAGCGGTGGCCTCGCCCATGCCGGGATGCGCGGCGAGCGTGCGTGGGTCGGCCTGGAGCACGCCGGCGAGCGAGCCGAATCGTTGCAACAGGCTGCGGGCTAGCGGCTTCATGTCCCGCCGGGGAACCGCCTGCATCAACAGCAGTTCAATCACTTCGTGGTCCGCCAGCGCGTCCGGCCCGCCGCCGATCAGGCGCTGGCGCAAGCGGCTGCGGTGCCCGCTGGGATCGGAGCCGGCCTTCGCCGTGGTGGCGCGCGCTTCGTCGCTCGCCGCGCCCGGCTGGCCGCGACCGGGCTCGCGGTCGGGGTGTTCAGGGAAGAGGAGACTATCGTCAGGCATTGTTGCCGGTAACAATTGCCTTTCTGCCGCGTGCAGCGCAAGTGATGGAGCGAATGGCGCGACACGAAGATCAGCTTGAGGCGAATGCGGGCGAAGAGACGCCGGAGGCGGCGCGGGGCGAAATGCGTGCCCCGCGCCGACGCCGGAGGGTGCGCGCCGTGCTGCTGGGCCTGGCGGGGGTAAGTCTGGCGGGGCTGGGGGCGGTCTGGTTCGAGCGTGAGGACATCGCCGACAATCTGGTCGGCAGCGAACTCGCCGCGCTGGGCCTTCCAGCGACCTATGACATCGTGCGAATCGGTCCGGGCGAACAGGTCTTCCGCAATCTGGTAGTGGGCGATGCCGCGCATCCCGACCTGACCGTGCGCGAGGTGCGCATCGCCACGCGGCTTTATCTTGGCTGGCCGGGCATCGGGCGCATTACCGTTGTCGCACCGCGTCTTTACGGCCGTGTGCGTCAGGGCAAGGCGAGCTTTGGCTATCTCGACAAGGTGTTGTTCTCGGGTAAGGCGAAACCCGGCGAACCGGTGCTGCCCGATCTCGACGTGGCCATCGTCGACGGGCGGGCGCGGATCGAAACCGACGCCGGGCCGGTCGGGCTGAGCCTGGCGGGCGAAGGGGGCTTGCGCGGCGGCTTCCGGGGCGCGCTCGGGGCCAGCGCACGCGCGCTTTCTTACGGCGGATGCCACAGCTCGGGAGCGAGCCTTTACGGCACCGTGCGGATCACCGAGGCGAAGCCAAGGCTGAGCGGGCCGCTGCGGCTGGCCGATCTGTCGTGCCCGCAGCAAAAGCTCCACCTTGCCGGCGCGGGGGCCAAGCTAGACCTGACGCTGGGCGCGGCGTTCGACCGCGCCGATGCGAGCTTTGGCCTGCGCACCAGGGCGCTCGGGCTGGCCGATGGCGGGTATGCGAGGCTGGGCGGCACGGGCCGGATCAGCGTGCACGATGGCATCGCCAACGCGCAGTACGACCTTTCGCTGCGCGATCCCTACGCCCGCGCCTGGCGGCTTTCGCGTCTTGATGCGAGCGGATCGGCGCGGGTGGGCAAGGGGCTGCGCACGATCGAGATCGAGAACGACCTGTCGGGGCGTGATCTGGTGGCCGGCCCCGAGATCGCGCGCGCGCTCCAGCGCGGCGCGGCCGCCGCGCAGGGAACCTTCCTTGCCGCGCTGGCCGACAAGCTGCGCGTCAATCTCGCGCGTCAGCTGCACCAGGGGCGCTTCACCGCGCATCTGATCGCGCGGCGCAACGCGCGCGGCGATTCGCTGGTGGTGCCCCAGGCCCGGTTGAGCGCGCGTGACGGGCGCAGTCTCGTCGAATTTTCGCGGGTGCAGGCTCTCGCCCCGCAAGGCGTGCAGGGGCCACCGCAGCTCAGCGCCAATTTCATCTCGGCCGGGCCTGGCCTGCCTTCGCTGAGCGGGCGGATGGAGACGCAGGGGCACGGCGAGACCGCTCTCCATGTGCGCATGGACGATTACGCGAGCGGCAAGAGCCATCTGGCGATCCCCGAACTGGTGCTGCGCCAGGATAAGGCGGGAAACCTCGCGCTGGCGGGCGACGTGCGCATGGGCGGGGCGCTGCCGGGCGGCGCGGTCGAGAACTTGCGCCTGCCGGTTGCGGGACGCTGGTCGGCCAATGGCGCGCTGTCGCTCTGGCCAGGGTGCACCACCGCGAGGTTCGATCGGCTCGAGGCGGCCAATCTCTCGCTTGAACGCGACCGCCTGACGCTGTGTCCGCCAGGCGGCCACCCGATTTTCGAGGCCAGGGGGGGCGACGTCCGGTTCGCGGCCTCGACCGCTTCGCTCGACCTGGCGGGCAAGCTCGGCGATACGCCGGTGCAGCTTACCAGTGGGCCGGTCTCGCTGGCCTATCCCGGATCGCTCAGCGCGCGGGCCATCACTGTGGGGCTGGGGCCGGCGGATGCGCGTTCGCGTTTCGTCATCGGCGATCTTTCGGCCGAAATCGGCGCGGGCGATTCGGCGGGCGGCGTGCACGGAACGTTTGCGAAGGCCGATGTCGCGCTCGCCGCGGTGCCGCTCGATCTCTTTGGCGGCGCCGGGCAATGGCGCTTCGCCGAGGGCGCACTGACGCTCGACAAGGCGCGCTTCGATTTGCGCGACCGGGTTTCGCCCGCGCGCTTCAAGCCGCTGGTTGCCCGCGATGCGCAGCTGCGGCTGGCCGACAACACGATCACCGCCACCGCGCGGCTGCGGGAGCCGAAATCGGATCGTGAGGTGGTGCGCGCGGACATCGTCCACCACCTTGGCGATGCGAGCGGCCATGCCGCGCTCACCGTGCCCGGTCTGGTGTTCGACAAGAAGCTCCAGCCCGATGCCCTGTCCGATACGCTGATGGGCCTCGTCTCCTCGCTCAAGGGCAGTGTCCAGGGGACTGGTCGAATCGACTGGAACGCGAAAGGCATCACCAGCACGGGCCGCTTTGCGAGCGACGGGCTCGACTTCGCGGCGCCTTTCGGTCCGGTGCAGGGGCTTTCGGGGACAGTCGCGTTCACCGACCTGCTCGGCCTTGTCACCGCGCCCAACCAGACGATCAAGGTGCGCTCGATCAATCCGGGCATCGAGGTCAACGACGGGGTGGCTTCGTTCGACCTGCATCCCGGCTACCGTCTCGTCGTCCACGGCGCGCAGTGGCCGTTCATGCAGGGCACCTTGCGGCTCGAGCCGGTGACGATGACCGTGGGGGCGGCCGAAACACGCCGCTACACGCTGGTGGTCGAGGGGCTCAACGCGCAAAGCCTGATCCAGCGCATGGACATGAACAACCTGAGCGCGAGCGGCGTGTTCGACGGGTCGCTGCCGCTGATCTTCGATGCCAGCGGCGGGCGGATCGAGAACGGCCAGCTCGCCGCGCGCGCCGGCGGCGGTAATGTCGCCTACGTCGGGGCGCTGACTTACAAGGACCTGTCGGCGATGGGCAACTTTGCCTTCGATTCGCTCAAGTCGGTCGACTACAAGACGATGGACATCAAGCTCGACGGCTCGCTTTCGGGCGAGATCATCACCCGCATCCGCTTTACGGGCGTCAGCCAGGGGCAGGGGGCCAAGCGCAATTTCCTGACCCGGCAGGTGGCCAAGCTGCCGATCCGCTTCGTGGTCAACATCAAGGCGCCGTTCTTCCAGCTGTTCGGCAACATGCGCTCGCTCTACGATTCGAACTACGTTGCCGACCCGCGCGCGCTGGGTCTGGTCGACAAGAACGGCAAGCCGATCCGCAAGGAACCGGTTCCAACCGTCTCCATTCAGCCTCCAGTCAGCGAGGATACGCCATGACGACACTCGAATTGACCGCACGCCCCAAGGCTGCAAGAAGCGCCCCCTCATCAAGGAGCAGGACGCTGGACAAGCAGCAGGGAAAGCGGTCGGTGATGCGGACCATGGGACTGGCGGGTGCCGTGGGCGGCGTGATTTTTCTGCTGGCTGGTTGCGTTAATGTCACCGCGCCGGACAAGCCGATAGTCATCGAGCTTAATATCAACATCCGCCAGGAAGTGATTTATCGTCTCGACGCGGACGCGGCGAACACGATTGAGGAAAACCCGGAGATATTCTGATGCGCACCCCTTTGAAGACTTTCGCGGCTCCGGCGGCGCTGGCTCTGGTGGCAGCGCTGGGCGGTCTGGGCCTTTCAGTGGCGGCGGGCGCGCAGGCGCGCGATCCGGCCTATGCCGCCGCCAAGGCGGCCGGTCAGGTCGGCGAGAAGCGCGACGGATACCTGGGTGTGGTGGGCACGCAAGGGGCGGATATCCAGGCCCTGGTGCGCGACATCAACAACAAGCGCCGCGCGGTCTACACCTCCAAGGCGGCCAGTCTGTCGAGCACGATCGACGAATACGCCTTCACCACCGGTTGCCGCCTGATCCTGGAGACCAGCTCTGGCGAAAAGTACCAGGGGCTCGATGGTAGCTGGAAGACGCGCGGGGCCGGCGCTCCCGAACGCGACGCCAAGTGCCCTTGAACCGGAGCCTCGCGCGGCGCGCGCGGGCATCCTACGACTAAGGTATAAAGACGGGGTTCTTTTTCCAGAATGGAGAAAGAACCCCGTTTGCTTGGTTCGGCGCAAAGCTGTGGGCAATTGGCCCTGTTTGCGGGGCTTCGTGGTAAAAGGTATCGCTAACTTCACTTGCTGTTCGGGCGTTTTATACTATCGCGGGGCGGGCGGGCAGGGGCCGTCGCATCTCTGCCATGGTTGACTCGGGAAAAGCCCCACCCTAAGGGGTCGGCGCCCCAGGACGGGCAACCGTCGAACGCGTCACACGTTCCTGTGAGATAAAAGGAGCCGATGGCATGAACGATGAGGACCCCGTCCAAGGCCCTGTTGGCGAGGATGCGCGTGTTCGTGCGCTCGACGAAAGGCTTGCTAGCCTGCGTCAGCGCGAGGAAATGCGCAGCCAGCCGAAGGCCGCTGTGGAGGCCGATGAGAACTATCGCATCGGCAACCGCGTGCTTTCGGAATTGCTGGGGGGCGTTGCAGGTGGCCTGTTTCTCGGGTGGTTGATCGACCATTTCGCAGGGACGAGCCCCTGGGGTCTGTTGGGGATGATGTTCTTCGGAATTTTCGTCGCCTTCAGGAACATTATCCGGATTACGAACCGGCGCCCGGACTAGACCCAAAGGGGGGTTGGGAAAGGCGCTGTCGTTCACAGGCGACAGGGATATTCGCGTGGCAGCCGAAGCGAAGGTCGATCCGATGCACCAGTTCACCATCGAGCCGTTGTTCGGCTCGGCGCACTGGAACATCGCGGGATACAACATCGCCTTTACCAACAGTGCGTTGTGGATGGCCATTGCCACCGTCGCACTGCTCATTTTCGTGGCTGGCGGCTCCAAGCGCCAGCTCGTCCCCGGCCGCTGGCAGATGGCTGTCGAGACCTTTACCGGGTTCATCGACGGGATGCTGGCCGCGAACGTGGGGCCCAACGGCAAGAAGTACGTTCCGTACATCTTCTCGCTGTTCATGTTCATTCTGTTCGCCAACGTGCTCGGCCTCCTGCCGATCGGCGTCCTGGGACTGCACGCGTTCACGTTCACCAGCCACTTCTCGGCCACCGGCGTGCTCGCGATCATGTCCTTCTCGATCGTCCTGGTGGTGGGTTTCGCCAAGCACAAGCTGCACTTCTTCTCGCTCTTCGTGCCGCACGGTACGCCCGCGCTGATGGTAGTTCCGATCTTCTTCGTCGAGCTCGTCTCGTTCCTGGTGCGTCCCTTCAGCCTTGGTCTGCGTCTCTTCGTCGCGATGATGGCCGGCCACGTCCTGCTCGAAGTGCTCTCCAGCTTCGTGATCGATTCGGGCAACGCCAACATCGGCCTGTTCGCGATCGCCGGTCTGCCCAGCTTCGTGCTGATGGTCGGCATCTGCGCGCTCGAACTGCTGGTCGCCGCGATCCAGGCCTACGTTTTCGCTCTTCTCACGTGCGTCTATCTCAACGACGCCGAGAATCTTCACTGATCCACGTTTTTTCGCTCAATTCATTCGGGCATACCAAAGGGAGTTTTTGAAATGGACGCAGAAGCTGCAAAGCTGCTTGGTGCAGGTTTCGCCGCTATCGGTGCTGGTCTCGCCTCGATCGGCGTGGGCAACGTGTTCGCCAAGTTCCTCGAAGGCGCGCTGCGCAATCCGGGTGCTGCCGATGCGCAGCAGGGCCGTCTCTTCATCGGCTTCGCCGGTGCCGAGCTTCTCGGTCTTCTCTCGTTCGTTATCGCTGCGCTGCTGATCTTCGCCGCGTAATCGCGGCAAGACCCAGCGCACATTGATCCGCGGGTCCGCTGCCCCGGCCCTTTGGTAGGGCAAGCGGACCCGCGGAACGATTTTTTCAGGCCACCTCGAGACAGGGCTGACCAATGCCTCAGATCGAACAGCTCGCCGCGACCTATTCCAGCCAGATTTTCTGGGTGCTGATCTTTTTCGGCTTCATCTTCTTCGTCATCGGACGCGGAATGGTGCCCAAGATCATGGACACGGTTGCGCAGCGCGACAAGCAGATTGCCGACGACCTTCTCGCCGCCGAACGCGCGCGCAAGCAGGCGGACGCCGAAGAGGAATCCTGGCGCGTGCGTGAAAACGCCAACCGCGCGCAGGCCCAGACCCTGATCGCCGAGGCGCGTGCCAAGGCCGCCAGCGAAACCGAGCAGCGCCTCGCCGCTGCGCAGGGCTCGATTGACGGCAAGATCGCCGACGCTGAAGCTGCCATCGCGGCCGCGCGTCAGGCCGCCGGCGCCGAGATCGAAACCGTTGCCGCCGATGCGGCGCGCGACATCATTGGCCGCGTGGCCGGTCTCTCGCTCGACGAGGGCCTGGTGCGGGCGGCGGTGAAGGAGAACCTGGTCCATGGCTGATACCGCAACCGCCCCCGTGGCCGTCGAACACGACGGCGCGATGGCTGCCGGCGGCGAGACCCACGCCGTGACCGAGCATCCCGAACCCATGCTGCTGGGCTTCATTCCGCCCGCCGCGGTGGTGAGTTCCTCGATGCTGGTGCTGCTGGCGATCGCCCTGTGGAAGGGCGTCCCCAAGTCGATCGGCAAGGGGCTTGATTCGCAGATCGCGGGCATCAAGGCCCAGCTCGAGGAAGCCAAGACCCTGCGTGCCGAGGCCGAGGCCCTGCGCAAGGAATACGCGGACAAGATCGCTGGCGCCGAAAAGGACGCCGCCGCGATGCTCGACCATGCCCGCAACGAAGCCAACGCGATCATTGCCAAGGCTGAAGCGGACACTGCCGATGTCATCGTGCGCCGTGAGAAGATGGCGCAGGACAAGATCAAGGCCGCCGAACTGGCCGCCGTTGCCGACCTGCGCATGCAGGCCGCCGACGCCGCCACGGCAGCGGCGCGTGGTCTGATTGCCGGCAACCACTCGGCCGACGCCGACAAGGTGCTGGTTAACCAGGCAATCGCCGGGATCTGACGCAAGGAGGGGCTAACGCGTCCCTTCGATACCGAAAAAGGCCTCCGCGCTTCGTGCGCGGAGGCCTTTTTCGTTGCCGGTTGGCGGTTCACTAAAGTCAGGCCGCACCATTCCCGGCCCAGGAAATTCCCCGCGTGCGGGGATGCCGTCGGTTGAGAGGTCAAGGGGCGAACCCCTTGACCTTCCTATGTGTCGCTTACGCTTCGCCCCAAACGGTCTGGGCGACCTTGACCACCAGTTCGAGCTTGCGGCGCTGATCTTGCGGACTGATCGCGTTGCCTTCCTCGGTCGAGGCGAAGCCGCATTGGGGCGCGATACCGAGCTGGTCGAGCGGGGCGAAGCGGCTCGCCTCCTCGATCTTGCGGCAGATGGCGTCGACCGGCTCGAGCTCGGGGGTCTTGGTGGTGATGAACCCGGCCATGACGCGCTTGTCGCCCTTGGGCAGCAGGCGCAGCGGGTCTAGCGAGCCCGAGCGCTCGTTGTCGTATTCCATGAAGTAGATGTCGACGTCGGTCTGGTTGAAGATCGCGTCGGCCGCCGCGTCGTAGCCGCCACTTGCGGCATAGGTGGAGCGGAAGTTGCCGCGGCACATGTGCATGGCGATGGTCATGTCGGCGGGGCGATCCTTGATCGCCTCGTTGATCATCCAGGCGTAGCGCGTGATGAGCGCGTCGGGATCGTAGCCCTGCGCTTGCTTGAGTGCGCGCTGCGCCGGGTCGCCGAGGTAGGCGAAGTAGATGTCGTCAAGCTGGAGATAGCGGCAACCGGCGGCGTAGTAGGCTTCCACCGCGGCCTTGTAGGTCGCCGCGATGGCGTGGGTCAGCGCGTCGGGATCGCGGTATTCGGCCGGAAGGACATCCTCGGGATCGGTGCGGTAATGGAGCACGGAGGGGCCGGGGATCGAGATCTTGGCGCAGGCCGTGGTGTGGTCTTTGACGAAGCGGAAGTGTTCGAGCATCGGGTGGTCGGCGGGAAAGCCGAGCGGGCCGGTGATGACCGGGCGCACGGGCGGGATCTTGGTGCCGTGGAACTGCACGCCTTCCTCGCGGGTGCGCATTTCCATGCCGTCGAGCAGGCCGAGGAAATCGAAGTGCCAGAACGCGCGGCGCGCTTCGCCATCGGTGACGACCTTGAGGCCGACCTCTTCCTGCATGGCGATGAGCAGGGGGATCGCCGCGTCCTCGGCGGCGCGCAAGGTGGCGGGATCGGCCTTTTGCGCGCGCGCGGCCGCGATCGGCGCGGGGCGCAGGAGCGAGCCGACATGGTCGGCGCGGAAACGGGGTTTGGTCACTGGGTAGGCATCCTTTCGGGCGTAGATACGCACGGCCCTTCGCCATGCTGGAAACTCCCGGATGCGGGGAGCCGATCACCGATGGCGGAAGCGATGGGCGGACCGCCTGGGCCGGGCCGGCGTGGACCGGTGGCGAAGGCGGGTTGCCCCTTGCGCATCCGCCGGATCGACCCCGTCCGGGAATGGTATCGCGTCGAAGGCAGGTCTCCTGGCTTGCGGGTCGGGGCGCTCCTGTCCGGCCTTCCCACGCCGAGCCAATCGGCGCAGTGGCACGCGAAGGGAAGGGGCGCTCACCGCTTACAGTTGCGGGGGCAGCGCCGGACTCCATGCCCCGCAGCGGGGCCTGTCACCGGCTTCCCGTCTTAGCCCCATGCCGCCGCAGCGACGTGGGGAACCTTGACGCAGCGGGTTAGACCGCAAGCGAGCCGCGCCGTCAAGTTTGATATAAAGATATCTTTATATGTGCTGGAGGAGTCCACCGAATTGAAATCGATTAGATTTTTGTAATCGGCCAAATTTTGCAAATTGTTGAGAACTGGCCGGGATAGTCCGCCTGCGAAGCGCGGCGATGAGTTTGTCCCGCGCAACAGGGGGCGAATTTTTGATGAAGATGTTTTCGGTGGCGTGTGCGCTGGGGCTGGCGGGGATTTCGGGCACGGCTCTGGCCGATCCGATGTCGCGCGAGACCTTGCTCGAGCTGACCCGGATGAAGCTTGGCGATGAGGCGATCGTCGCCAAGATCGAGGCAGACAAGGTCGATTTCGATGTTTCGACGAGCGACATGGTGGAACTGAAGAAGCAGGGCGTGTCTTCGCCCGTCATCGCGGCGGCGATCGGCAACCGTTACCACCACACGATCAAGCCATCACTCACCTCGCCCGATCCGCAGGTGCCGCATCCGGCGGGCTTCTATGCCTTTTACGGCAACCGCATGGAAAAGATGGAGGCCACCGTCACGACGCAGGCTAAGACTGGCGGGATCTTCGGTGCGGCGCTGACGGGCGGTATCGCCTCGGTCAGCATCAAGGCGACGATTCAGAACGAGAGCGCGAAAGTGAAGATGGGCGTGCAGCCGCAGTTTTTCTTCTTTTCAGCCGAATCGAACGGCGATGACGGTGGCGCCTGGGCTAGCGGGGCGAATACAAGCGTGAACTCCCCTGCGGAGCTGATCCTGACCAAGCTCACTGAGAAACAGGGGCGGCGCGAAGCGCGCATCGGCAGCCGCAACATCGCAGGGATCAAGACCGGCGTGATGGACAAGGACCGTATTCCCTTCACGTATACGGTGATTCGTCCCGGCGTGTATCTCATCGACGTCAGCCAGGCGCTCGACGGCGGCGAGTACGGCTTCCTCTACGCGCTGGCCGGCGCGGGGTCTTCGGGCGCGCTGACCGCGCGCATTTTCGATTTCAGCGTTCACTGAGATGTCGCGAGCCCCTCGCTCACCCGATCGGTTCGGGTGAGCGAGGGGGAAATCAGAACGAATCCTTCGCGGTACGCAGCGCCGCGAACGTGGCGACCGCATCGCCCGGATGGCCCCAGCGCGCTTCCATTGCGGGATCGTCTGCACGCAGGAAGGGATTGGTCGCCAGCTCGCGTTCGAGCTTGGTGGGCACGGTGGGCAGTCCCTCGGCGCGCAGGCGCGCGATGTCCGTGGCATAGGCGGCGAGCTGGGCGTTGTCGGGATCGGCGTGGAGCGCGAAGCGCAGGTTCGCCTCGGTGTATTCGTGCGCGCAGTAGAGCATCGTCTCCTCGGGTAGCGCCTTGAGGCGCTCGAGGCTGCGCCAGAACTGCGGCGGGGTGCCTTCGAACATGCGCCCGCAGCCCAGCGCAAAGACACTGTCCCCGACGAACGCCATGCGCGCCCCGGCGAGCCAGTAGGCGCAGTGGCCCAGCGTATGCCCGCCCACGTCGAGTACCTTCGCCTCGCGCTCGCCGATGGTCACGATGTCGCCTTGTGAAACCGTGCGATCGACCCCTTCGATCCGCGCGGCATCGCCTTGCGGTGCGGTGATCGTGCAGCCGGTCGCGGCCTTGATCGCACGGTTTCCGCCCGCGTGGTCCTTGTGCCAGTGGGTGTTCCAGATCTGGGTGATCTGCCAGCCCTTGTGCCCCGCCTGCTTGAGGTATTCGTCGGCATCGGGCGTGTCGATGCAGACGGTCTCGCCGGAGGTGCTGTCGTGGAGAAGGTAGCCGTAGTTGTCGCTAAGGCACGGGAACTGGTGAACTTCGAGCATCGGGGCCTCCTTGCCGCGGCAGTGTAGGCGCTCGGGCAAGGTCGGGAAAGGGAGCGCCTGCGCGATTTCTAGAGAGCTTGGCGCGCCCTACGCATCCGATGAAAATGGTAGGCCGGTACGACGGCCACAAGCGGAATCCAGGAAATCCCGTCCATCCGCCCGGCGCCCAAATACCCGTCCCAGGCAAGGACGAGGCAAGTGCTCAGAACGGCAATCGCGAGCAACCGCTCCCTGGAAAGGGGCGTGCTGGTGGCCGTGGTATTGTCGCCTGGCGGCGCCGACGCAAAAACTTCGACAAGCAAGAGGGCGAGGCACGGCAAGACAATGGCCAGTTTGAGCCCGAACGGCATGGCCGGTCCTGCCAGAAAGGCGTTCACCATCAGACCCCATGTCAGGACCAGCAAGGCGACCGGCAAGCCTGCCGTGAGGTTGTCGATGGCGACGCGCATGACGGTGTTAGTAACCTGCGTCCCGCGCCATGCCAAACAAAACGCCAAAACAAAAGCCCGCCCGGATCGCTCCGGACGGGCCTTCGTTAGGTGTCTTCGGTGAGAGCCGAAGGGTCCGATCAACGGCCCTTCAGAGCTTCGCCGAGGATGTCGCCGAGCGAAGCGCCCGAGTCCGACGAACCGTACTGTTCCACCGCTTCCTTCTCTTCGGCGAGCTGACGCGCCTTGACCGAGAAGTTGGGCTTCTTCGAACGATCGAAGCCGGTGACCATCGCGTCGAGCTTCTGGCCGACCTGGAAACGGTCGGGGCGCTGCTCGTCGCGGTCGCGGCCGAGGTCCGAACGCTTGATGAAGCCGGTGGCGCCATCGTCGCCAGCCTGCACTTCGAGGCCGCCGTCGCGCACTTCGAGAACGGTGACGGTGACGGTTTCGCCACGGCGCAGCGAGCTGCCGCCGGTGGGGGTGCCGCCAGCCGCCGGAGCGCCGCGCTCAAGCTGCTTCATGCCAAGGCTGATGCGTTCCTTGTCGACGTCGACGTCGAGAACGACAGCCTGGACCATCTCGCCCTTGCGGTGCAGGGCCAGAGCGTCCTCGCCCGAGATGCCCCAGGCGATGTCCGACATGTGAACCATGCCGTCGACGTCGCCATCGAGGCCGATGAACAGGCCGAATTCGGTCGCGTTCTTGACTTCGCCCTCGACGGTCGAGCCAACCGGGTGACGCTCCGCGAAGCCTTCCCAGGGGTTCTGCTGAGCCTGCTTGAGGCCGAGCGAGATGCGACGCTTGTCCGAGTCGACCTCGAGCACCATGACTTCGACTTCCTGCGAGGTCGAAACGATCTTGCCGGGATGGACGTTCTTCTTGGTCCAGGACATTTCCGAAACGTGGACCAGGCCTTCGATGCCCGGCTCCAGCTCCACGAAGGCGCCGTATTCGGTGATGTTGGTGACCGTACCGGTGAGCTTGGCGCCGACCGGGTACTTGACCGCCGCGCCTTCCCAGGGATCGCTTTCCAGCTGCTTCATGCCAAGGCTGATGCGCTGGGTGTCCTGGTTGATGCGGATGATCTGAACGGTGACGGTGTCGCCGATGGCGATCACTTCGTTCGGGTGGTTGACGCGCTTGTAGCTCATGTCGGTGACATGGAGCAGGCCGTCGATGCCGCCCAGGTCAACGA
Source organism: Novosphingobium organovorum (assembly GCF_022832435.1). Lineage (GTDB taxonomy): Bacteria > Pseudomonadota > Alphaproteobacteria > Sphingomonadales > Sphingomonadaceae > Novosphingobium > Novosphingobium organovorum. The sequence goes on along the minus strand of NZ_JALHLF010000002.1, from coordinate 86,836 downwards.
ACGCACCGTAGTCGGTGATGTTCTTGACGACGCCGTCGATGACCTGACCTTCGCTCAGCTTGTCGATGAGCTCGCTGCGCTGTTCGGCGCGGGTCTCTTCGAGGACGGCGCGGCGCGACACGACGATGTTGCCACGGCGACGGTCCATCTTGAGGATCTGGAAGGGCTGCGGCACGTCCATCAGCGGGGTGACGTCGCGCACGGGGCGGATGTCGACCTGCGAGCCGGGGAGGAAGGCCACGGCGCCGTCGAGGTCGACGGTGAAGCCGCCCTTGACGCGGCCGAAGATCACGCCTTCGACGCGCTTGCCTTCACCGAATTCGTTTTCGAGCTTGTCCCAGGCGGCTTCGCGGCGGGCGCGGTCGCGGCTGAGCATCGCTTCGCCGTCGGCGTTTTCGACGCGGTCGACATAGACTTCGACTTCGTCGCCGACCTTGAGGCCGTGACCGTCTTCGCCGCGCGCGAATTCGCGCAGCGGCACGCGGCCTTCGCTCTTGAGGCCTACGTCGATGACGGCCTTGTCGTTTTCGATTGCGGTGATCGTGCCCTTGACGACGCGGCCTTCGAAGCCGTCGTCAGCAACGCCACCGAGCTGCTCGTTGAGCATCGCGGCGAAATCGTCGCGGGTCGGGTTGGCAGAAGTAGCCATTTGGAGGGTATCCTCGGTTTGTCTAATTTTCCGGCCAGGCGGTTTTATCCGCCGGTCTTTCTCCGCCATCCGCACCATTGCATCGGCGGGCCAAAAGGGGCCGAACTGCCACGCAGGCCGGATACCATGCGCAGCGTCCTCGTCATGCGCGGGATTGCGCATGTCTCGGACCGGCGGCCCCTACGCGCGTGGCAGCCGAAATGCAAGGGAAATGGCGGTTGCCTGTTCTGCCTACGAGGCCGGGTGGTGCGCTCGTCCGCGGTCGGTCAGTGCGCGAGCAGGCGCCGCAAGGTTCGGCTGTCGTGGCCCAGCTCGGGCAGGCCGTTGTGCTGGGAGCCTGATGGCACTGGTTCACAGGCGATGCCATCGCCATCGGCATCCAGTTCGGGGCGATAACCCGGTTCCCCGCGATGAAGCGGGGCCGTTCCGGCGAGGCGTGCATCGTCGCAATAGCGATAATACGGAGAGAAGGTGGGGATCAGGCCGCGGGCGTGAACGAAGAACTCGCTCAGCGTCGGCTCGCCGCGGGCCAGCCCGTAGCCCAGGGCGCTGCCCACGATCACCGCACCCAGAAGGGTGCAGAGCGCAACGCGACGGAATGCCGCTGTGCGCCTGCGTCGCACCCGCAAGGCGTCCGTGATGGACGTGACATTCGATACCATGGAGGTCTTCCCGCAGGTATTTCCGCTGCCCTTCGACTTCAGCTTAAGCGGGAAGTCTTGGCGCCGGGTAAATGGCGGCGGAAAGGGGGGCGATCAATTGCCCGCCATCGCATCGACCGCCGCGATGGCCGCGGCAATGGCTTCCTCGCGCTTGAGGTCGGAGGTGTCGATCACCAGCGCGCCCTCGGCGACGACGAGCGGGGCGTCCTTGCGGGTGCGGTCGCGTTCGTCGCGTGCGGCGAGATCGGCGGTGATCGCCTCGAGACTGACGGCGCGGTCCTGTCCCTGCATTTCGAGAAAGCGGCGCTCGGCCCGCGCGGCGACGCTGGCGGTGACGAAGAGCTTGGCCTCGGCCTCGGGCGCGATAACGCTGGCGATGTCGCGCCCGTCGAGCACCGCGCCGCCCGCCTGCGTCGCAAAAGCGCGCTGGCGTTCGTAGAGCGCCTGGCGCACCGGCGGATGGATCGAGACGCGGCTGGCGAGGCCGCCGCTGGCCTCGGAGCGCAGTTCGGGGTCGTCAAGCAGGCTGTCAGCAAAGGAACAGGCCGCGAGCGCGTCGCCCGCATCGTCGGGATTGCCGCCGTTGAGCGCGCACTGGCGCCCGACCGCGCGGTAGAGCAGCCCGGTGTCGAGATGCGGCAATCCATAATGCGCGGCCAGCGCGCGGGCGATGGTGCCCTTGCCCGAGGCGGTCGGGCCGTCGACCGCGACGATCACGCGACCAGCCCGTCGAGCATGGCCTCGAACACCGGGAAGCTGGTGGCGATGGGGCGCGTGTCGTCGATCATCACGCCGTCACCGCTTGCCAGTCCGGCGATCGCCATGGCCATCGCGATGCGGTGGTCGAGATGGGTGGTGACCTCGAAGCCGGGGCGCGTACCGGCGAGGGGGACGCCCCCCGTGCCCTTGATGACGAGCCCGTCGGCGCGTTCCTCGACATCGGCGCCCGCCGCGACGAGCGCGGTCGCCATCGCCGAGAGACGGTCCGATTCCTTGACGCGCAATTCGTCGAGGCCGCTGGTGGTGGTCGTCCCCTCGGCGAGCGCGGCGGCGACGAAGAGGGCGGGGAACTCGTCGATCATGCTGGGCGCAATGGCCGGGTCGACGACGATGCCCTTGAGGGGCGAGTGGCGCACGTGCAGGTCGGCGACCGGCTCGCCGCCGACGACGCGCTCATCGCACTTGGTGATGTCCGCGCCCATCTGGCACAGCACTTCGACAAGACCGGCGCGGGTCGGGTTGAGGCCGACGTTCTCGATCATCACGTCGCTGCCCGGCGTCACCAGCGCGGCGACGAGGAAGAACGCGGCCGAAGACGGGTCGCCGGGAACGTCGATCACCTGCGGCTTGAGCTCGGCCTCGCCGGTCACGGTAATGACGCGCGCGCCGTCCTCGCGCGTTTCGACGGTCAGTTCGGCGCCGAAGCCCTGCAACATGCGTTCGGAATGGTCGCGGGTGGGGACCGGTTCGATCACGGTGGTTTTGCCCGGTGTGTTGAGGCCAGCCAGCAGGATCGCGCTCTTCACCTGGGCCGAGGCGACGGGCAGGGTGTAGGTGATCGGCACCGCCGGGCTCGCGCCGCGCACGATCAGCGGAAGGCGGCCGCCCTCGCTGGCATCGAAGCTCGCACCCATCTGCGAAAGCGGCGTGATGACGCGGTTCATCGGGCGCTTGGAGAGCGAATCGTCGCCGGTGAAGCTGACGTTGATCGGGTGCGAGGCGACGAGGCCCATGAGCAGGCGCGTCGAGGTGCCCGAATTGCCCATGTCGAGCGGGCCCTTGGGCTGGAGCAGCGCGCCCACGCCCACGCCGTGGATGGTCCAGGCGCCTTCGCCGGTACGCTCGACCGTGGCGCCCATCGCGCGCATCGCCGCTGCGGTTGCCAGCACGTCCTCGCCTTCGAGCAGGCCCGTCACGCGCGTTTCGCCCACGGCCAGCGCGCCCAGCATGATCGAGCGGTGGCTGATCGACTTGTCTCCGGGGACGCGGATACGGCCCTTGAGCGGGCCCTGGGGGGCAAAGCGGCGCGGGCGGACGGAGGCGGGGTCGGCGTGGGTCACGTAAAGAGGCACTTTCGTGGCTGAAGGGACGGAAATTCGCGGCGGCTTTTGACAGCGCGGGCCGCCTATGGCAAGGCGCGCGCCCTGATGTGGCCGGAACGCTTGATTTTACGGGCCGGTCTTTCCATCACTATACGGTTATTCCAGCGCCCGTGCCTTCGCGGGTCGCCCAAGACGAGGACATTCCATGGCCAAGCCTGAATGGGGCGCCAAGCACGGCTGCCCGAAATGCGGCACCCGTTTCTACGATCTGGGCAAGGACGACCCGGTGACCTGCATCGAATGCGGGTACGCCTGGAACCCCGAGCCGGTGCTCAAGTCCAAGCAGCCGATCCCCTACGAGGAAATCGAGAAGAAGGAAAAGATCGAGGAGCAGGACAGCGATCTTGCCGATGACGATCTGGACATCGACGACGATGGTGACTCGCCCGACAACGACGTCGACCTTGGTGGCGACGACGATCTGGGCATCGCCGGCGGTGACGACGACGACGATCGCGACGAGTAAGTCGCGGTAAGGGCGCCATCTTTGGGTGTGCGGCCGGCGCTTTTCCGAGGGGTCGGAGAAAAAAATTCGATCCCTCGAAAAAAGTTCTTGCCAGCCTGAACGATCCCACCTAGATGGCCCTCCACCGGACGGGGCGACGCTCCAAACGGTGACGGAAACCAAGCTTTCCCAGGTTGGTTTTCTTCTGAAATGGCGCGGGGCCTTAGCTCAGCTGGGAGAGCGCTACAATGGCATTGTAGAGGTCAGCGGTTCGATCCCGCTAGGCTCCACCATTTCAACATTTTGATTTCGCGAGGAATTGCGATACGCTGGTCGACGAGTTTTCGTCCACCGGCGTTTTTCGCATAACGTTCCTGCACACGCCGGTCAGCGAGGTTTCGCCCACCGGCGTTTTTGGCGTTCCGGTGGGGTCCTTCCCTATCGAATAGGAGTTTGGCGAGTGTTCGACAGCCTTTCCGATCGTCTCGGCGGTGTGTTCGACAAGCTGCGTGGGCGCGGTGCGCTCAAGGAGCAGGACGTGCGCGACGCGATGCGCGAAGTGCGCATCGCTCTGCTTGAGGCCGACGTCGCGCTTCCCGTGGTTCGCCGCTTCGTCGACCAGGTCACCGAAAAGGCCGTGGGCCAGTCGGTGCTGCGTTCGGTCACGCCGGGCCAGCAGGTCGTCAAGATCGTCAACGACGCGCTGATCGAGACTCTGGGCGGCGAACAGACCGCCGAGCTCGATCTCAACGCGGCGCCTCCGGTCGTCATCATGATGGTCGGCCTCCAGGGCTCGGGCAAGACCACCAGCACCGCCAAGATTTCGCGCCTGCTCAAGGACAAGCAGGGCAAGAAGGTCATGATGGCCTCGCTTGACGTCAATCGTCCGGCGGCGCAGGAACAGCTTCGCGTCCTGGGTGAGCAGACCGGCGTCGCCACGCTGCCGATCATTCCCGGCCAGCAGCCGACCGAGATCGCCACGCGCGCGCTTCAGGCGGCCAGGTTGCAGGCTGTCGACGTGCTCATGCTCGACACCGCCGGGCGTCTGCACGTCGATGCGCAGCTGATGAACGAGATGAAGGCGGTCGCCGCGATCACCACCCCGCGCGAGACGCTGCTGGTGGTCGATTCGCTGACTGGCCAGGACGCCGTCAACGTTGCGCAGAGCTTCGCGGGCGAAGTCGATCTTACCGGTGTCGTGCTGACCCGCATGGACGGCGACGCGCGCGGCGGTGCGGCGCTTTCGATGCGCGCGGTCACCGGCAAGCCGATCAAGTTTGCGGGCACCGGCGAAAAGATGGACGCCATCGAGGTGTTCCACCCCAGCCGCGTCGCCAACCGCATCCTGGGCATGGGCGACATCGTCTCGATGGTCGAAAAGGCCGCCGAGGCGGTCAAGGTCGAAGAGGCCGAGGCGCTCGCCAAGCGCATGGAGCAGGGCAAGTTCGACATGAACGACCTGCGCATGCAGCTCAAGCAGATGCAGAACATGGGCGGCATCGGGATGCTGGCGGGCATGATGCCGGGCATGAAGAAGGCCAAGGCCGCGATGCAGGCTTCGGGCATGGACGACAAGGTCCTGCTGCGCATGGAAGCGATCATCGGTTCGATGACCGCGAAGGAGCGCGCCAATCCCGCGCTGCTCAACGCCAAGCGCAAGATTCGCGTCGCCAAGGGCTCGGGCACCCAGGTCCAGGACGTCAACAAGGTGCTCAAGATGCACCTCGAGATGTCCAAGGCGATGAAGCAGATCAAGAAGATGGGCGGCCTCAAGGGGCTCGCGGCGATGTTCGGCAAGGGTGGCCTCGATGCCGCGATGCCCGGACTGGGCGGTCAGGGCCTGGGCGGCGCTGCCGGCGGACTGCCGGGGCTTGGCGGTCCGGGCGGTCCCGATCTCAGCAAGTTTCTCAAGAAATAATTTCAAGCATTTGTAAAGTTTAGAAGAAAGGTAAAATCATGGCAGTCTCGATCCGTCTGTCGCGCGGTGGTGCGAAGAAGCGTCCTTACTACAAGATCGTCGTCTCGAACGCGACCGCGCCGCGCGACGGCAAGTACCTCGAGCAGGTCGGCACCTACAACCCGCTGCTCGCCAAGGACGACGAGAACCGCGTGAAGATCAACGCCGATCGCGTGAGCTACTGGCTCGGCGTTGGCGCGCAGCCGACCGACCGCGTTGCCCGCATGCTCGACAAGCTGGGCATCAAGGAGCGCAAGGCCACCAACAACCCCAAGAAGGGCGAGCCCGGCGAGAAGGCCAAGGACCGCGCCGAGGAAAAGGCCGAGAAGGCTCGTGAAGCTGCCGAGGCGGCCGCTGCGGCTTCGGCTGCTCCCGCCGAGGAAGCTCCGGCTGCTGACGAAGCGACCGAAGCCTGATCTTTCGGGATACGGTTTATGGCTAAGGACAAGCCGGTTACCCTTGCCGCCATCACCGGCGCGCATGGGGTGACCGGCGAAGTTCGCCTCAAGCTGTTCGGTGAAGGCGTGGCGGCGCTCAAGCGCTACCGCGCCTTCAACGATTCCACGCTGACGGCGAGCCGGATCAAGGACGACGGCAAGGGCGGGGCGATTGCCCGCTTCGAGCAGATCACGGACCGCACGGCGGCCGAGAAGCTGCGCGGAACGCTGCTCGTCGTACCGCGCTCCTCGATGCCCGCGCTGGCCGAGGGCGAATACTACCACGCCGATCTGATCGGTCTGCCCGCCGTTTCGGACGAGGGCATGGCGCTCGGCACGGTGATCGCGGTCGAAAATTTCGGCGCAGGCGACGTGCTCGAGATCGAGCGCGCCGAACCCGACGCGAAGGGGCGCGTGCAGCGCTTCATGGTCCCCATGACCCCGGCGGCGGTGCCCGCCTGGGACGATGAAAAGCTCGTCGTCACCGCCGCGTTCGCGGCCGAATAGCGCGGCGCCGATCGCGGACGGGCAGGGCGCGTCCCGGCCCCCGCACCTTTCCATCCGGACGATAGCGGCCTGCAATCGGGGCAACCGCGGCTTTAAGCGGGCCTCGGCGCGGCTTGCGACCCGGATGCCTCAGGGCGATCGCTCCAGGTTTTCGTTCTAACGCACTTTCTTGAACCGCCAGGTGTTCGCGTCCGAGTGAACAGCGCTTCGGGCACCGCGCTGGGAGCGGTCTGCTGACGGGCCTTTGAGGCGGCCGGGCGGCATGGGCGCCTGGCCTGGGCTGTGCAGCGAGTTCCTTTTTCGGCAGCATTATACGCGGGTCTGTTCGCCAACGTTCCTTGCTTGGTATCGCATTACCGCGACGCAGGATCTGCTCACGGTCGAGCGTATCGCGCCCAACGATGAAGCGTGGGCGGCGTGGTTCGCGGCGGTCGGCATCGGCACGCCGCCGCCGGCGCGCGGCGGGGGGTGCGCAAGGTTGAACGTCTGCGCGAATGGTTGCGCGAAGAACTCGAGACTGACCGCGGGGTTCCTTCCGGAACGGGCGTGGGAGCCTTTTTGAGCCGCGTTGTGCCGATCGCCTCTTGCCCACCGGGGCGATTTGCGCTTTGCGGCAGGCATGACTTTCGCTGCGACCGTTCTCACGCTTTACCCTGACATGTTTCCGGGGCCGCTCGGCATCAGCCTGGCGGGCCGCGCGCTCGAACGCGGGGACTGGTCGATGGACGCGGTGCAGATCCGCGATTTCGCGACCGACAAGCACCGCACCGTCGATGATACGCCCGCAGGCGGCGGGGTGGGCATGGTGCTCAAGGCCGATGTGCTGGCCAGCGCGATCGACCACGCGCGGGCAAGCAATCCCGGCGCTCCCGTGCTGGCCATGACGCCGCGCGGTCGACCGATCAGCCAGGCGCGCATTCGCGACCTCGCACAAGGGCCCGGCGCCATCATCCTGTGCGGGCGGTTCGAGGGCTTCGACGAGCGCATTTTCGAGGGGCGCGGTGTCGAGGAAGTCGCCGTGGGCGACATCGTGCTGTCGGGCGGCGAATGCGCGGCGCTGATGGTACTCGATGCTTGCATTCGGCTGATTCCCGGCGTAATGGGCGCGGCTTCCAGCGGTACCGAGGAATCGTTCGAGGACGGCCTCCTTGAGTATCCGCACTATACCCGACCCGTAGAATGGGAAGGGCGCACGATCCCTGAAGTGCTGCGATCGGGGGATCATGCGAAGATCGCGGCCTGGCGCCAAGCCCAGGCCGAAGATCATACACGGTCACGCAGGCCGGACCTTTGGGAACGTCATGTCGGCGTTCGGGACCGTCTGCCTCTGATGCGCGGCAAAAAGACGAAGGACTAGGTTCATGAACCTGATTCAGCAGATCGAGGCCGAGGAAATTGCCAAGGCCGCCAAGGACATCCCCGAATTCCGCGCTGGCGATACCGTCCGCGTCGGCGTGAAGGTCGTCGAAGGCACCCGTACCCGCGTGCAGAACTTCGAAGGCGTCGTGATCGCGCGTTCGAACCGCGGCATGGGTTCGAACTTCACCGTTCGCAAGATCAGCTTCGGTGAAGGCGTGGAGCGCGTTTTTCCGCTCTACTCGCCCAACATCGACAGCATCACGGTCGTTCGCCGTGGTATCGTGCGTCGTGCCAAGCTGTACTACCTGCGTGGTCGTACCGGTAAGCGCGCGCGCATCGCCGAGCGTCGCGACGTTCGCACCGAGGGCTGATCGGCCCGACTTCGCCTTGGCTCGTACGAGGCGGCAATCAGGCGGTTCGCATGCGAGCCGCCTTTTTTGTTCGGAGCCCGGGCGCGCAAGGTCGGACCTGCGCTCCCGCTCCGGCAAATCCACCAGCATCGCCGGCGCCTCGGGAAGGGGTGTTGCATCGCGGCATGACGAGTTCGCTTTTCCCTCAGGCGATTGCGCTTGCGGGCATGCTGCGCTGCAAAATCGTGTTGGACGCGCAAAGTGGCGGAAAAACACGATAAACTGCGGATTTCGGTCGGTTTAGGCTTTGACACCGTCCGCAAAAACCGCTCAATTCCGACCCCAATCACGAGGCGAATCCAGCTTCCCAATCATATCCTGTTCCACTGAAAGGTAGGGGGTTCTATAATGAACAAGAACGATCTCATCAGCGCCGTCGCAGAAACCAGCGGCCTGACCCGCAACGACGCGACCAAGGCTGTTGAAGGCGTGTTCGACGCCATCACCGGCGCGCTGAAGAAGGGCGACGAAGTGCGCCTCGTCGGTTTCGGCACCTTCTCGGTCGCCAAGCGCAAGGCTTCGACCGGCCGCAACCCGCGTACGGGCGAGCCGATGGAAATCGCGGCTTCGTCGCAGCCCAAGTTCAAGGCCGGCAAGGGCCTCAAGGACGCCGTCAACTGATAGGTTGACCTTCGGCTTGCCTCGCCTCGCGGGCCGACGATCCTTGAATTAGAGAACGCCGCGTCGGTTAGCCCGATGCGGCGTTTTTTTATGTCCGTTGCGGGAGAGTGCGGGGAAGGGGGCGACACGCTCATGGGGTTCTGGCTGGGACGCACGGGGGGCGACAGTTCGTCTGGAACCAGCGCTAGTCGCTTGAATTTTTTGTGTGATCGTCGCTGTCTGGTCCGCGTCGGTCGCTATCGTGGTCGCTGGATCAACGCGGTTGGAGCGTCCTTCGCGCGCGGCGAGACGGCCCAGCTCAGCACGCTGTCGGTGCCTTGCGGGACGGGACCTTCCTCGGTGTTGTTGGCGAGGATCCTGGCGTCGGTGCGAAGGGTAAAGGTGCCGTGGATGCGTTGCGCGGCGTCGGTTTCGCTGGCTTGCGATGCATCGCCGGATGCGCTGAGGCCACCCATCAGTCCGGCGCCGCCATCACCCTGCGGCGAGGCCCCGAAGCCGGGGGCATTGACGCGCACACTACCGTCCTTGCGCACGAGGACCTGAACGAAGGCGTTGGCCATCGGAAAATCCTCGAAGGTGGGAAAGGTGAAGTCGCGATCGAGCGGGCCCTGAGCGGTGAAATCGACGTCGAAGGTGCCCTCGCCGGTATAAGTGACGCTGTTCCAGCCCGCGCGCTTTTCGAGCTGGTGGGCGATTCGCGGACCAGCCTCGGGGTCGGCGGGGTCGATCCCGCCGAGCAGCATCTGTTCGGCCTGGCGCTGCGAGGTCAGTTCGCTAGCCTGTGCGCTGGTCCATTGCGCCTTTTGTCTGGCGATCTCGTCGGCGGAGCAGGGGCGTTCATCGCCGGTCAGCTCATCCGTGCAAGGATCGGGCGTGAAGCTGGCGCGCGCCCGGGCCTTTTTCTGCGCTTCAAGGAGCGGGATCATGATGATCTCGCCCTTGTAGTGGAAGTGGAAGCTGTGGTCGGCGCGAAGCACCAGTTCGGAGTTGAAGCGGCCGGGCGTGAACAGGCACCCGGCGAGCAGGAAGAGGGTGCCCGCCGCAAGCACCAGTCCGGAAAGGGCGCGCCGATGCCGACGGGGCGGTGTGCTGCTGGCGGGCGATGCGGGCATGGCGCTTTCCTTCTTCCTGTTCGTGCAGGCTGCGCTGGACGCGTTAGTGCGTTAACGCGTGGCCGCTGCGTAAAGCGCGATGGCGGCGGCGTTGCTGACGTTGAGGCTTTCCATCGCGGAGCTGATCGGCAGCTTGGCGATGGCGTCGCAGTGGTGGATGATGTTCTGGCGCATCCCGTCGCCTTCGGCGCCCAGGACGAGGCACACCGGCCCGGTGGGAAGCGCTTCGCCCAGGGTGGTGTCGGCTTCACCGTCAAGGCCGATGCGCCAGTAGCCCGCTTCGGCAATTTCCTCGAGCGCGCGCGCAAGGTTCACCACACGGATCCAGGGCACCACTTCGAGCGCGCCCGAAGCCGATTTCGCGAGCGTGCCCGATTCGGGCGGCGCATGGCGATCCTGGGTTACGATGCAGCAGGCATCGAACGCGGCCGCCGAACGCAGGATCGCCCCCACGTTGTGCGGATCGGTGACCTGGTCGAGCACGACGACCGGGCGCGCCGGATCGCCCTCGAGGACATCGGCGAGGAACAGATCGTCCATCGGCTCGCATTCGAGCACCAGGCCCTGATGGGGCGCATCGCGTGCGACGAGTCGCGCAAGATCGGCGACGTCGGCCCATTCCACGGGGAAATCGACGGGCAATTCGCCGTCGAGTGATTCCACTCCTTCGCGCGTTGCCCAAAGTTTGCGGTGCACGCGATTCGGATTCTTGAGTGCGGCCTCTACTGCGTGACGACCCCACAGACGCACCATGCCACTGCTGGCGCGGCCCGATCCTCGGCCGTTTTTCATGCGTCCGGCCCGTCCGCGAAGCGCCTTGCCCTGTCCGCGCTTGCTCATTTCGATCGATCCTTTTTCAAAAAAGTTCAAATTTTTTTGCGCTCCTGCCAGCGAGGGCGTTGACAGGCAAGGCTCACTTCGGCATTGGGCCGGTCCTCGGCAACGGGGGCGCAACGAAAGCCCTCGACCAACGGGATGATCCAGCAGGAAAATCCCAGCCAGATGACTGGTGTGGACAGGTGGCCGAGTGGTTAAAGGCAGCAGACTGTAAATCTGCCCGCGCAAGCGTACGTTGGTTCGAATCCAGCCCTGTCCACCACCAGACTTCTCCCACGGCAGGCCCCCTTATAAAGCGAGCGGCACTGCAGGGAACACAGCCTTCTTCCCGGCATTGCGGTCTCAGCGAGCACTCACTAGAGAAAAGCAATGTCTTCAGAAATTCTTGATAACCAGGGTCGTGGCGACGCCACGTGGCAGTGGCCTTCCATTCATAGCGAAGGACGCAAGTTCGGCGCGATCGCGGGCGTCGTGGCGCTTGGCGTGTGGTTCTTCTTCGGCCCCTGGTTCGGGTGGCCGCTGGCGGTACTCACGCTGTGCGTGCTGGCTTTCTTCCGCGATCCGGTTCGCGTCACGCCGCAGGACGATCGCGCGATCATCGCGCCCGCCGACGGTCTTGTTACGCTGATCCAGAAGGTCGCGCCGCCGCGCGAACTGACCATCGACGATGGCAGCGGCCGTTCGCCGCTCTCGTCCGAGCCGGTAACCCGCGTCTCGATCTTCATGAGTGTGTTCGACGTCCACATCAACCGCGCCCCGATCGGCGGCACGGTGCGCCGCGTCGTCTATATTCCGGGCAAGTTCGTCAACGCCGACCTCGACAAGGCGAGCGAGGAGAACGAGCGTCAGCACATCCTGATCGAGCGCGGCGATGGCCTGTCGATCTGCTTCACCCAGATCGCGGGCCTCGTTGCCCGGCGTATCGTTCCCTTCGTCAAGCCGGGCGACATCATCGCGGCGGGGCAACGCATCGGCCTCATCCGTTTCGGCAGCCGGGTCGATGTCTACCTTCCCGCCGGTACCGAGCCCAAGGTGCTGATGGGCCAGCGTATCGTTGCGGGTGAGACGGTCCTGGGCGAGGTCGGTTCGGCTCCGCTGATCGAAGGTGTTTCGCAGTGAGCGAAGACCCGCAGGTCACGTCCGCGCCCGCGCCGCGGGCGGTGCGCGGCCTGACATTGCGCGCGCTGGTGCCCAACGCGATTACCGCGGCCGCGCTGTGCTCGGGCCTGACGGGCATCCGTTTTGCCATCGCAGGTGATTTCGAGCGTGCGGTGCTGGCGGTGATCCTGGCCGGGGTGCTCGACGGGATCGACGGCCGCGCGGCGCGTCTTCTGAAGGCGCAGTCGCGTTTCGGAGCCGAGCTCGACAGTCTGGCCGATGCGATTTCGTTCGGCGTGGCGCCCGCGCTCATCGTCTATCTGTGGACGCTGCACGCGCTGCCGAGCATGGGCTGGGTGGCGGCGCTGGCTTTTGCGATCTGCTGCGTGCTGCGCCTTGCGCGCTTCAACGCGCGGCTCGACATGGACGATCAGCCGCACAAGCGCGCCGGGTTCCTGACGGGCGTTCCGGCGCCGCTGGGCGCCTATCTTGCGTTCTTGCCGCTCGACCTGTGGATCGCCAGCACGCGGCCCGAATTTGCCGATCCGGTCGCTGTCAGCCTGTGGATGGTGCTGATCGCGGTCCTGATGATCTCGAACCTGCCAACGCTCAGCTGGCAGCGGCTGCGGCCACCGCCGCGCCTGAGGCTTTTCGTGCTGCTGCTGGTCAGCCTGACGATGGCCTTCCTGCTGACCGATCCGTGGTGGACGCTGGTCGTCCTGACCGTGGGCTACCTTCTGCTCGTGCCCTATGGCTGGGTGCTCTACGCCCGTGTCAGGCGGCAAGGACCAGCCGCGAACGAGCCGGGCATCGAGCCTGGCTATGTTGAGGACGCGAGCGGCGCGCCGCTTGGTCCGTCCTGATCGCGCCGCCGCGCGCTTCGTCCTGCAGCGCAAGGCGGGGTGGCGCGGCCGGTGCCACGTCCAACATCGCGCGGGCCCCGTGCCGTTCGCCGTGCAACTGGTTGTGCAGGGCCAGCATGCGGCGCCCGTAATGCATCCAGCTATGGGCCATGGCGAGCACCGAAACGATGGCGGCGAGGGCGAAGAGACTGGCGGCAAAGGCACTCATGATCGTTTCCCTGGCTGGCTCGGCTCCCGTGGGGAGGGCTGTGGATGACTTGTGGAAAACACGAATCTGTTCTATCAATGTTCCAACCATTTCCTTGTTCCTGATTTGTTCCATGGTTGTCAAGGGCTATTTCGGGTAGAGGGGACGGGGCGTCCTGGCCGGTGTGCGGCCGAGGCGTTGCGTTCGGCAAATTAGGATTGCGCATGACTATTGGCGGGCTTCCGGTGCGGCTCATCACCCTTGACGGTCTGGCGGACTGGTGCGCCCAGAACGCGTTCGAGATCGAGGAGATCGGGGCCGACGAAGTATTCCTGACCGATCACAGCACGGGGAGTTCCTGGTCGCTGTTCCGGGTCGAGGACTGGTTGCAGGTCAAGGGGCTGGTGCTCGAGGATGTCGAGCCCGAGCTTGGTTTGTGCCTGACCCTGGCCCGCTTGCACGATCGTTTGCTGGGCTGCCGCTTCTCGATCGACCAGCAGCATGGCCTGGTGATCGTCGCGGATTTCCCGCGTGCGGCGCAGTCGGTGGAGGCGATCGGCGAGACCTTGCTGCAGATGCAATCGATCATCGATCAGACGGTATCCTTGCTCGAGGGTGTGGTGGAGCAGGGGGAGCCGGCCGACGATTTCGCGATCGACCGTGCCTTTGGGGTTACCGGTTCGCTGCGCGTTCACTGATCGCGCGATTGACGAACGTCCGCTTGGGGTAGGCTCTTGGGGTGGCCGCTTGGGGCGGCGTTCGAAACGGCGCTTGCATCGCGGCGCCAAAATGGCTAAGGGCGGCGCGCCTGAACGGCACATGTCCCGAATTCGCGGGGCACGGGCCAAAGGCTAGTCCACATGGAAAGCGCACATACCGGTGCCGCAGCGGGTGTCTTGCCCCACGGTTCCTGTTTTCCAGAGGTATAACCGGAAAGGAATTATCCTATGGCGGCTCCTACCGTCACGATGCAGCAGCTCATCGAAGCTGGCGCCCACTTCGGCCACCAGACCCACCGCTGGAACCCGCGCATGAAGCCGTACATCTTCGGTGCGCGCAACGGCATCCACATTATCGACCTGTCGCAGACCGTGCCGCTCATGGCGCGCGCGCTCGACTTCGTGTCGGCCACCGTTCAGGCTGGCGGCAAGGTTCTCTTCGTCGGCACCAAGCGCCAGGCGCAGGAGCCGATCGCTCAAGCCGCGCGCGCTTGCGGTCAGCACTTCGTCAACCACCGCTGGCTGGGCGGCATGCTCACCAACTGGAAGACCATTTCGCAGTCGATCAAGCGCTTCAAGGCGCTCGAAGAGCAGCTCGCTGGCGATACCCACGGCCTGACCAAGAAGGAAATCCTTCAGCTCACCCGTGAGCGCGACAAGCTCGAGCTCTCGCTCGGCGGTATCCGCGACATGGGCGGCATCCCGGACGTGATGTTCGTGATCGACGCCAACAAGGAAGAGCTGGCGATCAAGGAAGCCAACGTGCTTGGCATCCCCGTCGTTGCCGTGCTCGACACCAACGTGAACCCGCAGGGCATCGCGTTCCCGATCCCGGGCAACGACGACGCCAGCCGCGCCGTGCGTCTGTACTGCGACGCGATCGCGCAGGCCGCGACCAAGGGTGGCCAGGACGCCATTTACGACAGCGGTGTCGACGTTGGCGCGATGGACGAGCCCACCGCCGAGGCGGTTGTCGAGGCCTGATAGCCCCGGCGTTTCACGACACTTTCGTCATGGAATTGTCGCGCGCCGGGTCCATGGGGCTCGGCGCGCACCTGTATTCGGAAACCGCGACGACGCGGTTCACACCAAACAAGAGGATTTGAGCGATGGCTGCTTACACCGCCGCAGACGTGAAGACCCTGCGCGAGCGCTCGGGCGCCGGCATGATGGACTGCAAGAAGGCCCTCGACGAAACCAACGGCGACATCGAAGCCGCGGTTGACGCGCTGCGCGCCAAGGGTCTGGCGGCTGCCGCCAAGAAGTCGAGCCGCACCGCGGCCGAAGGTCTCGTCGGCGTTGCCGTCGAAGGCACCAAGGGCGTTGCCGTCGAAGTCAACTCGGAAACCGACTTCGTTGCCAAGAACGAGCAGTTCCAGGACTTCGTGCGCAAGACCACGACCGTGGCCCTGGGCGTCGATGGCGACGATGTCGAAGCGCTCAAGGCAGCGGCCTACCCCGATGGTGGCTCGGTTGCCGACAAGCTGACCAACAACGTTGCGACCATCGGCGAGAACCAGCAGGTTCGCCGCATGAAGACCGTTTCGGTCAAGCAGGGCCTCGTCGTCCCCTACATGCACAACGCCGCGGCGCCGGGCCTGGGCAAGATCGGCGTGCTCGTCGCGCTTGAATCGGAAGCTTCGGCCGACGTGCTCGAAACGCTGGGCAAGCAGATCGCGATGCACATCGCCGCCGCTTTCCCGCTCGCGCTGACCGCCGAGGATCTCGACGCCGAGCTGATCGCTCGCGAGCGCAAGATCGCTGAGGAAAAGGCGGCCGAATCGGGCAAGCCCGAAGCGGTTCAGGCCAAGATGGTCGACGGTGCGATCGCGAAGTACGCCAAGGAGAACGCTCTCCTGTCGCAGGTCTTCGTGATGGACAACAAGACCCCGATCCTCGAAGTCGTCAACGCAGCGGGCAAGGAAGCGGGCGCGAAGATCGAGCTCGTCGACTTCGTGCGCTACCAGCTGGGCGAAGGCATCGAGAAGGAAGTCTCGGACTTCGCGGCTGAAGTGGCGGCAGCTGCCGGCATCTGATCCTCACCCGGATCGGCCAAATTCAAGAGGGGCCGCAGGAGCAATCGCTCCTGCGGCCCCTTTTTGGTATTACCGGTGCGAAGGAGAAGGGCGCGTGCCGGTGCAACTGGAGGATCTGGGGGCTCGCATCTGCGTGATGGGGCCGTCGAACGCGGGGAAGTCGACACTGGCCTGCGCGATCGGGGCAAGGCAGGGGCTGCCGGTGGTGCATCTCGATCGCTTCCGACATTTGCCCGGAACCGACTGGGTCGAGCGTCCGCAGGCCGAGTTTCTCGCGCTGCACGCCGCAGCGCTCGCAACCGAGCGCTGGGTGATGGACGGGAACTATTCGGTCTGTCTGGCACAGCGGCTCGAACGGGCGAGCGGGCTGATCGTGCTCGACGCGCCGCTCCTCCTGCGGTTGTGGCGCTATGTGCGGCGATGCTGGTTCGAGCGCGACCGGTGTGGCGGGCTCGAAGGCGGGCGCGATTCGGTGAAGTGGGCGATGCTTGCCTTCATGATCGGGCCGGGACGGCGCAACGGCGCGCGTTACCGGGGGCTTGTCGGGCAGGGTGGTCTTCCCGCGCTTTTTCTGGGTTCGCCGGGTGCCCTCGCGGCGTTTTACCGCCGCGAGGGATTAAGGTAGGCCAGCGGTCAGTAGGCGGCGGTGAAGCGCTGGCGGCTGTGTTCGTGGTTCTCTAGTTCGTCGACCATGGCCGTGGCGTAGTCGGCAAAACTGATCTTGCTCTCACCGTTTGCATCGAGGACCAGATCGTCCCCGCCCTTGCGATAGTGGCCGAGCGCCTCGCCCTCGAAGATGATCATCGCGGGGGAGAAAAACGTCCAGTCGATGTCCGACACCGCCTTGAGGTCGTCGAGGAAGGCGATGCCGCCCAGCGCTGCCCCCTTCCAGTCTTCGGGAAAGCCGGGACCGTCGATCAGGCGCACGCCGTCCGGACCCTTGAGACTGGCCGCGCCGCCGGTGACGAGGAGGCGCGGCACGCCCGCTTCGCGCAGGGCGGTGAGCAGAGTTGCTGCCGGAACGTCGAAATGCAGCGCGCTGATGACGGCCTCGCATCCGCTGATCAGCGGGGCGAGGGCGGCCGCGTCGGAGGCGTCGCCTTGCTTTGCGTGGATGCCCGGCGCGGTGGGGATGGCCTCCGGGCGCCGCGCAATGGCGATCACTTCATGGCCGCGGGCGGCAGCTTGTGTCGCAATTTGCGATCCGGCGCGTCCGCTGGCGCCCAAAACGGCAATCTTCATTGGTCCTGTCTCCATGAGTGGTATCGAATGGTTACCAAGTGTGCTATCGATAGCGGTCATGCAAGAAGGCACTTTTTCCGCACTCGGTAACCTGTCGGTAACCCGCATCGCGAACGAGGCGGGGCTCGGCCCCGACGTCTTTGCCGCCAATTGCCCCACGCGCCAGCTGCTCGACCGGGTGGCGGACAAGTGGAGCGTGCTCATCCTGATAACGCTGGGCGGGGAGGCGATGCGCTTCAACGCGCTGCGACGGCGGATCGCGGGTATCTCGCAAAAGATGCTGAGCCAGACGCTGCGCGCGCTTGAACGCGACGGGCTGGTCGAGCGGTGCGTGGTGGNCTTCAACGCGCTGCGACGGCGGATCGCGGGTATCTCGCAAAAGATGCTGAGCCAGACGCTGCGCGCGCTTGAACGCGACGGGCTGGTCGAGCGGTGCGTGGTGGCGAGCATCCCGGTCAAGGTCAGCTACGCGATCACGCCGCTTGGCGCGGAATTGATCGATGCGCTCCAGGCGATGATCGACTGGGCCGAGCGGCGCATGGGCGATGTGGCGCAGGCGCAGCGCGCGTTTGATCGCCGCGTGGCTTTTGTCGACTGAGGCGGGTCGATCACAGTATCCGCCCGGAAATCTAAGTTCTCGCCCTTGGCAACACCGGGCCACCCTCCTAAAGCCCTTGCCGACCCAAGTTCAGGAGACCGTGCGGCAATGAGTTCCACCCCTTACAAACGCGTTCTGCTCAAGCTTTCGGGTGAAGTTCTCATGGGCTCGCAGCCGTTTGGCATCGATCCCGAATTCGTGGCCGAAATGGCCAAGGAAGTGAAGGCGGCCAAGGACACCGGGCTGGAGATCTGCCTGGTGATCGGTGGCGGCAACATCTTTCGCGGCATGGCGGGCGCAGCCAAGGGCATGGACCGGGCTCAGGCCGACTACATGGGGATGCTGGCGACGGTGATGAACGCGCTGGCGATGCAGAACGCGCTCGAGCAGCTGGGCGTGCCCACCCGCGTGCAGTCCGCGATCGAGATGGACAAGGTGTGCGAGCCGGTGATCCGCCGCCGCGCCGAGCGCCATCTGGAAAAGGGCCGCGTGGTAATCTTCGCCGCGGGCGTTGGCGCTCCCTATTTCACGACCGATTCCGGCGCCGCGCTGCGCGCCGCCGAAATGAAGTGCGATGCGCTGCTCAAGGGCACCAGCGTCGATGGCGTCTACGACAGCGATCCCAAGACCAACCCCGACGCCGTGCGCTACAGCAGCGTCGATTACGACACCGTCCTCGCCGACAACCTCAAGGTGATGGACGCATCCGCCGTGGCCCTGTGCCGCGACAACGCCATTCCGATCGTCGTCTTCTCGATCCGCGAGCAGGGCAACCTGGCCGCTGTTCTGGCGGGCGAGGGCACCAAGACGATCGTGCAGAAAGGAGCCTGACATGGCCAAGTACGACAAGGACGATCTCGAACGCCGCATGAAGGGGGCGGTCGAATCCCTCAAGGGCGATCTTACCGGTCTGCGCACCGGGCGCGCCAGCACCCAGCTGCTCGATCCGGTGACGGTCGAGGTCTACGGCTCGAAGATGCCGCTCAACCAGGTGGCCACCGTCTCGGTTCCCGAACCGCGCCTGATCTCGGTGCAGGTGTGGGACAAGTCGAATGTGGGGCCTGTGGAAAAGGCGATCCGTTCGGCGGGCCTCGGGCTCAACCCGATCAACGATGGCAACACGCTGCGCCTGCCGATCCCCGATCTGACCGAGGAGCGCCGCAAGGATCTGGTCAAGATCGCCGGGCAGTACGCCGAAAAGGCCAAGGTCGCGATCCGCAACGTGCGGCGCGACGGCATGGAAGCGCTCAAGGCCGACGAGAACAAGAAGGAAATTTCCGAGGACGAGCGCAAGCGCGCCGAAGCCGACGTGCAGAAGCTGACCGACGACCAGATCAAGGCCGTCGACGAGGCGTACGCGCACAAGGAAAAGGAAATCCTCGGTAAGTGATGCCTGACGCGTTCGTCTCGGGAGAGGCCTGATGGGAACCGACGAACCCGCAACGGTGCGCCACGTCGCCATCATCATGGATGGCAACGGGCGCTGGGCGAAGAAGCGCCTGCTGCCACGCGCAATGGGGCACCAGCGCGGCGTGGAAGCGGTGCGCCGGGTCGTGCGCGGCGCGCGCGAGCTGGGGCTCGAAGCGCTCACGCTCTACGCTTTCTCGACCGAGAACTGGCGCCGGCCCGAAGAAGAAGTCTCGGACCTGATGAGCCTGATGAAGCGCTTCATCCTGTCCGACCTCGACGAATTCGCGCGCGCGGGCGTGCGCCTCAGGATCATCGGTGACTATTCGGCCTTCAAGCCCGACGTCGTCGAGCTGATCGACGGGGCGATCGCGCGCACCGCCCAAAACACCGGGACGACGCTGGCCGTTGCGCTCAACTATGGCGCGCAGGACGAGATCGCGCGCGCGGCGACCAAGGCTGCGGCCAAGGGGCCGATCACGCCCGAGACGATCGCGGTCGAACTCGACACTGCCGATCTGCCGCCGCTCGACCTGCTGATCCGCACGTCGGGCGAAGTGCGCCTGTCGAACTTCCTGCTGTGGCAGGCGGCCTATGCCGAGCTCTATTTCACCGACGTGCTGTGGCCCGATTTCACGCTCGATCACCTCAAGGAAGCGCTTGGCTGCTTCGCCAATCGCGAGCGGCGTTATGGCGGACGTTGAGCCTGTGGGGGCGCGCAAGCGTTCCGATCTGGGCGTGCGCGCGGCTTCGGCTGTCGTCATGCTGGCCGTGGCGGGCACGGCGCTGTGGGTCGGCGGGGCGCTGTGGATGGCGTTCGTGGGCGCGGTGGCGATCGGGGTGCTGTGGGAATGGGTGCGCCTGACGCGGCCCGTGGCGCGCGAGGCGATGCAGCGCGGCCTGTGGAACTTTGCCGGGATGCTCTACGTGGGCGTGGGCGCGGCGATGCTGCTGTTCCTGCACAATTCGGCTTTCACGCTGGCGCCGCTGATGACCGTGCTGCTGGCCGTCATCGGGGTCGATGTCGGCGCCTATTTTGCGGGGCGCAGCTTGGGCGGCCCCAAGATCGCGCCCGCGATCAGCCCCTCCAAGACCTGGTCGGGGCTTGCGGGCGGCTGCGCCGGGGCGACGCTGGTGCTGTTCGGCGCGGCCATGGCGTGGAAGAACGGGGCGATCGCGATCGTGCCAATCGGCGATCCGGCCGCATCGCGCGGCTGTTTCGGGTCGGACAGCTGCTGGTTCCTGACCGCCAGCCCGATCGCGCTCTTTGCGCAGTGCCTGCTGTTCGGCATCATCCTGGCGGTCTGTGCGCAGGCAGGCGATTTCCTCGAAAGCTGGATGAAGCGCCGCGCCGGGGTCAAGGATTCGGGGAACCTCATTCCGGGCCACGGCGGGCTGTTCGACCGGGTCGACGGCCTGCTTGCCGTGCTCTTCCTGCTTGCTCTTGCGATCCTGTTTCAGCCATGATCGCGCCAATGAAAGACGCCGTGCGTACTCTCTCCATTCTGGGCGCGACCGGGTCCATCGGTAGCTCCACGCTCGATCTCGTGCGGCGCAACCGCAAGGACTGGCGCGTCGTCGCGCTGAGCGCCAACCGCAACGTCGAGGCGCTCGCCGCGCTGGCGCGCGAATTCGCCATCGAAGTGGCCGTTGTTGCCGATGAAGCTTGCCTGCCCGCGCTGCGCGAAGCGCTCGCCGGCAGCGGGATCGAGGCTGCCGGTGGCGCGCAGGCGCTGGTCGAGGCGGCGGCGCGCGGCGCGGACATGACGATCGCCGCCATCGTGGGCTGTGCGGGGCTGGCCCCGACGATGGCCGCGATCGAACAGGGCGGTCTGATCGGGCTTGCCAATAAGGAAGCGCTGGTCTCGGCGGGCGGGATCATGACTGCGGCGGTGACACGCACGGGAGCAACGCTGCTGCCGGTGGATTCCGAACACAACGCGATCTTCCAGTGCCTGCAGGGCAACTGCTCGCGCGATGTGCGTTCGATCACGCTGACTGCCAGTGGCGGGCCGTTTCGCGACTGGAGCTCGGCGCAGCTTGCCGCGGCAACGCCCGCGCAGGCGGTCAGGCATCCCAACTGGGACATGGGCGCCAAGATCAGCGTCGATTCGGCGACGATGTTCAACAAGGGGCTCGAGCTGATCGAGGCCTATTACCTCTTTCCGGTCAGGCTCGATGCGCTGCGCATCGTCGTCCACCCGCAGTCGATCGTCCATTCGATGGTCGAATACCGCGACGGTTCGACGCTGGCGCAGCTGGGGCCTTCGGACATGCGCGTGCCGATCGCGTCGGTGCTGGCCTGGCCCGCGCGCATGGAAACGCCCTGCGACCCGCTCGATCTGGCCGCGATCGGCCAGCTGACGTTCTTCGCGCCCGACGAGGACCGCTTCCCCGCGACCCGGCTTGCCCGCGCGGCGGCGGAGGCGGGCGGGGCGATGCCCGCCGTGCTCAACGCGGCCAACGAGATCGCGGTGGAAGCCTTCCTGCGTGGTCAGATTGCATTCACCCGGATCGCCGCAGAAGTGGAGCATGTGCTCGAAACTTTCGCGCCGTGCGCCCCGCAGACGCTCGATGAAGTCCTTGCGGTCGATGCCGAAGCGCGCCGGCGGGCGCTGGCGTTGATGCCGTGTGGCTAAAATCCTGCCTCTTGCGGCCCGTCGCTGATATCCTGTCCCAGAACGGAGACACCTTGCCGTGAGCGGTTCCCCCGGTTTTCTGACGATGATCCTCGCCTTTGCGCTCCTCCTGGGGCCGCTCGTGCTGATCCACGAGCTGGGGCACTATCTGGTCGGACGCTGGTTCGGGGTGAAGGCCGATGCCTTCTCGATCGGGTTCGGCAAGGAAATCGCGGGATGGACCGATCGGCGCGGGACGCGCTGGAAGCTCTCGATGCTGCCGCTGGGCGGTTATGTGCAGTTCGCCGGCGACATGAACCCCGCGAGCATGCCCGCCGCGTCCGACGCCGCGCTGTCGCCGCGCGAACGGGCGCAGACCTTCCACGTGAAGCCGTTGTGGCAGCGTGCGCTGATCGTGCTGGCCGGGCCGATGACCAATTTCCTCGTCTGCGTGGCGATCCTGGCGGCGTTCACGCTGGTCCAGGGCAAGCTGGTGATCGATCCCCAGATCGCCGATTTCAGCCCTCGCTCCACCGCGCGCGAGGCGGGGCTGCGCGAAGGCGACCGGATCACCGCGATTGATGGTCAGAAGGTCGAGGACGCGCAGGACGTCGTGCGCCTGACGCTGCCCTGGCCGGGGCGCACCGTCTCCGTCACCGTCGACCGCGACGGCGATACGATGACCTTCCCGGTCCCCATCGCCAGCCGCGAGGAAAGCGACGGCTTTGGCAAGACCGCGCGGATCGGCGATCTTGGCCTGACCTACGACCAGCCGGTGGTCGATGGGTTCACACCCGATTCCCCGGCCCGTGCGGCCGGGCTCGAGGAGGGGGATCGCATCGTGCGCGTGGGCGATGCCGACGTCACCAGCTTCGAGGACGTGATTGCCGCCGTCCAGCCGCAGGCGGGGCAGACGCTGCCTTTCACGGTGCTTCGGGGCGGCCATGCGCGGGTGTTCCAGGTGCCGGTCAAGTCGGTCGAGGCGCCTGACGGGAAGGGGCATGTCCGCCCTGTCGGGATGATCGGCGTGGCAGGCCGGGTGGGGCACACCGTGCCCGTGGGCCCGCTTCAGGCGCTGGGCATCGGTGTCTCGCGCAGCTTCCAGGTGATGGGCGACATGGTGACCGGGCTGCGGCAGATGGTGCTGGGCGAACGGTCGGTCAAGGAGCTGGGCGGTCCGATCAAGATCGCGCAGTATTCGGGCGCGCAGTTCCAGCTTGGCTGGGAAGCCTTCGTCCACTTCGTGGCGCTCATTTCGATTAACTTGGCATTCATCAACCTGCTGCCAATCCCTGGCCTCGACGGGGGGCATTTGGCCTTTTACGTAGCCGAATGGGTTCGCCGCAAGCCGCTCGACGGTCGCAGTCAGGAGTGGGCCATCCGTACCGGCGTGGTATTCGTGCTGGCGCTGATGGTGTTCGTGACGGTCAACGATCTGGCTTCTCTGCCGATTTTCGGGGGATAGGCGGGAAAAATTTTCTGGGATCTTAGTGTTGCCAAGTTTGGCTGCTTGATCGGACGGCGTCCATCGGGCAGATGGCTGCGGTCTTGCGCAGGTTTTGGTGCGAACCTGCGGGTGTTTAATAGGCTCGCGAAAGCGACTATCGGGAAATTGCTTGCAAATGATGGGATTGGAAATGGTTCGCAGCACTGAGGCTCGCCGCTCGTCGCACGTCGCGGCCGTCCTCCTTGGGACCACGATCCTTGCGGGTTTGCCCATGTCGGCGTTCGCACAGGACCAGGATGGCGCGGGCCCCGGCGAAACGCAGCAGGCCGCTCCCACCGAGCAGGCCGCTCCCGCCGAGCCGGCCGGCCCGCCGATCACCTCGCTGACCGTTGCCGGTGCCGAGCGTCTCGAGCAGCAGACCGTGCTGTCCTACACCAAGCTTCGCGTCGGCCAGCCTTACACCAAGACCGCCGCCGACGCCGCGCTCAAGGATCTCTACGCGACCGAGCTGTTCAAGAACGTCGAGGTGACCAACACCGATGGCAACGTGGTCATCACGGTGCAGGAAAACCCGGTCATCAACCGCATCATTCTCGAAGGCAACAAGCGGATCAAGAACGACAAGATCCTGCCCGAGATCAAGCTGGCCGCGCGCCAGATCTTCACCCGGTCCAAGGTCCGCGCCGACGTCGCGCGCATCATCGAGCTCTACAAGCGCCAGGGCCGCTACGCCGCGACGGTCGAACCCAAGATGGTGGCGCTCGATCAGAACCGCGTCGACATCGTGTTCGAGATCACCGAGGGCGACAAGTCCAAGGTCCGCCAGATCAACATCATCGGCAACAAGGAATTTTCCGACGCCGAGCTGCGCACGCAGATGGTGACCAAGCAATCGCGCTTCTTCCGCCTGTTTTCCTCGGCGACCAGCTACGATCCCGATCGCATGGCGTTCGACCAGCAGAAGCTGCGCCAGTTCTACCTGACCCAGGGCTATGCCGACTTCCGCGTCGTCTCGGCGGTTGCCGAACTGACCCCGGACAAGAAGGACTTCATCCTCACCTACGTGGTCGAGGAGGGCAAGCGCTACAAGTTCGGGGACGTGAAGGTCGAAAGCCAGATCCGCGACTTCGACAGCAAGAAGATGTCGGCCAACCTGCCGATGAAGAAGGGCGACTGGTACAACGCCAAGCTCGTCGAAGACACCATCGACAACCTCAACACGACCGCCGGCGCGTTCGGTTACGCTTTTGCCGACGTGCGCCCGCAGTACGATCGCGACAAGGACAACCTCACCATGGGGCTGACCTTCGTGATCCGCGAGGCGCCGCGCGTCTACGTCCAGCGCATCGACATCAACGGCAACACGCTGACTCAGGACAAGGTCATCCGCCGCGAGTTCCGTCTCGCCGAGGGCGATGCGTTCAACTCGCTGCAGGTCAAGCGTTCGACCAACCGCATCAAGTCGCTCGGCTACTTCCAGGAGAAGTTCGAGGTCGAGCAGAAGCCGGGCGATGCCGATGACCGCATCGTGCTCGAAGCCAACGTCGAGGAAAAGCCGACCGGCGAACTCCAGCTTTCGGCCGGTTTCTCGAGCCTGGAAAGCTTCATCTTCCAGGCCTCGATCAAGCAGAACAATTTCCGCGGCCGCGGCCAGACGGTGGGCCTTTCGGGCAGCTATTCGTCGTACTCGCGCTCGGTCCAGGCCAGCTTCGTCGAGCCTTACCTGTTCGACAAGAACGTCTCGCTCGGCGTCGACATCTACCGGCGCGACTACAACAACTTCAACTACTACAACTCGGACCGCAACACGACCTACGAGCAGACCACGACGGGCTTCCAGGTCCGCGCGGGTGTCCCGGTCACCGAGTACATCACCGCGATCGGCCGCTACACGCTCAACTACGACCAGGTCTCGCTGAGCAAGAGCCAGTTCTACTCGACCGACAGCGACGGCAACTCGACCTGCGATCCGCTGCGTGCTGGCCGCTACCTGTGCGATGCCATCGGCAACCGCGTCAGCTCGATCCTGGGCTTCTCGCTGGTCTACGACAAGCTCGACAACCGCATGCGCCCGACCAAGGGCGAGACCGCGCAGATCAGCGTGGACCTTGCCGGCCTGGGTGGCGACGTGAAGTACGTGCGCCTGCGCGCCAACGCGGCGAAGTACTGGCCGCTGGGCAAGGGCTTCATCTTCTCGCTGCAGGGCGAGGGCGGTGTGATCGAGGGCTGGGGTGGCGATTCGGTCCGCCTGACCGACCGTTTCTACCTCGGCGAGCCGAGCATGCGCGGCTTCGGTATTCGCGGCGTCGGCCCGCGCGTGCTGCGCAAGTACTACAGCTCGACGGTCGACGACGATTCGACCGTGTCGAGCACCTCGGACGACGCGCTGGGCGGCAAGTACTACTACAAGGGGCGCGCCGAAATGGAGATCCCGCTGGGTTCGGGTGCGCGTGAGATGGGCCTGCGTCCCTCGATCTTCGCCGACGTCGGCGCGGTCTGGGGCACCAAGAAGCCCGACACCAGCGATTGCTCGGACGGCTGCTTCATCGGTTCGCGCGATTCCGACGGCAACCAGCTCTATTACGTCAACGACGGCACCTCGAGCGGTTACACCAGCACGACGACCACTTCTTCGACCACCAACGGCATTGCCAACACCAAGGTGGGCAGCACCAGCTACTTCACCGAGTCCTATGTCGGTGACACCTGGCTGCCGCGTCTCGCGGTTGGTTTCGGGGTCAACTGGAACTCGCCCTTTGGCCCGTTCCGCATCGATATTTCGAAGGTCATCCTCAAGGAAAAGGGTGATGACACCAAGGTCTTCACATTCAACGTGGGAACGCAATTCTGATGAACAAGACTATCAAGTCCGCCGCTCTGGTCGCAGGCCTTGCTCTCGCCGCGGCGGCCAGCCCGATGGTTGCAAACGCCAAGGCCGCTGCTGCTCCCGCCGCTCCTGCAGCGCCCACGGGTTCGGTCGTCGCCGGGATCGGCGTCGCCGATTTCAACGCGATCATCGCCAACTCGAACGCGTTCAAGACCGCCGAAACGCAGCGTGAGACCACCTACAAGGCGCAGATCGATCAGGCCAAGTCGCGCAAGGCGGCGATCGAGGCGCAGCTTCAGCCGCTGATCACCAAGTACCAGACCGATAGCCAGGCCGCGAAGCCGAATGAGGCCGCGCTCCAGCAGCAGGGCCAGCAGATCCAGCAGATCCAGCAGCAGGGCCAGCAGGAACTGCAGCAGATCCTCGCGCCGGTTTCGCTCTCGCGCGCCTATGTCTCCGAGCAGATCGAGGACAAGCTGAACGACGCGATCAAGAATGCGATGGAAAAGAAGGGCATCACCCTTCTGCTCAGCCCCGATGCAGTGCTGGCGATGACCAACGGCGCCTATTCGCTCAACCAGGATATCCTGAACGAGCTGAACACGGCGATCCCCTCGGCGCAGCTCGTTCCGCCGCAGGGCTGGGAACCGCGCCAGGTTCGTGAAGAGCGCGCCCGTCGCGCCGCGGCCGCTGGCCAGGCTGCTCCGGCTGCCGGTGCGGCTCAGCAGACCGGTCGTTGATCGACCGATCACACCTTATCTGAAAGTTGAGTGAAATGAGCGAACCGGGCGAACTGGTCTACGACATCCCGAAGATTCTCGAGGCGCTGCCGCATCGCTATCCGATGCTGCTGGTCGATCGCGTCGTCTCCTTCGACGAGGAGGAGATCCACGCGGTCAAGGCTGTGAGCTTCAACGAGGATTTCTTCCAGGGCCATTTCCCCGGTCGTCCGATCATGCCCGGCGTCCTCCAGATCGAGGCGCTCGCGCAGACCGCCGGTATCCTCGCGATCGAGACTCTGGGCCTGGCGGGTTCGGGCAAGCTGGTGTTCTTCATGGCGATCGAGGAAGCCAAGTTCCGCTCGCCCGTGACGCCTGGCCACCTGCTCGACCTCAAGGTCGGCTTCGTTCAGAAGCGCGCGCGGGTGTGCAAGTTCTGGGGCAAGGCGTCGATCGATGGAAAGGTGACCTGCGAGGTCAACTTCACCGCGATGATTGCCGACGCCTGATCCGGGACCTGCCCGTTTGCGCACGCGGCTCTGGTGGTCGCGGCGGAGCGGGTAGGGCTTGCTATTTTGCGCGGTTCGCTGTAAGCGCCCCGCTTTCCTAGGCAGGCCGGTCGGAACCGGCCATATGCAAGAGAGATTACGACGATGAAGGCCGATACGCATCCCGACTACCACATGATCACCGTGCAGATGACCGATGGCAGCACGTTCCAGACCCGTTCGACCTGGGGCTCGGAAGGTGACACGCTCGTCCTCGACGTCGATCCCACCACGCACCCGGCCTGGACCGGTGGTCAGCAGCGCGTCAACGAAGGCGGCCGCGTTGCCCAGTTCAACAAGCGTTTCGGTGGTCTCTCGCTCAACAAGAAGTGAGCGGGCGTTTCGCCAGACACGAATTCGGGAAAGGGCGGTCTTCGGGCCGCCTTTTTTTCGTTTTGGGGCTGTTCGGGGCGGGTCAGGGGGGGCTCTCGCTGACGATGGCCTGCCACACGGCGGCCGGGCGTTTGGCCGAGCCGGTTAGCGGACGCAGGAATTCGAGACCCGCAGTGTCCTCGCGAATCCAGCGCACGATGGCGTCCAGATCGGTTTCTGCGCTGTGGGGCGCCTCGATCGGGCGCAGGGTGACGACGACGCCGCAGCGCAGCGCGAGGCCGCGCCCCCACAGCGCGCAGCCATAGGGCGAAATGTCGATCAGCCAGGCCGAACCGCGCAGTGCGGCGTCGCAGCGCACGACGACGCCATGGCGGCTGGGGTGACGCCCCTCGCGGCGCCGCTCGGCGGGCTTGAGCGTGTGGATGGAAGGCAGTCGGGCCAGGCGTTGGCTCACCGGTCGGGTGCTCCTGTCGGGGTTGTGGAGCGCTTTTCGATGGCAGTGGAACACGAAGTGACTCGGAAAAAACGCCCTGGTCCGGTTATCGCGCGCGCCGGGCGAGAGCCGCGTTAAGGATTGCCTCGGGCGATGCCCTGATGGTCGCTGCGAAGCGAGGCGCGCGAAGGGCGGCGCGCGAAGGGGGTGGTGCTGGAGGGCTTTCGATCGGACGGGAGCCGCTAGGCCGCTCCGGGCCTTTGTCTTGGCGCACTTTTGGAACCGTCCGATGTTTTTGCCTGACCGGAAAAAGGCTCTAGCCCCAGGCGCGTTCGCGAAACCACTGGGTGATGATGTACTTGCGCCCGCTGCGCACCTTCATGGCGTGGTGCAGCGTTGCTGCGTTGGGCGAACCATCGGGGCGCTGGTTGTTCCAACACACCAGCTTGCCCGTTTCGGGCTGGATGATGCGTTCGAGCACCTTGAAGCGGGTTGCGCCGCCCGCGTCGACGGCGTTCAGATAGACCATGTAGGTCCAGGTCCGCTGCCCTGCGTGGGAGCAGTATTGCGCGAATTCGGGGCGGTCGGGCTCGAAATAGTCGGTGTGTGCCTTGAACTCCTGGTCGATCGCGTAGCGTTGGCCCTGAAGCGGTTCGGCGTGGCTTTCGGGGCACCCGGCCAACGCGCAGAGCCTCTGGCGCACGCGGGCCACCAGTGGGTCGCTGGCGGGCAGGTCGCAGGTCGAACTGGTGCGAAAGGCATCGTCGCCGCTGTAGCCGGTGATCGTCGAGGGGCGATGATGCGCCTCGATCCGTGCGATCAGTCCGGCGCATTCCTGTGCGTTGAGAAAACCGGGCAGCGTGTACATTTCGATTCGTGCCGAGGCGAGCGCGCGCGCTTCAGGATGGGCCTGGATCGGAACGGGGTACGATTCGCTGCGAAAGGTCATGCGCACAAGGTTAGCCCCGGTGCCGACACAAGAAAATCGCACCTGTTTTTGCAGGAGGCGCTTTTTTCGCTTGGCAAGTCGCTCATCCTTGTGCAA
Organism: Novosphingobium organovorum; assembly: GCF_022832435.1. Taxonomy (GTDB): domain Bacteria; phylum Pseudomonadota; class Alphaproteobacteria; order Sphingomonadales; family Sphingomonadaceae; genus Novosphingobium; species Novosphingobium organovorum. The sequence goes on along the minus strand of NZ_JALHLF010000002.1, from coordinate 57,618 downwards.
AGGCGCGCTCCCGCACTGATGACGCTCGCACGAACGCATCGAGGCGGCTTTCCCGCAGCGTGGCCAGTCCACGCCGGGCTGTGTGGCGATTGTAGCTCAGTTGGTTAGAGCGCCGGTTTGTGGTACCGGAGGTCGTGGGTTCGAATCCCATCAATCGCCCCATTCTTCCCCCCTTTTGCATCTGATGCTTTGGACCAATAGGGCACTGAAAAGCGTTGCGCTTTTCGTCGAGCCTCTTGCTCCTTTCGTCGCGGTCTTTAGAAAGCCCGCATCATGCACGGTTTTGCCAATCCTGCCCGTTTCTTGCGCCTGGCTCGCTGGTTGATGCCGGTGTGTCTGGTCGCGGGCATCGCCATCGCTTTCGCTGCCCTGTCCTGGGGCCTGTTCGTGGCGCCGGCCGAGCGGTTGCAGGGGCAGACGGTGCGCATCGTCTACCTGCACGTACCCGCCGCCTGGCTGGGCATGTCGGGCTGGATGGGGATTGCCGCGGCAAGCTTTACCGAACTGGTCTGGCGCCATCCGCTCGCCGGGATCGCCGCGCGCGCCTGCGCCGTGCCCGGTGCGGTGTTTACCGCCATCTGCCTCATCACCGGTTCGCTTTGGGGCCGCCCGGCCTGGGGGACATGGTGGGTGTGGGATGGGCGGTTGACCTCGATGCTGGTCCTGCTGTTTCTCTACTTTGGCTGGATGGCGCTGTCGCAGGCGAGCGAGGCGGCCGATGGCGGGGAGGGTTCGGGCGCGCTGCGGGCTCCGGCGATCTTCGGGCTGGTCGGCGCGGTTAACATCCCGATCATCCACTATTCGGTAATCTGGTGGAACAGCCAGCACCAGCCGCCCAGCATCACCACCGGCGGTTCGGCCATGTCGGGGGCTTTCCTGTGGCCGCTGCTGATCGCGATGCTTGGCTTCACGCTGATCTTTGCGGGCGTGGTGATGGCGCGGATGCGGGCCATTCTGGCCAACCAGCAGGCCGAGGCGCGGCTGCGCCGCAAGGCCATGGCCGAGGGGAACTGAGCGATGCGCGAAACGATGGATGCCTGGCCCTACGTGATTGCGGCCTATGCGATCGGTGTTGGCGGCACGAGCGCGATGATCGCCTGGGCGCTGATGACGATGCGCCGCGCCGAAAGCCGCCGCGACGCGGCAAGGAAGCGGTAAGGGCATGGCAATCAAGGCAAAGCATCAGCGGCTCGTGCTGCTGGTCATCGCGCTGGTGGTGCTCGTGGGGGCCGCGTTGCTGGCCGCCTGGGCGCTGCGCAACCAGGCGAGCTATTTCTATGTCCCGGCCGAGATTACCGCCAATCCGCCCGCGCCCTCGCGCGGGGTGCGCCTTGGCGGCATGGTCGAGAAAGGCTCGATCAAGACGATGCCCGACGGTGTGACGATCGCTTTCGTGGTCGGCGATGGCAAGGCCACGGTGCCCGTGGTGTTCAAGGGTATCGTGCCCTCGCTCTTCGTCGAGGGGTCGGGGGTCGTCGCCGAAGGGCACATGCGCCCCGACGGCACGTTCGAGGCCGACAATCTGCTGGCCAAGCACGATGAAAAGTACGTTCCGCGCGAAATGAAGGACATGACCGGGGAACAGGCGCGTCAGGTGGTGGCCGAAACGAAATGATCGCTGAACTGGGACTGGCCGCGCTCTGGCTCGCGGCGGCGCTTGCGACCCTGCAATTGCTGGGCGGCGCCCTGGCGCAGACCGAACGGGGCGGCGCCCTGGCGGGCGTGGTGCGTCCGGTGGCGGTGGTGCAGGGGCTGCTTGTCCTCGTCGCCTTCGCCTGCCTGATCTACGTCTTTGCGGTCACCGACCTGTCGGTGAAGCTGGTCGCGCTCAATTCGCATTCGATGAAGCCGCTGATCTTCAAGATCGCCGGGGCCTGGGGCAACCACGAAGGCTCGATGCTGCTGTGGGTCACGGTGATGGGGCTGGCGGGCGGTTTCGTCGCACTGATCGAGCGGCGCCTGCCCGAACGCACGATGCTTGCCACGCTCGCCGGGCAGGCCTTCGTTTCGCTGGGGTTCTACGCGTTCCTGCTCATCGCCTCGAACCCGTTCGAGCGGCTTTCGCCCGCGCCTGCCGAAGGGCAGGGGCTCAACCCGCTGCTGCAGGACCTTGGCCTCGCGTTCCATCCGCCGACGCTCTACCTGGGCTATGTCGGGCTTTCGATCGCGTTCAGCTTCGCCATTGGCGCGCTCGTCACGCGCGAGGTCGGTCCGGCCTTTGCGCGCGCGATGCGGCCCTGGGTGCTGGGCGCGTGGATCTTTCTGACGCTGGGCATCACGGCGGGCTCGTACTGGGCGTACTACGAGCTGGGCTGGGGCGGCTGGTGGTTCTGGGACCCGGTTGAAAACGCTTCGCTGATGCCCTGGCTCGCCGCGACCGCGCTGCTCCATTCGGTCAGCGTGCTCGCCTCGCGCGATGCCTTGCGGATCTGGACCGTGATGCTGGGGGTGGTTGCCTTCTCGATGTCGATGGTCGGCACGTTCCTCGTGCGCTCGGGCATTCTGACCAGCGTGCACGCCTTCGCGGTCGACCCTGAGCGGGGCAGCTTCATTCTCGCGCTTCTGGCAATCAACATCGGCAGCGCGCTGGTGCTTTTTGCGCTGCGTGCCGGCACGGTGAGCGAGGGCGAACGTTTTGCCCCGATCAGCCGCGAGGGCGCGCTGGTGATCAACAACGTGCTGCTCTGCGCGATCCTGGGCATCGTGCTGTTCGGCACGCTCTACCCGCTTCTCGCCGAGGCGATGGGGGCTCAGGTCTCGGTCGGCCCGCCGTACTTCAACCCGATGAGCGCGCTGTTTGCGCTGCCCATGCTGCTGGTGCTCGCGGTCGGGCCGATGCTGCGCTGGCGCCGCGATACCTTCGCGCGGGTGGGCAAGGCGCTGGTGATCCCGGCCATGCTGGTCGTGGCGATGGGGATTGGCCTTGTCGTCTTCGCCAAGGTGGCGCTGCTGCCCTTCCTCGGGCTGGCGATGGGCGTGGGGCTTGCCTGGGCGAGCGTGCTGCCCTTGCGCGGGCGCAACCTGCGCCGCCTGCCACTGGCGGTCTGGGGCATGGTCTTTGCTCACTTCGGGATCGCGGTCGCCCTCATCGGCATGAGCAGCGAAAGCGCCTTTTCCGTAGAGAAGCTGGTCGCCGTCGAGGTGGGGGATACCACCCAGGTCGGCCCGTGGAAGGTCAGGCTGGCCGGGATCGAGCCGATCGCTGGCCCCAACTGGACCGCGCTCGAGGCCGATCTGGCGGTGATCTACGGGACCGATGGCGCGCCGACGCAGCTTACGCCGCAGTCGCGCACTTTCTGGGCGCCGCCGCAGAACACCGCCGAATCCGCCTTGCTGACGCGCTGGAACGGCCAGCTCTACGCCGTGCTCGGCGGTGAGGCCGACGACGGCCGCTGGCAGCTGCGCCTTTGGTGGAAGCCGTTTGTCCCGCTGATCTGGATCGGCGGCGTGCTGATCGCGCTTGGCGGCCTGCTGGCCTTGCTGGGGCGCGTTGCGAACGATGTGCGGCGCGGTGTTGCCAGCGATCGCATTGCCGATCGCCGCGAAGGCCAGCGCGAGCTTGAGGAGAGCCGTTCATGACCGCGTCCCCTGCAGAACCTGCCCGCGCCAAGGGGCCGCGCTGGGCGATCTGGTTGCCGCTGGCGATCTTCCTTGCCTTTGTCGGGCTGGTTGCGATCGGGCTGTTCAAGCCGGCCGACCACACCGTGCGCAGCCGGCTCATCGGCAAGCCGATGCCCAGCTTCGATCTTCCGCCAGCGCAAGCGGGCCGCAAGGGGCTGAGCAGCGCGACGCTGCGCGATGGCAAGGTGCATCTGGTCAACATCTTTGCCAGCTGGTGCATTCCGTGCCGCGTCGAATCGCCCCAGCTGGGCGAGCTGGCCAAGGCGGGCGTCGTGATCGAGGGCATCTCGGTGCGCGATTCGGCCGACAACCTGCGCACCTTCCTTTCCGAAAACGGCGATCCTTACGCGGGGATCGGCGCCGACGACGATGGCCAGGTGCAGCTTGCGCTCGGCTCCTCGGGCGTGCCGGAGACGTATGTCGTCGATGGCAAGGGGATCATCCGCTACCAGCATGTCGGCGAAATTCGCGCTGACCAGCTGGCGATGATCCTCCAGAAGCTGCAAGAGGCCGCGCTGTGATGCCGTATCGCCGCGCCTTTCGCCTTGCGGCTATGGCCTTTGCGCTGGGGCTCGGTGCGCCAGCGGCGGTGACGTTCGCGCAGGGCGAACAGTCCACCGCGCCTTATGCCTACCGCCAGCTCGACGATCCGGCCAAGGAGCGCGAAGCGTCCGATCTCATGGCGACGCTGCGCTGCCTGCAGTGCCAGGGCCAGTCGATCGCCGATTCGGATGCACCGATCGCGGGCTCGATGCGCAGCCTTGTCCGAGAGCGGATCGCGCGGGGCGAAAAGCCCGAACAGATCCGCGCCTGGCTGATCGAGCGCTATGGCGATTATGTGAGCTACAAACCGCAGCTGACCGAGCTGACCTGGCCGCTCTATGCGGTTCCGCTGGTGTTCCTGCTGATCGCCTTCCTCCTGCTGCGCCGTCGTTTCGTGCTGCGCGCGCGCGGGGCGATGGATGGCGCGACGGACGGCGAAGAGGGTGATTCGCGGCGCGAGGAAGGGGACCGGGCATGACCTGGGTATTGGTAATCGCCCTGGCGCTGGTCGCGCTTGGTCTCGCCCTGTTCGTGTTCAAGGTGCCCGCAGGGGGGCGCGAGGCGGTGGCCGCCGCGCTGCTGCTGGGCCTTGCGGGCTATGTGCTGCAGGGCCGCCCATCACTTCCGGCAAGTCCGAGCAAGGTGTCCGACACGACCTCGCAGGAAGCGGCCTTCCTCGTCGCCGCGCGCCAGAAGATCACCAATTCGACGATACCGCCGACGAATCGCTACGTGGTGATCGGCGATGCCTTCGCGCGCAACGGGCAGACCGGCGATGCCGCGCGCGTCCTGCTCGGGGCGGTGGAGGATGAACCCAAGAATTCGGACGCCTGGCTGGCGCTCGCCAACACGCTGGTCGCGCATTCCGAAGGATCGCTGACCCCGGCCGCGACGTTCGCGTTCCAGAAGGCCGCGAAGGCCGATCCCAAGTCGCCAGGTCCGCCGTTCTTCCTCGGGCTGGCGATGGCGCAGTCGGGCGATTACGCGCAGGCGCGCGCGATATGGGTGGCACTGCTCCAGTCCGCTCCCGCCGATGCGCCGTGGCGCCCGGCGCTGGCGGCCGAGCTGGAGCGCCTCGACGCCTTCTTGAAAGCCTTGCAAAAGCGCCAGAAAGACCTTGCCACGCCTGAGCAAAGCGCGCCGCAAGGCGCGGCCGCCGATGCATCCTCGACTACCAATGACTGAGGAACGTTGCTAGGCAACCACCTTGCTGCTAACGGCCTTCAACCTTGCCGCAGGTGCGAGACGGGGTCTCGAGTCCATGACGGGGCGCACGAATGAGTGATGCATCACAGGATACGACAGGCGCATTGCCGGTAAATGAACCGGCCGGCACAGGTCTATCCGAAGACGGGGGCAAGTCCTCCCACGGCCATTCCTCCGGGAACATAACGAAGCTCGCGTTCGGCGCGGTCGGCGTCGTCTTTGGCGACATCGGCACAAGCCCGATCTACGCGTTTCGTGAAACCTTCGTCGGCCCGCACCCGCTGGCGATCGACGAACTGCATATCCTGGGCGTGGTCAGCCTGATCTTCTGGTCGATGACGCTGGTCGTCGCGGTCCAGTATGTCGGCATTCTCATGCGCGCGGACAACAAGGGGCAGGGCGGTAGCCTGGCGCTTGTCGCGCTGATCTCGGGGGCGATTCGCCGCTCGGGCTACGGCGGGCTGATCGTCATGCTCGGCGTTTTCGCGACCGCGCTGTTCTACGGCGATTCGATGATTACGCCCGCGGTCTCGGTGCTTTCCGCGGTTGAGGGCCTGACGGTCGTGCAGTCCAACCTCGCGCCCTTCGTCATGCCCATCGCGCTGATCCTGCTGGTCGGCCTGTTCGTCCTGCAAAAGAGCGGCACGGCCAAGGTCGGTGCGCTGTTCGCGCCAGTCATGGTCATCTATTTCGTCGTTCTGGCGGTGCTGGGCCTGTACCATCTGGTGCAGATGCCGGGCGTGCTCGTCGCCCTCAACCCGTGGTACGCGATCCAGTTCTTCCTGACCGACAAGGTGCTGGCGTTCCTCGCGCTCGGCTCGGTCGTGCTGGCGGTGACCGGCGCGGAGGCGCTCTATTCGGACATGGGGCACTTCGGGCGCGGGCCGATGCGCCTTTCCTGGTTCGGTTTCGTGATGCCGTGCCTCCTGGTCAACTACTTCGGCCAGGCCGCGATGATCCTGGGGCTCGACGATTCGCAGGCCGCGCTGGCGATGGAGAACCCGTTCTTCAACCTCGCGCCCGAATCGCTGCGCCTGCCGCTCGTCATCCTGGTCAGCTGCGCCGCCTTCATCGCGAGCCAGGCGGTTATCTCGGGCGCCTTCTCGATTACCCACCAGGCCATGCAGCTGGGCTTCATTCCGCGCCTTTCGACCCGCCACACCAGCGAGCATGAGGTCGGCCAGATCTACATTCCCTTCGTCAACTGGGCGCTGATGATCGGCGTCATCGTGCTGGTGCTGGTGTTCCAGAACTCTTCGAACCTTGCTTCGGCCTACGGTATCGCGGTGACCGGTGCGATGCTGATCGACACTTGCCTGATGACCGTGCTGCTGATCGTGCTGTGGCGCTGGAAGCTGTGGATCGCGGTGCCCGTCGCGGTGGTCTTCTTCGTCGTCGACGGCACCTATTTCGCCGCCAACGCGACCAAGATCCCCGACGGTGGCTGGTTCCCGCTGATGATCGGCGGGGTAGCCTTCACGCTGCTGACGACCTGGAACAAGGGCCGCCGCCTGATGCGCGACCGCATGACCGAGGCGGCCCTGCCGCTCAACGTCTTTGCCAAGAGCGCGCACGGCAGCGCCGCCCGCGTGCCCGGCACGGCGATCTTCATGGCGTCGAGCAACGTGGGCGTGCCCTCGGCGCTGCTCCACAACATCAAGCACAACAAGGTCCTGCACGAACGCGTCGTGGTGCTCACGGTCGAAGTTCAGGATGTGCCCTATGTCGAATCGAGCGATCGCTACTCGGTTCAGGAACTGGGCCAGGGCTTCTACCGCATGACGCTGCGCTACGGCTTCATGGAAGAGACCGACATTCCCGCCGCGCTTGCGCACAACCAGATGTGCGGTCAGCCGTTCGAGATGATGAAGACGAGCTTCTTCCTCTCGCGCCAGACGCTGGTGGCCTCGGAAAAGCCGGGCATGGCGATCTGGCGCGAAAAGCTTTTCGCCTGGATGCTGCGCAACGCGGCAAGCGCGATGGTGTTCTTCCGCCTGCCGACCAACCGCGTGGTCGAACTCGGCAGCCAGCTCGAGATCTGAGCGTGCTGGCCATCCTTGCCGCGCTCCTGCTCGCGCCATCGCCAGTCACGGCGGTGGCGGATGATCTCGATATCGCCGGGCAGGTGGCTAAGGGCAAGGTGCTCTGCACCAATCCCGATGTCGCCTCGCGTACCTGTACGACGATCGACCGCCAGGCGCCAGCAGGGCCGGGCCGCTTTACTGATACTGGAGAAGTGCTGATCCCGGCGGCCAAAGCCATTACCCTCGAAACGCGCTCGGCGATGACGCTTGAAGGTGCAAACCAGCTGTGTGGTCAGATACGCCGGGAGGACCTGCTGCAAGGCACGTTGAGGGTCGAGGGTGTCGCCCTCGAACCGGAACCCAACGCTGCCGCGCTCGCGCATTTGGCCCAGACCATCTTTGCCCAGCTCGACGGACGCAGGGTGTGTGAGACGCTGGGGCACGACAAGGCCGGTCGTCTCGTCAAGATCGATACCATGGAAGGGTTTGACGGCAATGTGCCGCCACGACCCGTGCAGTGGATCGCGCCCGATGCGGGCTACACTGTCGCCCCACATGACCGGTAGGGCTGGTCCTGATGGTGGCACCCGACACCTGATGCGACAAAGGGCAAACGCTGCGTGCTGATCGAGCGGATCGCGGTGTTCGCGCTGGTGGTCGGCATCGGCGCGACGGTGGTGCTCGACCTCTGGGCGCTGGCCTTGCGCCATGCCTTGGGCGTTGCGGGAGCGAACTGGGGTATCGTCGGGCGCTGGCTCATGGGCCTTGGCTCGGGGAACGTCATCTATCGTGGCACCGACCTGTCTGCCCCCACGCGCGCGGAAAAGGCGCTTGGCTGGGCGTTCCACTATCTCGTCGGGCTCGGTTATGCGGCGCTCTATCCGCTGGTCTGGGGCGCTGGGTTCCTGAACGCGCCGCGGGTGCTGCCGGTGGTGCTGGTTGGCTTCGTGTTCAGTACGCTGGCCGGTCTTGTGGTGCTCACGCCCTGCCTTGGCGGCGGCGTGTTCGCGCGCAAGGCACCCGATCAGCCGCGCCGCATCGCGCTCTCGCTCGTCAACCATACGGTCTTTGCCGTGGCGCAGTTCGCCCTGGCGCGGGCGCTGGCCGCCTGACCAAGAACGAAAAGGCCCGGTGGACGCTTGGTCCTCCGGGCCTTTTCGTGCCATGCGGCGTGAACCGCACCCACGGGTTGTCAATCGTGCGGCGGGTTCTCGAGCAGTTCCTCGCTCGCCTCGCCGGTATCGCCCATGCCGTGCTTGAGCACCATGGGCAGCTGGGAGAAGGTGAACAGGAACGAGGCCAGGGTGAAGCCCCAGACTTTGGCCTTGAGCCAGGCGTCGAAGCTAACGGTGTAGACCAGCGCGGTGTTCGCGACGGCCAGCGCCAGGAAAAACCAGGCCCAGTTGCGCGACAGCTTGATCCAGCCTTCCTCGTCGAGCCCTTCGAAGGCCGACTGGAGGAGGTACTTGAGCATGGCCTTGCCCTTGAACAGCCCCGCGAACAGCAGGACCGAGAACATCAGGTAGACCGCGGTCGGCTTGAGCTGGATCCAGATGGCGTCGCGAAACACCACCGTCAGCGTTCCGAAACCCAGGATCAGGACGGTGGTCAGCCAGAGCATCGGCGAGATCTTGCCCAGCCGCCACTTGGACAGCGCGAGCGCGATGATCGTCGCCACCATGAAGGCGACGGTGCCCTTGATCGCGGCCGATACGGTGCCGAGCGTGTCGCTGCCCTTGGCGGGCGAAAAGTGGTAGTAGGCGAAGAAGAACACCAGCAGCGGGCCGAAATCGACCACGAGATTGACCCAGCTGGATGCGGGCTTGGCGGCCGGGGTGGGCTGGAGGGCATCGGCGCTCTTGGCCGGATCGGTGGGCATTTACGCGATTCCTGCGATGACCCGGGCCAGCAGGTCCGGGTTGAAGGGTCTGAGATCGTCGATCGTCTCGCCAACGCCGATGGCGTGGATGGGAAGACCGTACTGTTCGGCCGCGGCGACCAGCACGCCACCGCGCGCGGTCCCGTCGAGCTTGGTCATGATAAGGCCGGTGACCCCGGCGACTTCCTTGAAGGTCTCGATCTGCGAGAGCGCGTTCTGGCCGTTGGTGGCGTCGAGCACGAGCACCACGTCGTGCGGCGCCTCGGGGTTGAGGCGGCCGAGCACGCGGCGCACCTTGGCCAGCTCGTCCATCAGCTCGCGCTTGTTCTGCAGGCGCCCGGCGGTGTCGACGATGAGCACGTCGGTGCCGTCCTGTGTCGCTTCTTTGACCGCGTCGAACACCACCGAGGCCGGATCGCCGCCTTCGGGGCCCTTGACGATGGGCACGTCGAGCCGGTCGGCCCAGACCGCCAGCTGGCCGATCGCGGCGGCGCGGAAGGTATCGCCCGCCGCCAGCATGACCGCGTAGTCCTGTTCCTGGAACAGGTGCGCCAGCTTGGCGATGGTGGTGGTCTTGCCCGAGCCGTTGACGCCGATGGTGAGGATCACCTGCGGGCGCGGGAAGGCGACGATGTCGAGCGGCTTGGCGACCGGGCGCAGGATGTCGGCGATTTCGCGCGCGACGACTTCCATGATCGCGCGCTCGTCCGCATCGCGCTCGAATCGTTCGGTGGCAAGGCGCTCGCGGATGCGCGCGGCGGCGCGCGGGCCGAGGTCGGACATGATGAGCGCGTCCTCGAGATCGTCGAGCTGCGCGTCGGTCAGGCGGCCGCCGCCGACGATCCCGGCGAGGTTGCCGGTCAGGCGTTCGGAGGTCTTGCGAAAGCCGCCGAACAGGCGGTTCGACCAGTCGCTGTCCTGCGTTGCGGGAACCGGCGCGTCAGGCCCGGTGGTATCGCTCATGCTTGCAGTATTCCTTCGATCACAGTGACGGGCGTGAGACACGCGAGCGTGCCCGGCACGGTCCCTTCGGGCAGACGGACCCGCGCGAAATTCGGCGCATGGCCCGTACCGTCCTTTTCGGCGAGCACCCATAGCGGCTGGCCGACCTGGCTCGCAAGCCAGCGGGAGCGCTCTTTCGACACCGCATCGCGCAAGGCGCGCGCACGGGTCTTGACCGTGGCGGGATCGAGCTGGGGCATACGCGCGGCCGGAGTGCCGGGGCGCGCGGAAAAGGGGAAGACATGGCCGTGGACGATGCCGAGCTCGGCCACGATCGAGAGGTTGGCCGCGTGGGCCTCCTCGTCCTCGGTCGGAAAGCCGGCGATGAGATCGGCGCCGATGGCAATTTCCGGGCGACGCGCGCGCAGGCCACCGACCAGCGCGAGCGCATCGGCGCGGCTGTGGCGGCGCTTCATGCGCTTGAGGATAAGGTCGTGGCCGTGCTGGAGCGAGAGATGGACATGGGGCATCACGCGCGGCTCGGCGGCGAGCAGTTCGAACAGGCGCGCATCGACCTCCGCCCCGTCGATCGAGGAGAGGCGCAGGCGCGCAAGGTCGGGAAAGCGGGCAAGGATCGCCTCGCACAACTGGCCAAGCCCCGGCTGGCCGTCGAGATCGTGCCCCCAGGAGGTGAGATCGACCCCGGTCAGCACCACTTCGTGCACGCCCGCCTCGAGATGGACGGCAACGTCGGTGAGCGCCTCGTCGATCGTGCGCGAGCGGCTGGGGCCGCGTCCTTGCGGGATGACGCAGAAGGTGCAGGCGTGATCGCATCCGTTCTGCACCTGCACGAAGCCGCGGGTGTAGCCGCGCACGCGGGTCAGGGGGCGGGGCGCGGGCACGTTCCAGGCGCGCGGGTCGAGCTTGGCGGTGTTGGCGACGAGGCCGTCGACTTCGGGCATGGCGCCGAGCGCTGCGCGTTCGACTTCGGCCGCGCAGCCGGTGACGAGGATGCGTGCATCCGGGCGTGCGCGACGGGCGCGGCGAATGGCCTGGCGCGTCTGGCGCACCGCTTCGGCGGTGACGGCGCAGGAATTGATCACGACCAGATCATCGGCCTCGGCAAGAAGCCGGCGCATGTCCTCGCTTTCGGAAATGTTCAGCCGACACCCCAGCGAGTGGACTTCGACGCTCAAGCGGTGACCTCGCCCGCAGCGGCTTGGGTCAGGCCAAAGGCGTCGGCCGCGAAGCTGCCACGAAAGCTCTCGGTCGCCGGGCCGCTCATGACGATCACGTCGTCCTCGCGCCACGCGATAGTGAGCGGGCCGCCGGGCAGGGTGACGGTCACCGTGCGATCAACGAGGCCGCGCTTCATCGCGCCGATGGCGGTGGCGCAGGCGCCCGTGCCGCAGGCGCGGGTGAGCCCGGCGCCGCGCTCCCACACGCGCAGGGTGATCGCATCGCGCGCGGTGACGGCGGCGACGTTGACGTTGACGCGCTCGGGAAAGACGGGGTCGTTCTCGATCAGCGGGCCGAGCCGGTCCATGTCGATGGCGTAAGGATCGGCGACGAAGAAGATCGCGTGGGGATTGCCCACGTTGACCGCGATCGGGTTGACCAGCTCCTCCCAGGCCAGCGGCATGGAATGGGTGTCCATCGCATAGGCCAGCGGAATGGCCTCCCAGGCAAAGCGCGGCTGGCCCATCTCGACCGAAATGCCTGCGTCGGCGGGACGCGCTTCGAGGATGCCGCCCAGCGTCTCGATCCGCGCGGGCTTGCCGTGCAGCAGGCCGACCGCGCGCGTGGCGTTGCCGCATGCCTCGACCTCGCTGCCGTCCGGGTTGAAGATGCGCATGCGAAAGTCGGCCGCCGAGGAGGGTTCGAGCACGATCAGCTGGTCGCAGCCGATGCCGGTGTGCCGGTTGGCCAGCGCGCTTGCCACCGCCGCGTCGATAAGGGGCAGGGGCTTTTCACGCGCGTCGAGCACCACGAAGTCGTTGCCCAGGCCATGCATCTTGATGAATTCGATCCGCATGGCTGCGATCTAGGGATTGCGGGCGGTTTGGTCCAGTCCAAACGCGGACCGGAGGCGCGGCGTGCTGGCGCTTTACCCGTGATGCGATTTGCGGGTGGAGGCACTTTCGTCGCCGCCCTCGTGGTCGCCTTCGTGGTCGCTTTTGGTCCGCTCTGCGAGCGGCCTTTCGAGCGACGGCGCGCCCGCCGGAGCAAGACGTCCGGACACGCCCTGGCATGGCGCGGCCTGCGCGACCGTTTCGGCGAGCCATTCGGCGAGTTCGCCAGCCGGGCGCGGCTTGCCGTAATAATAGCCCTGGCCCTTGAGGTCGCCGACCTTGAGCAGTTCGCCCAGGATGTCCGCGTTGGCGATGCCCTCGGCGGTGATCGGCAGATGCAGCCCTTCGCCCAGCATCGCGATGGCGCGCACGATGGCCGCGCTGTCCTGATCGTCGTGGACCCGTTCGACGAAACTGCGGTCGATCTTCATGCGGTCGAACGGCAGGCTGCGCAGCTGCGCGAGCGAGCTGTAGCCGGTGCCGAAATCGTCGAGGCTGACCTTGATGCCCTGGTTCTTGAGGCTGGTGAGCAGCGAGCGGACCTGGCCCACGTTGTGGTGGAGGCAGCTTTCGGTGATCTCGATCTCGAGCCGGTCGGGCGGAAAATTGGCTTCGAGCAGAAGCTTGAGCAGCTTTTGCGCGAACCACGGATCGCGCAGCTGCAAGGGCGAGATGTTGACCGCGAGGGTCAGTTCGCGCGGCCAGCCCTTGGCATCCTCGAGCGCCTGGCGGATGACGTTTTCGGACAGCTCGGCGATGGCGCCGATATCCTCGGCAATGGGGATGAAGATGTCGGGCGAGACGATACCCAGTTCGGGCGATTGCCACCGCGCGAGCATCTCGAAGCCAGTCAGTCGGCCACTCGCCAGTTCGATCTGGCGTTCGTAGTAGGGGATGAATTCGCCTGCCTTTACGCCCTTGCGGATCTTGTCCTCAAGCTCGGTGCGCAGGTGCAGTTCCTCGGCCATCTGCGGCTCGAACCAGGCAAAGGCATTCCGGCCCTGATGCTTGGCGTGGTACATCGCGACATCGGCGTATTCGAGCAGGGCACGGGCGGTTGGCGCGGGCGCGTTCTCGGCCTGCGGGAGCGAGGCGGCAAGGCCGACCGAGGCGGTAATCTCGACCGTCGTTTCGCCGATGCGCAGCGTGCGGGCGATCTGCTTGAGGAGGACTTCGGCGAGCCGGGTGAGATGCGCGGTCTGGCCGGGCAGGAAGCTGATTGCGATGACGAATTCGTCGCCGCCGATGCGCCCGATGGCGCTGCCGGCCGGCACCACTTCGCGAATTCGCGCGGCGCACTGGCGCAGGAGCTGGTCACCGGCGGCGTGGCCGTTGAAGTCGTTGACCTGCTTGAAGTTGTCGAGGTCGATCATCATCACCGTCACCGCGCGGCCCTGCGCCGGTGCCTCGGCCAGCATCTGATCGGCGCGGGCATGGAAGCTGCGTCGGTTGAGGAAGCCGGTCAGCGGGTCGGTTTCGGCAAGGCGGCGCGCCTCGGCCTGATCGCGGTTGCTCTGTTCCAGCTCGGCGTTGAGCTGGCGATAGCGGCTCCAGCCAAAGATGATGATCGCTATGTTGAGAAGAAACGCGTTCAGGATGAAGTGGTCGGGGCCGGGACCGCGCCCCATGAACGAGCGCACGATCTGCGGCGCCACGGCGCTGCCGGTGGCGACGAACAGCAAAATCGCCGCGGTAACGATGCCCAGCGCGACGACATCGACCGGACGCTGCCCGGTCGCTTCGCAATTCGCCAGCTTTGCATTTCCCGGCTTTGAATTGGATTGTGTCGTTGATGTGACTTTGGCGTCCAAAGCCAGCCCCCTAACCCTGTTCGAGAAGACTGGCTTAGGGCTATCCCCTGAAATTTTGGTTAAGCAAGCGCACCGGTGCGCCTGAGAAATGGCGCTGTTTCAGGGGTTTTGCCACGCCTTCAGGATTTTAACCCGATCTCGCGCAGACGCTCCTGAAGATAGTCGTCGGCGGTGATGCTGACGGGGTAGCGATCGGGATGCTGCGCATCGATGCACTGGGGCAGGGTGGCGAAGCGAAAGTCGCTGCGCAAGTGCAGGAAGAACGGCATCGAATAGCGGCTGTAGCGGGCGCGTTCGCCCGAAGGGTTGCGCACGCGGTGCGTGGTGGAGGGCAGGACGTGGTTGGTCAGGCGCTGAAGCATGTCGCCGATGTTGATGACCATCGCGCCCGGCGGCGGGGCGACCGAGAGCCACTCGCCGTTCTTGTCGAGCAGTTCGAGGCCCGCTTCCTCGGCGCCCAGCAGCAGGGTGATGAGGTTGATGTCCTCGTGCGCCCCGGCGCGGATGGCCCCGCCTGCGCCTTCGCCCACCGGCGGATAGTGAAGCAGGCGCAGCACCGAGTTGCCGTCGTCGATTGCCGGATCGAACCAGCGCGCGTCGAGCCCGAGGTGGACGGCGATGGCCGAAAGGATTTCGGCGCCCACGGCATCGAAGCGCGCGTAGAGCTGCTTGAAGGTCTCCTCGAAGCCTTCGATCTCGCCCGGCCAGACGTTGGGGGGCATCGTTGCGGCGAGCGGCGAGCCTTCGGGCAGATCGCGCCCGACGTGCCAGAACTCCTTGAGGTCCTTTTCGGTCGCGCCCTTGGCGACTTCGGTGCGGAACGGCGTATAGCCACGCGCGCCGCCCTTGCCGGCCAGGAAGTAGGCGCGCTTGGTTTCGTCGGGCAGGGCGAAGAACCGCTTGGTCAGGTCCCAGGCCCGATCGATCAGCGCCTGGTCGATGCCGTGGTCGCGGATCATCGCGAAGCCGTAAGTGCGGAAGGTTTCTCCCAGGCGCGCGGGCAGGTCGGCGCGGTCGGCCGACAGGCTCAGCACGGGGATGTTGGCGAGGTCCATGGCTGTGTATTTCCGTTGTGAATCGTCTATGCGCCCCCTGTAAAGGGTTTGTGCCCCATAGTCGAAACGGAAAGGCATCGCATGGCAAAGCGCTACTGGCTCCTGAAATCCGAACCCGATGCCTACGGGTGGAACGATCTGATCAAGCAGGGCGAAGGGACCTGGGACGGGGTGCGCAACCACCGCGCGGCCAACAACCTGCGCGCGATGGCGGTGGGCGACGAGGCGTTCTTCTACCACTCGAACGAAGGGCGCGAGATCGTGGGCATCGCGCAAGTTAGCGCGTCTGGTCTCACCGATCCGACCGATCCCGAGGGCAAGTGGGCCGCGGTCAAGGTCACGCCCTTGCGCAAGCTCCGGCGTCCCGTCACGCTCAAAACGATCAAGGCCGATGCGGCCCTGGCCGGGATGGAACTGGTCAAGCTTTCACGGCTGTCGGTTTCGGTCGTGACGCAAGAGGAATGGGCGCATGTGCTGGAGCTTGCCGGCGGCTGATCGCATGTCGGGCGCGGTTCGTCGCAGTGGGGCGGTGCAAGTGGCATGGCGGGGAACCGGAGGCCCGCCCAGTGCGTTGATCCAACTGTATAACGAGCGATATTTCGCTTTGTAGACAAGGAGATACGTGATGGGTGAACTGAAGGATACCGTCAAGGGCCTCGGCAACGAAATCGCCGGCAACGCCAAGCAGGCGATCGGCAAGGCGCGCAAGGACCCCGCGCAGCAGGCCGAAGGCAAGGCGCAGGAGCTCAAGGGTGAAGCGCAGCAGGGTCTTGGCAAGGTGAAGGGCGCTCTCGGCGACCGGATCTGAACCACGACGCCAGCGGCGCGCAAGCGCCCGGTCAACGAAGGGCTGCCCGCCAGGGCGGCCCTTCTTGCTTTGGGTGTGGTTCTACGGAAAAGTACGTATTTTCAGCGGGTAAGCTTGGTTCTCCGGCGTCCCCTCGTCCCGAAATGGGAAGCTGGTGAAGGTGCTCTGGAACTATGGTAAATAAATAGTTAAGAGATGGTCCATGAGAACCATCAGACGCCGTGCGCTTGCCCTGGGACACGAAGGGGCCGGTCATCCGTTTCGACGCTCGTTGCCGGTGCATGTCTTCGCGCCGGGCGTGCTTGGCGTCGAGAATGCGGACGAAGCGCAGGCGAACGCGCGCGCCGCACGGGCGTGGAAGATGAGCGCGGGCGACTGGCAGCGGTTCCTTTCGGCCTACTGCCTGTGTTTCCTGGCGATCTTCGCCTATATCCTGTGACGGGAAAGAAAGGCGCCGTGCTGGCCGATGATCAGCCGCAGGCCTGTTCTTCGGCGCATTCGGCGCGGTAGAGGCGGTAGCCCAGCCACGCCGAAGCGAGGCAGAACACCGCGACGACCAGCAGTTGCTTGACGATCGGCATACCCAGGAAGTTGAGCAGCACGGCCACCGCACCGCCCACGACCATCGCGCCTGAATTGACCACGTTGTTCGCCGCGATCGTGCGCGCGGTCTGGGATTTTTCGACGAAGGTGGTGAGGAAGGCGTAAAGCGGCACCACGAACATGCCTCCCGCAATCGCCACGCCGAGCAGCGAGAGCATGAGCGGAATGGCGAGCGGCTGGACCACGAAAGTGGCCACGTCCATCAGGTCGTTCGGGCCGCCGTGTGGCTGCCAGGCCTCGCACACCATCTGGAAGGCGAACAGGCACAGGCCCATCGCGATCACCGATATCGGCGACCAGCGCGCCGAGACCTTGCCCTTGAGCAGCGCGTTGATCGTCATCGAGCCGATGGCGATGCCCACCGAGAAGATCACCAGGAACAGGCTGGCCACTTCCTTGGCGGCCATCAGGATGTTCTTGGCGAGCGGCGGGAACTGGATGAACAGCACGGTGCCCAGCGCCCAGAAGAAGCTGATCGAGCAGATCGCGAGGTAGACGCGCCGGTCGCTCATGGTCGAGCGCACGAGCTGCGCGGGCGCGCGCAGGAGATGGAAGTCGAGCGGCTCGATCGCGCCAATCGGGGGCGCGGGCGGAACGCTGCGGCCGGCAAGGTAGCCGATCACGGCGACCGCGATCACGCCCACCGCCGCGGCATCGACGCTGATCCAGCCTGCGACGATCGTGCCCGCCAGCACCGCGATGTACGTGCCGGCCTCGACCAGACCCGTACCGCCGAGCACTTCATCGGTGTGCAGGTGTTGGGGCAGGATGGCGTACTTGATCGGGCCGAAGAACGTCGAATGGACGCCCATTGCGAACACCGCGATGAGCAGCAGGGGAATGGCCAGCGTGTGGATCGCGATGCCCTTCCACGCGAGCGCGAGGCCGATCCCGCCCACCAGCATGATGAAGATCTCGCACAGCTTGATGGTGCGGATGATCGCGGCCTTGTCGCGCATGTCGGCGAGCTGGCCGGCCAGCGCGGAGAAGATGAAGAACGGCGCGATGAAGACCATCGTGGCGAGAGCGCTGAACAGCGCCTCGGATTTTTCCGAGTGGTAGACGCTGTAGACCACGAAGAGGACCATCGCGTTCTTGAACAGGTTGTCGTTGAAGGCGCCGAGCAGCTGCGTGACAAACAGGGGCAAAAATCGCCGGGTACGGATCAGTTGTGTCGCAGGGGTCATGGGATGGTGGTGCCGGTATCTCGCCGCTCGCTTCGGGCCGAACCCATAAAGCGGTGGGCCGAGCGCACAACCCCCGATACGCACTTTATTCCGTCATGGTTTAGGCGCTATGGGGGCGCTGCATGCTCACCTTACCCAATATCCTGACCCTTTCGCGCATCGTCACGGTCCCCCTGCTGGCCTTCCTGTTGTGGTGGCCGTCGTGGGAAGTGGGCTATGGGCTGGCCTTCGGGCTCTACTGCCTGATGGGGATCACCGACTATTTTGACGGCTATCTCGCCCGGTCGAGTGGAACTGTCTCGAAACTGGGGATTTTTCTGGACCCCATCGCGGACAAGATCATGGTCGCGGCGGTCATCCTGGTGCTTACCGCGCAGGGCATCCTGCGCGGGCCTTACGTTGGCGACATGCATGTCATCGCCGGGCTCATCATCCTCATCCGCGAGATCGCGGTGTCGGGCCTGCGCGAATTTCTCGGGCCGCTCCAGGTGTCGATCCCGGTCAGCAAGCTGGCCAAGTGGAAGACCACGTTCCAGATGATTTCGCTAGGTGCGCTGATCCTGGGGCGGGCCATGCCATGGTGGAACGTGCCCTTTGGCGGGATCGCGATCAACCTGCCGCACACGGTCGGGCTGACCACGCTGTGGGGCGCGGCGGTGCTGACGCTGATTACCGGGTGGGATTACCTGCGCGTCGGCCTCAAGCACATGGATTGACGGCGGGCGAGAGCCTTGGCGAAGGCTCTGCGTGGAACAGGCCGACGCAGGAAAGGTGCAGGCCGTGCGCTGGCCGGGAGCAGGTGCGCTGTCAGCCCGCGCGCAATTCGTCCGCGAGCATGCGAAATTCGTCCGAGCGGGGTGAATTCTTGCGCCAGACGAGCGTGATCTCGCGGTTGGCGTTGGCCGAGATGAGCGGCCGGGCGACCACGTTGGTGCCGTTGAGAATTCCGGCGTCGAGCGCCATTTCGGGCAACATGGTCAGGCCCAGGCCATTATCGACCATCTGCACCAGGGTGTGCAGCGAGGTGCCGATCATCGTCGCCGAGGCGCGCAGTTCGGGACGGTTGCACGCGGCCAGCGCGTGGTCCTTGAGGCAGTGCCCGTCTTCGAGCAGCAGCAGGCGGTTCTCATCGATGATGTCCGGCCCCACTTCCTGCGGCGGATCGCGCGGATCGTCGGCGGGGAAGGCGACGAAGAAGGCGTCGAGTTCGATCGTCTCCTTTTCAACCTCGCCGGTCGCGTAGGGCAGGGCGAGCAGCACGCAATCGGCCCGGCCGTGGTGGAGCGATTCGATCGCCGCCTGGCTGGGTTCCTCGCGCAGGAACAGCCGCAGGTTAGGCCGCTCGCGGCGCAGGCGCGGCAGCATCCGGGGCAGCAGGAACGGCGCGATCGTGGGGATCACGCTCATGCGCACCTCGCCCGAAAGCGGCTTGCCGCTCGACTGGACGAGTTCGGACAGTTCTTCGGTTTCGCGCAGGATGCGGTGCGCCTTGGCGACCACCGCATTGCCCAGCGGCGTAAAGCGTACCGCGCGCTTGGTCCGTTCGACCAGCGTCACGTCGAGCAGCGTCTCCAGATCGCGCAGGCCCGCTGAAAGCGTCGACTGCGACACGAAACAGGCATCGGCCGCGCGGCCGAAATGCCCGTGTTCGTGCAGGGCGACCAGATACTGAAGCTGCTTGAGCGTCGGCTGGTAGACGGTCATGCCTCGGTGTCGTCCGCCAGGCTGGCGTTTTCTCCGGCAAACAGCTGCGAATCGTCGCTCACGCGGGTCATCTTGAGGCGTCCCTTCTCGACTGCGAAGGCGAGGCGTCCCTCGACCAGCTCGAGCGCGTCCTTGCCGAACACCTCGTAGCGCCAGCCTTCCAGGATCGGCAGGTTCTTGCGCACGCCCGCGGCGAGCATCTCAAGCTCATCGCTGCGGGTGAGCAGGCGGGCGGCGACGTCGATTTCGCGGGCGCGGATCTTGAGCAGCAGCTTGAGCAGGTCGGCGACCAGCGCGCCTTCCTTGCCCAGCGGCGCGCCACGCGGCTGGCGCGGGGGCAGTTCGTCGTCGCTCAGCGGCTGGGCCTTGGCGATGGTCGCCATCAGGCGCTTGCCGATGTCGTTGTCGCGCCAGCCTTGCGAGAGGCCGCGCACTTTGGCGAGATCGGCCTGCTGCTTGGGCGGATGGCTGGCGAGGTCAGCCAGCGTTTCGTCGCGCGCGATGCGCCCGCGCGGGATGTTCTTGCTCTGCGCCTCGAGTTCGCGCCACTCCGCGATCGCGCGCAGGCGGCCCAGCATCAGCGGGTTGCGCCCGGCGGCCTTGATGCGGCGCCAGGCCTGGGTCGGGTCGTTGCGGTAATGCTCGGGATTGGCGAGCTTTTCCATTTCCTGGTCGAGCCACGAACCGCGCTCTGTCTTGATCAGGCGCTTGAGGATCTTGGGGAAGATCTTCGAGAGATGGGTGACGTCGCCGATGGCGTATTCGATCTGGCGCTCGGTCAGCGGGCGGCGCGACCAGTCGGTGAAACGCGCGCCCTTGTCGATCGTGAGACCAAGCCAGGATTCGACGAGGTTGGAATAGCCGATCTGTTCGGACTGGCTCACCGCCATCATCGCGATCTGGGTGTCGAAGATCGGCGCCGGGGTGCGCCCGGTCGCGTTGAAGATGATTTCGACGTCCTGACCGCCCGCGTGGAAGACCTTGAGCACGTCATGGTTGAGCGTGAGCAGGTCGTAAAGCGGGGTGAGGTCGATACCGGGCGCCAGCGGATCGATCGCGGCGGCTTCCTCGGTGTTGGCGATCTGGACCAGGCACAGCTCGGGCCAATAGGTGTTCTCGCGCATGAACTCGGTGTCCACGGTGACAAAGTCGGACTTTGCCAGGCGGTCACAGAGTTGGGCGAGTTCGTCGCTGTCGGTTATCAGTGTGTGAATCTTCATGTGTCACCGGCGTTACGCCGAACGCGGCGGCGGATCAACGCCAGCCGTGCCTCGAACGGTAATTGTCGCGCGCTATCGGCGTCGAAAGAGCCTGGAAAGGAGGCTGGTGCGACCCGTTTCCTCCAGTTCGGCGATGCTTTCCTCGGTCACCAGGCGGCGGCGCAGCTGCGTGCCGGTGGTGTGGATGCCCGGTGGCGGCAGGTGCCAGCCTTCGGGATCATCGCCCGGATCGGGATCGCTCGCGCTTGCGATCAGCGCGGCGAGCCCCGGCGCGTTCGGAGCGGCTTCCTCGGGGCTGTCCGGTGGCGTGAAGCCTCCTTCAGGGCCGCTTTCGAACTGGCTTAAGGGGAGTTCGGGCGCCTCGGCCGGTTCGAAGGCGCTGGGAATCGCAGGGGCCGAAGCCGTCTGCGCGGTCTTGCGCGATGTTTGCGCGGCGCCTGCGGCCAGGGCGGGCGCGTTCAGCGCCAGCACGACGCCGCGCGTTCCGGCCAGGAACGCCATCGGGCGCCCCAATCCCTCGCGCAGTGCCCTGTCGCGCACCGCGATGTGAAACAGGACGGCAAGATAGAGCGTGCCGAGAAATTCGGCCTGGGCGACCACGATGTCGCTGTGCCGCTGCGCCTGGTTGCGCAGCGCGTCGAGCGCGCCGGCCATCCCGGCCAGCCCGTCGAGCGCGACCAGCGTCTCGTCGGTGTCGGCGTGCTCGTTGTCCCAGGCGGTGCCGAATTCGTCATAGGCTTCGAGCAGTTCGGTGTGGCTGCTTTCGGAAAACGGCCAGGCGGTGTCGAAGAAGAAGCGCGTGGCCAGGCGCGGTTCGCCCGCCTCGTCGCGTTCTTCGGGGCTCATCTCGAAGCCGATCGCGGCGACCGGCTCGCCGCATTGGTCGAGTTTCCAGACCGCATCGGCGAGCAGGTTCCAGCCGACGAAATCGACGTCCGGGGCGGCGACCTGGAGGAACGCGGCGGGCAGGGGCGCGTTCGCGGCGCACAGCGGGGCCAGCTTTTCGCGTAAGGCCCCTGCGGCCTCGTCCGCGTGTTCGCGACGGACCATGTCCTCGATCGCGGCGCGCAAGCCTTCCGCTTCGACACCGTCGATCGTGACTTCTGCCAACATTTTCACCTCCATCCGACCCGCGTGAACGGGGATTAAACGGCAATGGTTTACGTGGGGTTACGCGGGGTCCTGGCGGGGGTGCCTGCGGGGAGGGGGAAGGGGGCGGTTCATTCGATGTCTGGAAATCGGCGCGCCACTCGACTAGGGGACGCGCGCAGAACACGAATTTTCGCGAAGAAGAAGCCCAGCGACATGACTCATCCCTATCGTTCCCACACCTGCGGCGCCCTGTCGGCGGCCGACGTCGGCCAGACGGTGCGCCTGTCGGGCTGGGTCCACCGCAAGCGCGACCATGGCGGCGTCCTGTTCGTCGACCTGCGCGATCACTACGGCATGACCCAGGTCGTGACCGACAGCGACAGCCCGGCGCTGGCCGTGCTCGATTCGCTGCGCCAGGAATCGGTCGTGACCATCGAGGGCACGGTCAAGGCGCGCACGCCCGAGACCGTCAACGCCAACCTCGCGACCGGCGAGATCGAGGTCTATGCGCGCTCGGTGACGGTGCTGGGCAAGGCCGAGGAACTGCCCATGCCGGTCGCCGGCGAGCAGGAATACCCCGAGGACATCCGCCTCAAGTACCGCTTCCTCGACTTGCGCCGCGAGACGCTGCACGCCAACATCGTCAAGCGCACGAAGATCATCTCGGCCATGCGCAAGGCCATGGAAGGCGTTGGTTTCACCGAATATTCGACGCCTATCCTGACCGCGTCCTCGCCCGAAGGCGCGCGCGATTTCCTGGTTCCCAGCCGCATCCACGCGGGCAAGTTCTACGCGCTGCCCCAGGCTCCGCAGCAGTACAAGCAGCTGCTCATGGTCGCCGGGTTCGACCGCTACTTCCAGATCGCGCCGTGCTTTCGCGACGAGGACCCGCGCGCCGATCGCCTGCCGGGCGAATTCTACCAGCTCGACCTCGAGATGAGCTTCGTCACCCAGGAAGAGATATGGGAGACGATGGAGCCGGTCATGCAGGGCATCTTTGCGGACTTCGCAGGCGACAAGCCGGTTACCCCCTCGGGTGAATTCCGCCGCATTCCCTACGCCCAGTCGATGCTCGACTACGGTTCGGACAAGCCTGACCTGCGCAACCCGATCCTCATCAAGGACGTGACCGACCACTTTGTCGAATCGGGCTTCGGCATCTTTGCCGGGATCGTGGCTGGTGGCGGCGTGATCCGTGCGATCCCGGCTCCGGGCGCGGGCGCAGGCAGCCGCAAGTTCTTTGACGACATGAACAACTGGGCGCGCGGCGAGGGCTTCTCCGGGCTTGGCTACATCAACATCAAGGATGGCGCTCCGGGCGGCCCGATCGCCAAGAACCACGGTGAGGAAAAGACCGCGGCGCTTATCGAGGCGCTCGGCCTTGGTCCCAACGACGGCGTGTTCTTCGCCGCCGGCAAGCCCGAGCAGGCGGCCAAGCTTGCCGGCCTTGCCCGCACCCGCGTGGCCGAGCAGCTCGACCTCATCGACAAGGACCGTTACGAGCTGTGCTGGATCGTCGACTTCCCGTTCTACGAGTGGGACGAGGACAACAAGAAGGTCGATTTCGCGCACAACCCGTTCTCGATGCCGCAGGGCGGGATGGACGCGCTCGAAAACCAGGACCCGCTCACGATCAAGGCCTATCAGTACGATCTGGTCTGCAACGGATTCGAGATCGCCTCGGGCTCGATCCGTAACCAGAGCCCGGAACTGATGGTCGCCGCGTTCGAGAAGGTGGGCCTCACCAAGGCGGACGTCGAGGAACGCTTCGGCGGCCTCTACCGTGCGTTCCAGTACGGCGCGCCGCCGCACGGCGGTATGGCTGCGGGCGTTGATCGCATCGTGATGCTGCTGTGCGGGGCGCAGAACCTGCGCGAAATCTCGCTGTTCCCGATGAACCAGCGCGCCGAGGATCTGCTGATGGGCGCGCCCACGCCTGCCGAACCGCGCCAGCTGCGCGAACTGCACATGCGTGTGGTCGAAGCGCAGAAGAGCGCGGGCTGATCCGCTGTCCCGGCCTCCTTGCGAGGCCGGGAGCAGGGTTCGCGGCAAATGGTTCCACAGCGTTTTTCCGGCGCAAAAAATGCCCGGTTTCAGGCTTTGGCTTGCGATTTGCCTTGAAAAGCCCCGCCGCGTGCGACAAAGCGCGTTTCGCGAACTTTTCGGCAACACTTGCCAGCGCCGGGCCTTCTGAGTAGGGCCTCAGGCGAAAATTAATCCTCCGCTTTTTGAAGGGGTCTATACACATGAGCGATACCGCCGATCGGGTTAAGAAGATCGTCGTCGAGCACCTTGGCGTCGAAGCCGACAAGGTCACCGAAGATGCCAGCTTCATCGACGATCTGGGCGCAGACTCGCTCGACATCGTCGAGCTGGTCATGGCCTTCGAGGAAGAATTCGGCGTCGAGATCCCCGATGATGCCGCTGAGAAGATCAGCACCGTCTCGGATGCGATCAAGTACATCGACGAGAACAAGGGCTGATCTGGCCCCGCCCGCGCCCAGGGCAGGCGCGCCTTCGCGGCGCGCTTGGCCGAAATGCGGGCAACTGGATTGAAATCGACAGGCTCGACCTCTAAGGGGGCGGGCCTGTTGCCGTTTCGGAGAGCATAAGAATGCGTCGTGTCGTCGTCACCGGACTTGGCCTCGTCACCCCGCTCGGGGCTGATGTGGAAACGACCTGGAAGAACATCCTCGCCAGCAAGAGTGGCGCTGGACCCATCACCAAGTTCGATGCGTCGGATCAGAAGTGCAAGATCGCCTGCGAGGTCAAGCCCGCCGATCACGAGTACGGATTCGATGCCAACAAGCGCGTGGACCCCAAGATCCAGCGCCAGGTTGACCCCTTCATCGTCTTCGGCATCGATGCCGCGGGCCAGGCGCTCGAAGACGCCGGGCTGACCGATCTGGACGAAGCCACCAAGCTGCGCGCGGGTTGCTCGATCGGTTCGGGCATCGGCGGCCTGCCGGGTATCGAGAGCGAATCGCTGGTGCTGGCCAACCGTGGTCCGGGCCGAGTCTCGCCGCACTTCGTGCACGGACGCCTGATCAACCTCATCTCGGGCCAGGTCTCGATCAAGTACGGCCTCAAGGGGCCCAATCACGCGGTCGTCACCGCGTGTTCGACCGGCGCGCACTCGATCGGTGACGCCGCGCGCATGATCCGCGACGATGATGCGGACATCATGCTCGCAGGCGGCGCCGAATCGACCATCTGCCCGATCGGCATCGCCGGCTTCGCGCAGGCGCGTGCGCTCAACTGCAGCTTCAACGACCGGCCCGAGCAGGCCAGCCGTCCTTACGACAAGGACCGCGACGGCTTCGTTATGGGCGAGGGCGCGGGCGTCCTCGTGCTCGAGGAATACGAGCACGCCAAGGCGCGCGGCGCGAAGATTTACGCCGAAGTCGTGGGTTATGGCCTGTCGGGCGATGCCTATCACGTGACCGCTCCCGATCCGGAAATGGATGGCGCCTACCGTTCGATGGCCGCTGCGCTCAAGAAGGCGGGCATGACGCCGGCCGACATCGACTACATCAACGCGCATGGCACTTCGACCATGGCCGACACGATCGAACTGGGCGCGGTGCGCCGTCTGTTCGGTGACGCGATGGACTCGGTCTCGATGAGCTCGACCAAGTCGGCGATCGGCCACCTTCTGGGCGGCGCGGGCGCGGTGGAATCGATCTTCTGCATCCTGGCGATGCGCGATCAGATCGTGCCCCCCACGCTCAACCTCGACAGCCCGTCCGAGGGCTGCGAAGGCGTCGACCTCGTTGCGCACACCGCGCGCAAGCGCGAAGTGCGCGCCGTACTCAACAACTCCTTCGGTTTTGGTGGCACCAACGCCAGCCTGATCATGAAGAAGATCGACTGACCGGCATTTCGAAAGGTTCGGCATCATGATGTCGCGACGCACGTACGCCCTGCTGGCGGCCCTCGTTCTGGCCAGCGGGATCGTGCTGTGGAGTTTCGTGGGCGGCTGGTATGGCTCCGGTCCGCTCGCGAAGGACGGCTCGTTCATCGTGCACACCGGTGACAGCCTTTCGACCGTGGCTAACGGCCTGGAAGAGCAGGGCATCGTCGCTTCGAGCGACGGCTTTGCCTTCCGGGCGCGGCTGTTCGGTGGCGGGCGTTCGATCAAGGCGGGGGAATTCGCCATCCCCGCGCACGCCAGCGCCTCGCGCGTGCTGTCGATCATAACCAGCGACGATGTCATCCGCCGTGTCGTGACCATTCCTGAGGGGATGCCCTCGATCATGGTCTACGACCGGCTCGAGGCGCAGGCCGCGCTCACCGGTGATCTTGCGGTGCCCGAGGAAGGCTCGATCCTTCCCGATACTTATGCGATCGAAAAGGGCGAAACGCGCGAGGATGTCGTGCGCCGGATGCAGGCGGGGATGAGCCGCGAACTCAAGGAGCTTTGGGCCAAGCGTGATCCTGACCTTGCGGTCAAGACACCTGAGGAAGCCCTCGTGCTTGCTTCGATCGTCGAAAAGGAAACGGGTAAGGGCAGTGAGCGTCGAATCGTCGCCGGGCTCTACTCCAATCGGCTGAAGCAGGGCATGCTGCTCCAGGCCGATCCGACGATCATCTACCCGATAACCAAGGGCAAGCCCCTGGGCCGACGCATCCGTCAGTCCGAAATCCAGGCAATCAACGACTACAACACCTACACCATGTTGGGGCTGCCCAAGCATCCGATCTGCAATCCGGGCAAGGCCTCGATCGCGGCGGTGCTGCACCCGGCCAAGACCGATGCGCTCTACATGGTGGCCGATGGGACGGGGGGGCACGTCTTTGCGTCGACACTGGCCGAGCATAACGAGAACGTGAAGAAGTGGTTCGCGATCCGCCGCAAGCGAGGCGAGATCTGATCGCGCCGCACGCTGTCCTGCGCCGGGTCCTGCGCCGATGGGGCGGCGGGGCGCGGTGAACCGGGCCGGCAAGATCCTGGGGGCTGCTCGGCCCTCCGGAGCGCCGCTCGTGGTCGCCGCTGAACTGCCGGGCGATGTGCTCGCTTGGGCCAACGCCCTGCGCCAAGCCCACTATCCGGCCGAGCGCAATCACCTGCGCGCCCATGTGACGCTGTTCTATGCTCTGCCGCCCTCGGTCGAGGATGAAGTGGTTCAGTATTTGGCGGACTTTTCGCGCCAGCCGCCGCCTCCGGCATCGATCGATGGCTTGATGACGCTGGAGCAGGGGACGGCGATCCGAATCAAGTCCCCGGCCTTGGAGAGGCTCCACGCCGCGTTTGCCGAACGGCTGCATGGGCTTTTGACGCGCCAGGACATGCAGCCACTGCGCCTCCACGTGACGATCCAGAACAAGGTCAGCCGGCATGAAGCACGTGCACTTCAAGCCGAAATCGGCCCGAAACTGCCCGCCCGCCGCTTCCGGTTTCGCGGGCTCGGCCTCTACGCCTGGGAGGAAGGTCTGTGGCACCCGATCCGGCTTTTCACTTTTCGTGGCTGATTTGTTTTTTCGATGTTGACCAACGCGATTCCCCCCCCTAAAGGCACGCACCTGCCCCGGACAACGGGGCGCCACATTGGCCCGGACCTAGCGTTCGGAACTGGTATGGCGGAGTAGCTCAGCTGGTTAGAGCAGCGGAATCATAATCCGCGTGTCGGGGGTTCGAGTCCCTCCTCCGCTACCACCTATAAGCCACGGTTTTTCCGGGGTTTTTTATTGCATTTTTCCGATGTTGAACTGGACGCGCGAGGCGCGTTTGGGGGCTTATTTAGGAGAATGGTTCTCTTCGAGCTTGCGAATGGCGGCCTGGCCTAGGGCTCGATCGCGGCTCATGTAGTGGGCATCCAGGATGCTCCCGACCTCCTTCAATTTGTGGCCGGTGATGGTCGCGATTTCCGGTACGGCGGCACCCGCGATCGCTAGGCGCGTGACGGCGGTGCCGCGAAGATCGTGGAACGTCACACCCGTCACACCGGCCTTGATGCACGCCATTCTCCGTCGCCTGCACGGCGTTCTTAGAGCCTGGTTCAAAAGTTCATCAAGTATAACAGTATCTTGCANAGGAAGCAGCTTGACCCACGAGGCCCCAATCAGAGAGGGCTCTAAGAGCCCGATTCAAAAGTTCCTCAGGCATAGCAATACCTTGTGGTTCTGCGGATGAGCATGCGGATAGAAGCGATCATAGCCCAGGCGGTTGAAGAGGCGATGGTCGCTTCCCAGTCCTTTGCGAGGCGGCGACACCGTCCCAGCCAGGCGAACGTGCGCTCGACGGCCCAGCGGCGCGGGAGGACTTCGAAGACCTTGGCTTGATCGAAGGATCGCTTGATGATCTCGATTACCCAATGCCCCTCACCGGCGAGCGCTCTCGTGAGATTGTCACCGGCGTAGCCGCCATCGGCAAAGATATGGCGCAGCCAGGGGAAGCGCTGGCAAATCCTGTTGAGCACGGCGCCATCACGATCCTGAATATCGGCGGTGTGCACGAGGATGGAGATCAGAAAGCCGGAGGTGTCGGTCGGGATATGACGCTTTCGACCTTTGACTTTCTTGCCCGCGTCATACCCACTCGGACCGCCGCTCTCGGTCGTTTTCACGCTCTGGCTATCGATGATGCCCGCACTGGGAGAAGCTTCGCGCCCCTCGATCTCTCGCAGGTTCATGACCAGCAGCGTGTTCATCACCTCGAACACTCCCGCGTTACGCCAGGCGTAGAAATAGCGCCGAACCGTCGAGACCGGCGGAAAGCGCTTGGGCAGCAGGCGCCAGGCACACCCGGCCGAAGCCAGATAGAGCAGTGCGTTGGCCCAACTCAACAAGGCGCGCGGCGCGCTCGTTCAGGCCCGTGCGGCGCTGGGGGCGGCCCGGCTCGACCTTGAGCATACCGTGATCCGTGCCCCGATTGCGGGCACCATCGGGCAGCGCAGCCTGCGCCGGGGCGGCTTCACAGCGGGCAGCCGGTCACGGTTACGGTCGACGCGCTCGACGGCGCGGCCTTCAAAGGCCGCCTCGACAGTCTTGCCCCTGCCTCGGGCGCGCAGTTCGCACTGCTGCCGCCCGACTTCGCACTGCTGCCGCCCGACAACGCCACGGGCAACTTTACCAAGATCGGCTAGCGCATTCCCCTGCGTATCGACTTCGTTGGTCGCAGGCCTTTCGCGAACGGATCGTCGACACCGCCGGGACTCTCGCAGGCCATCCGCTTGACCGGTACGAGCCACTTTCCGGCAAGGCGAGCGAACTCTTGCGGCCGACGGCACTTTCGCTCATCGACGGGCAGATACACAAGCAGGCGCTGCTTCTTTCCTACAGCGATGCCTTCCTTGCGGCCGGTCTTGCCATGCTTGCCTGCGCGCTCGGTGGACTGTTTTTTGGCAGAACGCGATGATCGCGAGCCGTACCCGTATTCCTCGGGCTGGCCTGCGCCTACCCCGCTGCGACCAGGTTCGCGAGGCTCTGCCAAGCCTCCCCCTCCCGCAAGCGGGAGGGGGAGGCTTGGGGCCGAAGGGACCTAGCCGGCCAGTCTGTGGAACTGGCCCGCGTGGTAGACGAGGGGCGCCGCGGCCGGATCGCTTTCCAGATGGGTGACCTTGCCAAGGAGCAGGACGTGGTCGCCAGCCTCGATCCGCTGCGCGACGTCGGCGAGCATGATCGCGCTCGCTGCGCGCAGCACGGGAAGGCCGTGACGCTCCTCGAAGAGGTCCTGCAAGGCCTCGTTCGGGCGTCCGGCGAAATGCAGCGCGTGTTCGTGCATGGATTGCGCCAGCACGCTGACGGCAAAGCGGCCCGAAACTCCCACCCTGGCGAGCATCCGCGATCGGCTGTCGAGCGCGACGGCGATCAGCGGCGGATCGAGCGAGACCGACATGAAGGCGCTGACCGTCATGCCGTGGTCGCCCAGCGCCGTGCGGGTGGTGACGACGGTGACGCCGGTGGTGAAGCGGCCGCAACAATCGCGCAGGCGGCGGGGGCTAATCGTCGCGGGCGCGCAGGGCTCACGCGTGGCGGTGTCGGGCATGGGGCTCCGTTTTGCAAAAGAGGGGAGGCTCGCGCAGCGATCCGCCGTGCCGGGCGGCGGCGGATCGCAAGGCGGATGCGCGGCGCGTTACGCTCCGGCGAGTTCGCGGCGCACGATTTGGGCCCCTGCGCCAAGCGCGTTGAGCTTGCCCCTCGCGACACGGCGCGAGAGCGGCGCCATCCCGCAGTTCGTGCTGGGGTAGAGCTTGTCGGCATCGACGAATTCGAGCGCCTTGCGCAAGGTCGCCGCGACCTCCTCGGGGGTCTCGATCGTGTTGCTGGCCACGTCGATCGCGCCGACCATGACCTTCTTGCCGCGGATCAGTTCGATCAGGTCCATCGGCACGTACGAATTGTGGCATTCGAGCGAAATGATCGCGATGTTCGAGGCCTGAAGCCGGGGGAAGGTCTGCTCGTACTGGCGCCATTGCGGGCCGAGCGTCTTCTTCCAGTCGGTATTCGCCTTGATGCCGTAGCCGTAGCAGATGTGGACCGCGGTTTCGCAGCGCAGCCCTTCGATCGCGCGTTCGAGCGCGGCGATGCCCCAGTCGTTGACCTCGTCGAAGAACACGTTGAAGGCGGGCTCGTCGAACTGGATGATGTCGACGCCGGCGGCTTCGAGCTCCCTGGCTTCCTGGTTGAGGATTGCCGCGAATTCGAAGGCGAGCTTTTCGCGGCTCTTGTAGTGGGCGTCATAGAGGGTGTCGATCATCGTCATCGGGCCGGGCAGGGCCCACTTGATCGGGGCGCTGGTCTGCTGGCGTAGGAAGCGCGCGTCCTCGACAAAGACGGGCCTTTCGCGCGCAACGGTGCCCACCACGCTCGGCACGCTGGCTTCGTAGCGGTTGCGGATGGTGACCGTCTCACGGCGTTCGAAATCGACCCCGGAGAGATGCTCGATGAAGGTCGTCACGAAATGCTGGCGGGTCTGCTCACCGTCGCTGACGATGTCGATCCCGGCGGCCTGCTGTTCGAGCAGCGCGATGCGCAAGGCATCGCGCTTGGCCTCGGCGAGGTCTTCGCCGTCCATCGTCCAGGGCGACCAGAGCTTTTCGGGTTCGGCCAGCCAGGAGGGCTTGGGCAGGCTGCCCGCGGTCGAGGAGGGGAGGAGCGTGTTCATGAAAGCGAAGTCTCGTCTTGGATCAGAGGGCAGGCTGGGCGGCCCAGCGCTCGAGGAAGGCGCGGTGGGGGGTGATGAGGTGCTCGTCCGTGAAGCGGCCCTGTTCGCTCGCCAGGCGGGCGCGTTCCTCGCGGTCGTAGACGACGCGGGTGTTCGAGAAATCCTGGTGCTTCAGGCTCGGCTTGAAGCAGGGCCCGGCCACGCAGTTGGCGTTGTAGATCTCGGGACGGTAGATCTTCTGGAAGGCCTCCATCGTGCTGATCGTGCCGATGAGTTCAAGCGCCGTGTAGTCGTTGAGCAGGTCACCGAAGAAATAGAAGGCCAGCGGGGCAACGCTCTTGGGCGGCATGAAGTAGCGCACCTGCAGGCCCATCTTGCAAAAATAGTGTTCGGTCAGCGAGGTCTCGTTCGGCGCGTATTCGACGCCCAGGACCGGGTGCCGGTTGGCCTTGCGGTGATAGACCTTGTTCTCCGAAACGCTGAGGCAGATCACCGGCGGCTTGGGGAAGGCCCGTGCGAAGTCGGGCGCGGCGAGGAGCGCCCTGAACACTTTGGCGTGCAGTTCGCCGAAGTTTTCGGGTACCTCGAACTGGGTCCGGTCCTTGTTGTGATCGGGCAGGCGGACGCTGAAATCGTAGTCGCGCACATAGGAGGAGAAGCTGTTGCCGACGAGGCCGTCGATCCGCCTGCCGGTCTGGCGATCGTGGATCGTCGTATGGAGCAGTTCGATCGCCGGAAACGTCTGCTCCGCGCCCGTGATGCGCATTTCGGCCGAGACGATGTCAAGCGCGACAGTGTAGCGGTCGCTTTCGGGATTGTCCCAGTGGGCGAGGTCATTGAAGCGGTTGTCGATCATGCGCAGCGCGTTGCGCAGGTTCTCCTGGCGCCATTCGCCGCGCGCCAGGTTGGCGAAATTGGTGGTGAGGCGCGTGCCCTTGGCCGGCGCGTAGTTTTCGTCGAACCGGGTGCGCTTGATCGCGAAGGTGATGTCTCTGGTCGTCATGAGCGGATGTCCGATGGTGCGTTCGTGGAGGCGCCGCGGCGTGTGCCGGGCACGGCTGGCCGGGGCGGTCAGGCCAGCGCCGATGGGGCCGTGCCGTCTGGAGGCCCCCAATCCCGCAAAACAAACATGAACTCAAATGACAATATTTGGCGAAACCATGATGCCTGGTCATGATTGGGAGCGCAGGCGCCTCGTCGCAGGGGTGCTCAGACCTCGACGGTTTGTGCGAGGTGTACGAAGCCTTCGAGATAGCCGGGAATGTCGCCGGTGCGATGGCCCAGGTGAATGGACTTGAAGATGCCCTCGCCGATGCGCACGCCCTTGACCCCCTTGGCCCCGCGCAGCAGCCAGTTGGGGGTCGCGCTGACGGCCCGACCCGATGCGACGAGGCGCAGCATGAGGTCGGTCGTCTCCACGGTGCGATGGCGGCGCGGCAGGGCGTGGGCGGGGACGAGGAAGCGGGTGTAGATGTCCAGCCGCTCGCGCGAGACGGGGTAGGTGATCAGGACCTCGCTTGCCAGATCGGCCGGGGCGACCCGTGATTTCTGCGCCAGGGGATGGGTTTGCGCGACCGCCAGAACCAGTTCGTAGTCGAACACCGGCCGATATTCGAGGCCAGGCCGCTCGACCGGGTCGGGGGTCACCAGAAGGTCGATCTCATGCCCCAGAAGCGCGGCCAGACCGCCGAACTGGAACGCGGTCGTCACGTCCAGTTCAACATCGGGCCACTGGGCCAGGAACGGGTCGACCACGCGCATCAGCCAGTCCTGGCAAGGGTGGCACTCCATCCCCACCCGGATCGCGCCGCGCCGCCCGCGGGCATAGTCTTCCAGCACCGAGGCCCCGTGTTCGAGCTGAGGCAGGACCCGCAGCGCGAGCGCCAGCAGATATTCGCCCGCAAGGGTGAAGCGCAGCTTGTGCCCCTCGCGCTGCCACAGCTTGACCCCGTGGCGTTCTTCGAAGCGGCGGATGGCGTGGCTGACCGCCGACTGGGTCAGGCACAGCTGTTCGGCCGCCTGGGTGAGATTGCCCGTCCGGTCGATTTCGCGCAGGATGGCCAGGGGTTGAAGGTCGATCATGATGGTATGAATTCATGTCATACCTGTGCGCTCGGGTCCAGCGTCCGTGTCATGGCGTCGTGGGGCGGTGATCCATTGGACGGTTCGGACGTTGGGGGCTTGCGTCGCCCTGCGCCGCGCGCCTAAAATCGCGATCACGGACGAGAGAACGGTTCGCGTGCGCCTGCGTAACCCCGACCGGATTGGCCTGCCCGAAGGGAGTTGCTTGCGACGGCGCGTACCGGATGGGTCGAGGCCTGTGCCAGCGGTGTGCCGGAAGGCCACCTGCAACTTGCCCTGCAGAGCGTCTGCGCTTGGGAGTGACTGGATGAGCAAGGCAATGGCGCATCACGCGGAAGCGGTGCTGGAGGCGGTTCGCTCGCCCCGCGGGGCGGGCGTGTCGCCGATCGTCGCCTCGTGGTGCCGTTCGGTGCTGAGCCACGGGCTCGATCCCGAACGGCGCGACCAGCGCGAGCGGGTCGATGGCGAAACGCTCGCCTCGCTGCGCGCGCAGCATGAAGTCATGCTCGACGTCGCCATGCCGGTGCTCGACAGCCTGTTTCGTGCGGTGGGCGTTTCGGGATCGTCGGTGATCCTGACCGACGCCAGCGGCGTGGTGCTCGAACGACGGGCAAGCGCGGCCGACGCCGAGGCGTTCGAGCGCGCCGGGCTGGTCGAAGGCGCGCGGTGGAGCGAAGCCGAGGAGGGCACCAACGGCATCGGCACCTGTCTCGTCGAGGACCGGCCGATCATCATCCATCGCGACCAGCATTTTGCCAGCCGCAACGTCGCGATCAGCTGCATGGATGCGCCCGTGCACGACGCCCACGGTTGTCTCGTCGCGGCGCTCGATGCCTCGACCTACCGCGAGGATCAGGGCGCGGCGATGTCCGAGATGATCGGCGCGCTGGTGCGCGATGCCGCGCGCAAGATCGAGCGCGATCTGTTCTGCCGCCATTACCGCGACAGCCGGATCGTGTTCCTGTCCGATGAGGCGGCGGGGGGAACCGCGCTGCTGGCGGTCGATCGCGACGATCTGGTGGTGGGGGCAAGCCGGGGTGCCCGCCTGCAACTGGGGCTCGGGCACGAGGCGCTGGCAACTCCGCTCGCGCTTGACCCGCTGCTGGGCCGGACCTCGGCGCCCTCCTTCGACGAGGCCGATCGCACGGTCCTGCGCCAGGCGCTCGCCCGCGCGCAGGGCAACGCCAGCAAGGCCGCGCGCCTGCTTGGGATCGGCCGGGCGACGTTCTACCGGCGCATGGCCCGCGCCGGGCTAAAGCTCTGAGCAGCTAACCGATTTTTCGAAACATCTGTCTCGTTATCGAGACACTTTGGCGGGGCGATCTTCCGGGCCTGCCTTTTCCTGCGCGCATGGCACTCCCAGTAGGAGGGCAAGCGCCACCTCGCGATGGCGCTTTTGCACTCCCCAGGAAGAGGATCATTGGCCATGGATGCCATCGTTCAAAGTCGCCCGAAGTCCGAACTCGAGGCGCCGTTCGCCAAACGCTACGACAACTTCATCGGTGGCCGCTGGGTCGCCCCCAAGGCAGGCCGCTACTTCGAGAACCTGTCCCCGATCAACGGCCGTGTGGTGGGGGAGATCGCGCGCTCGCAGCCCGAGGATGTCGAGGCCGCGCTCGATGCCGCGCACGCCGCCAAGGACGCCTGGGGCCACACTTCCCCGGCCGAACGTTCGCGCATCCTGCTGCGCATCGCGGACCGGATGGAAGAAAACCTCGAAAAGCTCGCCATCGCCGAGACCTGGGACAACGGCAAGCCGCTGCGCGAAACGATGGCCGCCGACATTCCGCTCGCCATCGACCACTTCCGCTACTTCGCAGGTGTGATCCGCGCGCAGGAAGGCTCGATCGGCGAGATCGATGCCGACATGGTCGCCTACCACTTCCACGAACCGCTCGGCGTCGTGGGCCAGATCATCCCGTGGAACTTCCCGCTGCTGATGGCCGCCTGGAAGATGGCGCCCGCGCTCGCGGCGGGTAACTGCATCGTGCTCAAGCCCGCCGAACAGACCCCGGCCTCGATCATGGTGTGGATCGACATCGTCGGCGATCTGCTGCCGCCCGGCGTGCTCAACATCGTCAACGGGTTCGGCCTCGAAGCGGGCAAGCCGCTGGCCTCCTCGCCGCGCATCGCCAAGATCGCGTTCACCGGCGAGACCTCGACCGGCCGCCTGATCATGCAGTACGCCAGCCAGAACCTCATCCCGGTGACGCTCGAGCTGGGTGGCAAGTCGCCCAACATCTTCTTCGAGGACGTCGCGCGCGAGGATGACGACTTTTTCGACAAGGCGATCGAAGGCATGGTGATGTTCGCGCTCAACCAGGGCGAGGTCTGCACCTGCCCGAGCCGTGCGCTGATCCACGAGAGCATCTACGAGCGCTTCATGGAGCGCGCGATCGCCCGCGTCAAAGCGATCGTCCAGGGCAACCCGCTCGACATGGCCACGATGATCGGTGCGCAGGCTTCGGCCGAACAGCGCGACAAGATCCTCTCCTATGTCGACATCGGCAAGCAGGAAGGCGCCGAGCTGCTGACGGGCGGTGCGGCCACCGATCTGGGTGGCGAACTTTCGGGCGGCTACTACGTCCAGCCTACGGTGTTCCATGGCCACAACAAGATGCGCCTGTTCCAGGAGGAGGTCTTCGGCCCCGTGCTTGCCGTGACGACCTTCAAGGACGCCGACGAGGCGCTCTCGATCGCCAACGATACGCTCTTCGGGCTGGGCGCGGGCGTGTGGAGCCGTGACGCCAACACCTGCTATCGCTTCGGCCGGGCGATCCAGGCCGGGCG
The DNA here is from genome assembly GCF_022832435.1 of Novosphingobium organovorum. Lineage (GTDB taxonomy): Bacteria > Pseudomonadota > Alphaproteobacteria > Sphingomonadales > Sphingomonadaceae > Novosphingobium > Novosphingobium organovorum. The sequence continues at coordinate 21,873 of NZ_JALHLF010000002.1, read as the reverse complement.
CGTGTGGACCAACTGCTACCACGCCTATCCCGCGCACGCCGCGTTCGGTGGCTACAAGCAGTCGGGCATCGGGCGCGAGACGCACCGGATGATGCTCGATCACTACCAGCAGACAAAGAACATGCTGGTCAGCTACAGCCCCAAGAAGCTGGGCTTTTTCTAAGGTTACCGAAGGCGCGCTCTCTCCCGACACCCGCGCCTTCCTTTCCCCCCAATCCAAGGAATAGCTCACCATGACCGTATCCGAATTCTTCATGCCCGCGCACAATATCCTCGGCCCCGGCGCGCTGGACCAGGCGATGGCCCAGCTGCCCCGGCTCGGCTTCAAGCAGGCGCTGATCGTGACCGATGCCATGCTGGCCAAGCTCGGGCTGGCCGACACGGTGGCGGCCAAGCTTGCCGAACAGGGCATCGAAAGTGCGCTGTTCGACGGCGTGCACCCCAACCCCACCGTGGCCGACGTCAACGCGGGGCTTGAAAAGCTCCACGCCTGCAAGGCCGATCTGGTGATTTCGCTGGGCGGTGGTTCGTCGCACGACTGCGCCAAGGGCATCGCCCTGGTCGCCGTCAACGGCGGGGAAATCGCCGACTACGAAGGGCTCGACAAGTCGCCCAAGCCGCAGCTTCCGCTGCTGGCGATCAACACCACCGCGGGCACCGCCTCGGAGATGACGCGCTTCACGATCATCACCGACCAGGAGCGCCACGTGAAGATGGCGATCGTCGACCGGCACGTCACGCCGTTCCTGTCGGTCAACGATTCGGACCTGATGGAAGGTATGCCCGCCTCGCTGACCGCGGCAACCGGCATGGACGCGCTGACCCACGCGGTGGAAGCCTATGTCTCGACCGCGGCGACCCCGCTCACCGATGCCAGCGCGGTCAAGGCGATCTCGCTTATCGGCGAGTACCTGCCCGTTGCCGTGCGCGAGCCGGGCAACAAGCAGGCGCGTGAAATGATGGCCTATGCCCAGTTCCTTGCCGGGATGGCGTTCAACAACGCCTCACTGGGCTATGTCCACGCGATGGCGCACCAGCTGGGCGGCTTCTACAATCTGCCGCATGGCGTGTGCAACGCGCTGCTGCTGCCGCATGTCGAAGCCTTCAACATGCAGGTTGCGGCCGGACGCCTTGGTGAAGTGGGCGCGCTGCTGGGCGCCGCCAACGCGGATCTTGCCGGGCTCGACGTGATCTCGGCGATCATGAAGCTGGCCGACATCGTGGGTATTCCGCGCTCGCTGCGCGAACTGGGGGTCAAGCGCGAGGACTTCACCACGCTTGCCCAGAACGCGCTCAAGGACGTGTGCGGCTTCACCAACCCGGTGCAGACCGATCTGGCCGGGATCATCGGCATCTTCGAAGCGGCTTTCGACGAGCGCGTCGCACCCGCGGGCGATGCGCCCGCGCCGGTGGAAGCGACCGCCTGAGCCGGACGCTTCCGAAAGGGTAAGGGCCGGAGGAGGGGCGGTGGTCCGCCTCTTTCCCGGCCTTGCCGTGTCCGTTCCCGAAAGGAGGAGCGGACACGGGATTGCTCGGGCTGGGGCGCGGGCGCGCGGGTTCAGGTGCTGTCGATCCCCAGCAAGGCAAGCGCCGCGCGTTCGGTCTCGCGCACGAGCGAGCGGGTCGCGGCAAACGCGGCAAGGCCGTCGCGGTTCAGGATGGCCTCGAACAGCGCGCGATGGCGTGCGATCGGGTCGTTGACGTCGCCGGGCGGGCGGTGGCGCAGGAAGCGGGGCCAGCCCCCCGCCGCGCCGATCGCGGCCGCGAGGCTGACCAGCAGCTCGTTACCGGTCGCCTCGATCAGCACCTTGTGGAAATCCTCGCCCGCGCGCTGCCCTTCGGGTGTCTCCAGCGTCCTTTCGGCCATCGTTTCGAGCGCGTGGCCCAGCGCGGAGACGTGGCGTTCGGTGCGGCTGCGCGCGGCGATCTGCGCCGCCGAGGGCGCGATGACGAGGTGGAGCTGGAACAGGCTGCGCACGAAACCGTGCGTTGGCGCGGCGTCGGCCATCCAGGCAAGCAGCATCGGGTCGATGAGGCTCCGGTGCTCGCGCTCGCAGACCCGCCATCCGCGCCCCCGCTCCCTCCCGAGCTTGGGGAAGGGGGGCGGTGCGGGTATGGGGTCAGCGCAGTTCGAGCATCACGATCGACTTGGCGGGCATCGTGAGGGTGATCGTGTCTGCGGTGATCTTCGCGCCCTTGAACGCGGCCGGAACGACCGCGGAAGGTGCGTCGAAGGTGTTGTGCGCATCGATCGTCGATGCGGTCAGGATCCGCCCCGTCACGCTCTTCGCGTGCGCGCCGTCGAGCGTGACGACGACCGGCTCGGCCGTGTCGGGATCGACGTTGGTCAGGGCGATGCGCATCACGCCGTCGGTGCCCTTGACCGCGCTCGAGCTGATCGCCTTGAGCGACCATTCGTTCTTGGTGTAGTCGTGCGTGCGGATGTCGACCGGGAGAACCGCCCCGTCCATGAAGCCTTTATAGAGGTCGAAGGCGTAATAAGTCGGCGTCTTGACCATCCTGGGGCCGTCGGTCAGCAGCATGGCCTGGAGCACGTTGACCATCTGCGCGATATTGGCGCCGCGCAGGCGGTCGGTGTGGCGGGCGAAGATGTCGAAGTTGAGACTGGCGACCATCGCGTCGCGCAGGCTGTTCTGCTGGCGCAGGAAGCCGGGGTGCGTGCCCGGATCCTGATCGTACCAGGTGCCCCATTCATCGACCAGCAGCGCCACGCGCTTCTTGGGATCGTACTTGTCCATGATTGCCGCGTGCCGCGTCACCAGCTCGTCCATGTGCAGCGTCTTGGCCAGCGTGCGCGCCCACTGGTCCTCGTCGAAGCCGATGGCCGCGCCCTTGTGGCTCCAGTCGTAGGGGATGGTGTAGTAGTGCACGCCGATCCCGTCGAAACTGCCCGCGGCCATCTTCATCATGACTTCGGTCCAGTTGTAGTCGGCGTCGTTGGCGCCGCTGGCGATCTTCATGACATGCTCGCCCGCAGGAACCTTGACGAAGGTTGCGTAACGCCGGGTCAGGTTGGCGGCGTATTCGGGCAGCATGTTGCCACCGCACCCCCACAGTTCGTTGCCCAGCCCGAACATGGCCAGCTTCCAAGGCTTGTCGCGCCCATTGGCGGCGCGCTCCTTGGCCAGGCTCGAGCCGATCGGGCTGGTCATGTACTCGACCCACTCGGCCATCTCGTAAGGCGGCGCGCTGCCGATGTTGCCCGAGACATAAGGCTGCGCGCCGAGCCGTTCGGCGAAATTCAGAAACTCGTGGGTGCCAAAGGCATTGTTCTCGGCGACATAGCCCCAGTGGGTGTTGATCTTGACCTTGCGGCTGGCCGGATTTCCGATCGCCTCGCGCCAGTGGTATTCGTCGGCAAAGCAGCCGCCCGGCCAGCGCACGACGGGCACCTTGAGCGCCTTGAGCGCCTCGAGCACATCGGTGCGGTAGCCCTCGGTGTTGGGGATCGCGCTGTCCTTGCCGACCCAGATGCCGTCCTCGATCCCTGTGCCCAGATGTTCGGCGAACTGGCCGAACAGGCGTTTGTCGAAGATCGGCGCCGGAGTGTCCGCGTGGACCGTGACCTGGGTCCGGGCCATGCCCTGGGGCAAGGCCCGGGGCTCGGCCCAGGTCACGGTCGGGGTGAGCACGGGCGCCGCCAACGCCAGCGCCAAAAGCCTGTGCTTGAGATGTCGCATCAATTTTCCTCCGTTTCACGGGCGCTGCGGGCCCGTTGCGGCGTGGTGCCCGCGCCCTCGAAGGGGCTGAGGCGGAACGCCACGCGGCGCTCTCCCTTGGTGTCCTGGTAGGGCGCCAGCGGCTTGCCGAACTGGCTCCACTGGGTGTCGCCACCCACGCCCCACTGCGCGCCGTCGACCAGCAGGGTGCCGTGGTCGCGGGGCACGATATCGGTCGACTTGCGGGTGCCGGGGGCCTGGCGAAACAAGTCGGAATAAGGGAAGGCGAGCGCGTTCATCATCAGGGGCCGGTTGCCCTCGACGCGCAGGCCACGGGCGCTCCCGCTCACTTCCATCCAGCGCACGTCGACCTTGTTGCCGGTCTCCTGCGGGCGGATATAGTCGTGATACTGATCGGCCAGGGCCCCGCGCCACAGCGCGATGGCGGCCGAACTCTTGCGATCGACATAGCTTTCGTGCGGGCCGCGCCCGTACCATTCGACCGCATCATAGTCGGCCGGAAGATCGAACGCGAAGCCGACCCGGAACGGCGCGGGCAGGCGGCTGTCGAGCGGATCGAGCGTGCCCGCAACGTCGAGCGTCCCGTCCGCGTTGAGCGTGTAGGTGGTGGTGAAGCGCGCCTGCCCGGTGCCAAGCTGGTAGACCACGCGGATCGTGGCGCCCGCTCCGGTCCGGCTCACGGCGATCTGGGTCACGCGACGTTGCTCGCTCAGCGTCTTCCAGACCGCCAGTTCCCGGTCGGTGCCGATGCCGATGTCGTTGTCGGTTACCGCGCGCCAGAAATTGGGCGCGCCGCCCGAGACGACCGTGCGCCCGTTGTCCGTCAGGTGCGCGACAAGCCCGCTCGCCCGCTCCACCACGAGGCTGGTTGAGCCCGTGGAGAGCACGATGCGCTGCTTGCCCCGATCGATCGTCACGCGCGCCGCTCCGGCGGCGGCGGGGGCGTTGGCGGCTGAAACGGGGAGGCGTCCCGGCACCAGACCCGCTGCGGGCTGGACGATGAACTGCTGCCATCCGATCGCCGTGCCGCCGGCGACCAGCGGCACCGCACCCTCCTTGGCCCGCGCCGTCACGGTGACGATGTATTCATGGCCCGCCTGGCGGGGATGCGCGGCGTAGGGCACGGTGACGGTGCCGGAATGGCGCGCGGCGATGTCCTGCGGAGCCAGCGTGCCTCCGGCAACGCGCACGCCATCCTCGTCGAGCGCCCATTCGAATGTGAAGCCCGAAAGATCCACGAAATCATGCCGGTTGGTGATCGTCAGTGTGCCGCTTGCGGCATCGAAGGCGGTGAAGTCGATCGGCGCATAGACCTTGCGCACTTCGTAGAGCGCGGGATTGGGCGTGCGATCGGATTGCAGCAGGCCGTCGCCGAATTCGATGTCGCCACCGGGATTGGGGCCATATTCGCTGCCGTCGCCCCAATAGCGCCGCCCGTCCTTGGTATAGCGAACCATCGACTGGTCGACCCAGTCCCACACGAAACCGCCTTGCAGCTTGTCCGGGTGGGCGTGGATGGTGGCCCAGTATTCCTCCAGGTCGCCGCCCGAATTGCCCATCATGTGCGCGTATTCGCACTGGATCATGGGCTGTTTGAAATTCCAGTTGGTGGCATAGTCTTCCATCTTGACCGCCGGATCGTACATCGGCGCGTAGATGTCCGCGTACCAGTTGGGACGATGATCGGCGATGCCGTCCCAGGTGCCCCAGCCCAGATAGCTGATGAGGCGACCGGGATCGCGCGCGCGCGCGGCCTTGGCGGCCGCTTCGAAATTGGGGCCGATCCCGGCCTCGTTGCCCAGCGACCAGAACAGGATCGAGGGGTGGTTCTTGTCGCGCTCGACCATGTTGACCACCCGGCTGACGTGGGCCTTCTCCCAGGCAGGATCGAAACCGAGCTGGTAGCGCGCGCGCTGTTCGGGGTGGCGGTTCGCGTAGTCCATGTACGCGTGGCTTTCGATGTTGGCCTCGTCCATGACGTAGAGCCCGTAGCGGTCCGCCAGCGTGTAGAGGTAGGGATCGTTGGGGTAGTGCGAGGTGCGGATGGCGTTGATGTTGTTGCGCTTCATCAGCCGGATGTCGCGCTCCATCGATTGGTGCGAGATGACGTGAAAGGTCTGCGGGTCATGCTCGTGGCGGTTGACGCCGCGGATCGTGACCGGCTTGCCGTTGACGCTGACGAGGCCGTTGCGGATCTCCACCGTGCGAAAGCCGATGGCGCGCGCGCTGGCCTCGATCACCTGGCCCTGGCGGTCGAGCAGTTCGACCAGCAGCGTATAGAGATGGGGCGCTTCGGCGCTCCAGGCGCGCACGCCGGGAACCTGGGCCGAAAGGGTGATGCGGCGCGGGGCCGCGGCCGCCGCCAGCGCCTGCTCGCGGTGCACCAGCGGTGTGCCCTCGTCGAGCAGCGTCATGCGCGCGGTCACGGCCGATCCCGCGCTGATCGCGAGGTCGGTGGCCAGCTGTCCGTCGCGATAGGCGCTGTCGAGCCCGGCGTGCACGAAGATGTCTTCCACCCGCGTCGGGGGTGCGGCGAAGAGATAGACCGACCGCTCGATGCCCGAAACCCGCCAGAAATCCTGATCTTCGAGGTAGCTGCCGTCCGACCAGCGCAGGACCTGGATGGCAATGGTGTTCGGGCCGGCGTGGAGCTGTGCGGTCACGTCGAATTCGCTGGGCAGCTTGGAATCCTGCGCATACCCGACCGGCTTGCCGTTTACCCAGACATAATAGGCCGAACCCGCTGCCCCGATATGCAGGATCACCTTCTGGCCCGCCCAGCCCGCCGGGAGCGTGACCGCGCGCCGGTACGAGCCGACCGGGTTGGTCGCGTGCGGGATCAGCGGCCGGTCGGCGGGGAAGGGGTAGGTGATGTTGTTGTAGCGCGCCTGATCGAAACCGTGCGCCTGCCAGTCGGCCGGGACCGGAATGTCGGCCCAGCCGGAGACATCGTAAGAGGGCGCTGCAAAATCGCGTGGCCGCTTGTCGGCGTCGCTCGAGAGCTGGAATTTCCATGTTCCATCCAGGCTCAGGTAGCGGCTCGATGCCGCTTTATCGTCCTTGAGCGCAAGGTCCCGGCTTTCGAACGGAAAGCTGGTGGCGTGCGCGGGCAGCCGTCCGCGTTCGATCACCGCCGGGTTTTCCCAATCGGGACGCGCGGCATCGACTTGCACCGGTTCCACGCGAGGGTCTCGCTGCGCCAAGGCCTGGGCGGTCAATCCGAATAGCGATGCACCGCAAAGGGTCATGCCCATTGTGCCCAAGGTCTGCCAACCCATGGTCCTCTCCCTGATCTGAATCGCTCTTGCGATTTACTTGTCTGACAATATTTGTCCGATCTCGGAAATCAACCGGGCAATTTTGCAACTTTTATTGCGCCATTCTTGCTGGCATCTACATAGACGCCCAGATCATGGACATGAAATTCAGGAGCCGCGCAGGTGCAGGACGCGCAAAAACGCCGTGAACCGGCCAACTACAAAGTGTCTCGGGCGCTTGGTGTCGCGATTGTCACGGGGGGATACGTTCCTGGCGCGCAGTTGCCCGGCGAATTTGAAATTGCCGAGCAAATGGGGGTTTCGCGCAGCGTCGTGCGCGAAGCCGTGCGCATGCTGGCGGCCAAGGGGCTTGTCGAAAGCCGCCCCAAGATCGGCACCCGCGTGCGCGAGCGACGCCATTGGTCGATGCTCGACCCCGACCTTCTGGAGTGGATGTTCGAGAGCGAGCCGAGCGAGAAATTCGTACGCGACCTGTTTGCCCTGCGCATGGTGGTCGAGCCTGCAGCGGCTGAGATGGCCGCGCAGATGCGCACCGCGCGCCACCTTTCGGAAATGGGTTATGCCTTGGAAAAAATGGCAGAATTTACGCTCCGTGTGGCTGAGGGGCAGCAGGCCGACGAGCGGTTTCACGCCGCCATTCTGGACGCGACGGGCAACGAACTGATCGCCAATCTTTCGGCTTCGATCTGCGCCGCAGTGCATTGGACGACGCATTTCAAGGTGCGTCGGTTCGGCAATCCGCGCGATTCGCTCGAGGAGCATCGGGCGTTGTTCGAGGCGATCGCCAACGCCGATGGTCCGGCTGCGCGTGAAGCGGCGGTGGTCCTGATCGAACACGCGCGGCGTGACACCGAGGTCGCTCTGGCAACCTTGCAGCCGGATCCATCCGAGAAGCGGGTGATCGTGGGTGCGAAAAAATACGAAGAATAATTTTTTTCTGAATAAGATTATGCCTGATTTACAGTCACCAAGCTTCGCTATTGTTGTGTTTTTGTGCGTTGTCTTGACGTCCGGCAACTCTCCGTTATTGTCGTACAAATAGATTCACAGCCGGGAATGCGGATGGGTAGCCCGTTCGCCGGACATGCGCAGAACGGCATCGTGCAGACCATTTTTGACCGGGGAAACCGGCGCGGCTGCGAGGGTGAGGGAGGTCACGGGAATGACCGGAATTGGCGTAAGGCACAGGCTTGGCCCCCGCGCTTGTGGACGGCGGGCTGCTCGCGATGGTGCGCTAACACATACGCTGACCCCCGATCTGGTGTATCCGGGCCCCGTATTCGAAGGCTGGGGGACGGCGCTGGCCTGGTTCGCGCATGTTACGGGTGGCTGGCCGCGAGCTGAGCGCGAGGCGCTGGCCGATCGGCTGTTCGGGCACGATGGACTGGCCTTTTCGATCGCGCGCTACAATATCGGCGGCGGCAACGCGCCGGGCATTGCGCCTTACTTGCGGGTCGGCGCGGATGTGCCGGGCGATCCGGAATCCTTCGATGGAATGGCCTCGCCGCTGGCCTTTGCCGAGCATGTCGTGGGCGACCTGCGTCGGCTCGAACCGTCGGCCTGGGTGTTCTGGCAGGCGGTCGAGACCGTGAGCGCGCGCGGCGGTGCGAAAGGATCGAACTGGGGGCTCATCAAGGCCGACCTGAGCGCCGGTGATGACGCTGCCCACGTCCTCCATCTGACCCGCAAGTACTGGGTCATGGCGCAGGTCAGCCGCTACATCGCGCCGGGGTATGCGCTGGTGCGGGTCGACGATCCCGATACGGTCGGTGCGCTTTCGCCCGATCAGCAGCGGCTGGTCCTGGTTCACGTCAACGCCGGGCCGGCGCTGCGCCGGATCGTCGTGCCCAGCGGCTGGCACGCGCAACGCGTGCTGACCGATGCCACGCATGGGGCTGCGTGCGTGGCGGGCCTGGAGGCGGCGCCGCGTTCGGTGGTGACGCTGATCCTGACGCGCAGGCCCGTAAAGGACGCGTGCGCATGGTGATCGCGGCGCGCCGTCTGGCGAGGGGCGTCGCTGCGCTGTCTCTCGGGTTCGGCCTTGCGCTGAGCGCGGGATGCGCTGGCATGCCAGGTTCGGTTCAGCGCGCCGGGGCTCTGGCGGGCTATCCCTTGCGCTTGCCCGCAATGCCGCTCCACGATCCGTGGATCGTCGCGGACAGGGCGGCGGGCCTGTACCATCTCTACACGACCAACTTGCCCGCGATGACGGGGGATTCGCGTCTGGGCATCATGGCCTACACCAGCCCGGATCTGGCCCACTGGGCCCGTCCCAGGGTGGTCTTCACGCTGCCTGAAGACAGCTGGGCGAACGATGGTGCCTGGGCGCCCGAAGTCCACCGCTGGAAGGGGCGATGGTATCTTTTTGCAACCTTCTACAACGACGCGGCGCCGCTGCCCGCGCATGATGGGCGCCATCCGGTCCGGCGGGCCACGCTGCTGGCAAGCGCGGAATCGCTCGATGGTCCCTTCGCGCTCGAGAACGATGGCGCACCGCTCGCCGATCCTGCGCGCATGACGCTTGACGGCACGCTCTATCGTGCGCCCGATGGCCGCCCCTGGCTCGTCTACGCGCACGAATGGGTGCAGGTGGGCGACGGGACGATCGAAGCGGTGCCGCTGGACGACACGCTGCGGCGTGCGGGGGACGCGATCACGCTGTTCCGAGCCTCCGATGCGCCGTGGGTGAAGCGCCCTGCGCGGGCGGACGAGGTTGCCAATTTCGTGACCGACGGGCCGGAACTCTTTCGCACCCGGACCGGGGCGTTGCTGATGCTGTGGTCGAGTTACGACGCGCAAGGCTACGTCCAGGCGCTGGCGCAGTCGGCCTCGGGCAAGCTCGAAGGGCCCTGGCGGCAACTTGAACCGCTGGTGCGCGCGGACAGTGGCCACGGAATGCTGTTCGAGCGCTTTGACGGGCAGCTGATGATGGTGCTTCACCGCCCGTTTCACAACGCGCGGGGCAAGCTTTACGAGATGCGCGACGAGGGGGATCGGCTGCGCGTGCTGCGTGAGGCGACCTGGCTCGACGGTGAAACGCACCCGACCCATCCCTGATCCGCGCCGGACCTCCCGCGTGAGAGCGGCGGGCATCCGGGCGCAAGCAGGACCCGCGACGCTAAGGCGGGGAGTGTGTGGAATTCTCGATTAAATGTCTGACATAAAATAGACCATACCTCTATAATTTGCCAATAAAGTTCAATGTAATGTAAAAATTTGCTTGTTGCTGGGAAATTCTAAGCATATTAAGTACGACAAATAAGCAAAAGTCTGTAACATTGGGAGAGCGACATGCAGCGATTTTCGTTGATGCTCGCGGCGGCACCGATCGCGTTGGCAGGGCTGGCGGCCCCGGCCTTCGCACAGGATCAGGATGGCGACGCGAAGGCACGGGCCACGGATGAAAGCTCCGCGCCTTCGGAGACGAAGGACACCGCCTCGCAAGACCTGACCCCGGAGGAAATCGAGAACCTGATCGTCGTTTCGGGTCTGCGCAAAAGCCTGGAAACCTCGCAGGCGATCAAGCGCGATTCCGATGCGATCGTCGATGCCATCGTCGCGCAGGACATCGGCAAGTTGCCCGATGACACCGCCGCCGAAAGCATCGCGCGCATCGCCGGGGTCCAGGTCACGCGGTACGGCGACGAGGCCAACGGGGTGCTCATTCGTGGCTTGCCCGACATTGCAACTTCGTACAACGGGCGCGAGATCTTCACCGCCGAACTGCGCCGTGTCCAGCTTCAGGATTTCCCGGCGCAGGCGCTCGCCGGGATCGAGGTCTACAAGTCGGGTACCGCCGACATCATCGAGCCGGGGCTTGCCGGGCTCGTCAACGTGCGCACGCGCCGCCCGTTCGATTTCAAGCGCATGGTGCTGGCCGGCGGGCTTCGTGGCACCTACAACGACCAGAGCCGCAAGTTCGACCCTTCGGGCAACATCCTCTTTTCCGATCGCTGGCAACTGGGCGACGGCGAGATCGGCATCCTGCTCAACGCGACCTTCGCGCAATCGACCTATTACAACGGCGTGCGCTACAACAACCAGTCGATCACCACGGTCAGCCCGGAATCGCAGGTGACTCCCGACGGGTTGGGCGAATTCGTGTTCCCCTACAGCGTGGGGTTGTACAACGCGGGCGGCACCCGGCGCCGTCCCTCGGGCAATTTCTCGGTGCAATGGGCGCCGACGAGCACGTTCGAGATGTACGTCGACGGCATCTTCCAGGGCTACCGCGGTCAGGGCTATGCGGACAATTTCAACATCGACCTGCGCGGCTATGGCGACACCATACCGCAGTACGATGACGTGGTTCTCCTCGAGGGGACAAACCAGGTAAAGAGCTTTACCAAGAGCGGGGGCTATCCGCCCGAGATCTACCGCTCGACGGGCAAGGATTCGACCAACACCTACCAGCTCGCCGTCGGTGCGAAGTGGGAAACCGGGCGGGCGACGATCTCGACCGATTTCGCCTGGACCACGAGCCGCTACACCGCACGCAACTGGAGCCTCGATTCCATCCTCGATGAAGCGCCCACGGTTCAGGTCGACTTCGACAAGGACGGCGGGGCCGCGTTCAGCCTGGTCGATTACGATATCCAGGACCCGAGCCACTACTACTGGCGCGGCTACTACGAGCGTCTCTACAAGGCGAGTGGTTCGGGTATCCAGTGGCGCACCGACATCGATCTCGACACCGGCTGGGATTTCCTGCCCAAGCTGGAGACGGGCTTTCGCCTGACCGATCGCGATGCCGCGCTGACGCAGGGTTCGCGGTATGGCTGGACGGTGCCGCTGGAGGTACCGCTGACCGACCTGCCGAGCGGCGCGCTGTCGCTGACCGCCGATCCGTTTCGAGGGGGCGCGCAAGGTTTCACGCAGTATCTCGCGCCCGCGCGGGGCAATATCGTCAACGCCCACGCGGCCCTGCGGCAATATACCTATGAGGCCTTGCAACAGCTCGTCGCGGCCAATCCGGACGACCAGGGCTACCTCGACGCGATGGAGGCGTTCTCGACCGAGCAGGTCACGCTCGACCCGGCCAATCGCTTCGATGCGACCGAGGCGAGCTACGCGGCCTATCTCCAGGGCAAGTACCGCTTCCACCTGGGGCTGGTCGACGTGGACGGGGTGATCGGGCTGCGCGCGGTGAACACCGCGGGGCGCTATTCCGGGACGTCGAACATCTGCGTTCCCAATGCGGATGACGATGACTGCACCGTCGTCAAGACGCCGCGTTCGACCAAGCAGAACTACATGGATTTTCTGCCCAACGCGAGCATGCGCATCAAGCTGACGCCCGAATTGCAGCTGCGGCTGGGCTACACCAAGACGCGCACGCGGCCGGACTTCTCGGCGCTCAACCCGGCGCTGTTCATCACCCAGAACCGGCTCGATCCGACCGCGCCGGTCGATCCCTCGCTGCCGGCCGAGCCCAACGCCTACGGTTCGGGAGGCAATCCCGATCTCAAGCCGCTCACCTCGACGAACTACGACGTCAGCCTTGAATATTACTTTTCCAAGACAGGCTTTGTCAGTGCGGCGGTGTTCTATCGCAAGCTCTTCGGCTTCATCAACAACTACACCCGTCGCATCGAGGACCCGGCCTACGGCCTGCTCGAGATCAGCCAGCCGCTGAACGCCGGACAGGGGCGAATCAAGGGTTTCGAGCTCAACGCGCAGACCTTCTTCGATTTCCTGCCCGCACCTTTCGACGGGCTGGGCGTGCAGGGCAACATGACCTACCTCGACGGCAAGAACCGCCTGCCGGTCTACGATGCGGATGCCGCAAGCTTCACCTACGACGGTCCCTTCGTGACCATTCCGAACGTGTCGAAGTGGACCTACAACGCGGCGATTTTTTTCGAGAAGTACGGTGTCACCTCGCGGCTTTCGTACAATCGGCGCTCGGACTGGGTGAACTATTATCGCCAGGATGCGGACAACGGCCAGTTTACCGGGGTAAGCACCCGCGCGCGCGACCGGCTGGACGTCTCGGTCAGCTACGATCTGAACAGCCGGTTCACGGTCACTGCGGACGTGAGCAATATCCTCGCGCACCCGTTCCGCAACTACAACCAGTACGCCTACGGGGCCTATTACCCGGTCGATGTGCGCGACGAGGGGCGCTACTTCGGCTTTGGCCTGCGCTTCAAGTTCGGCGAATAGCGCGTGGATGGATCTGGCGGAAGGGCCGGTAGGCTTGGGGCCGAAGGGACCTGGCCGGAAGGGGTGGGTTCACCACACCGTCCGCAAACGGGCGAAACCGGGCGTTCGAATTTGTCCACGCCGCCCAGGGTGCGGGCCGGGGCTAAACTCTTGGGGGCGGCGCAAGGAACGAACGTCCAGCGCGCTCGATCCGATGCCCTCTGATCGAGCGCTCTTACGTGCGTTTGAGAACACGCTCGCCCGCCGCCGGGGCAAGCCGCAGGGCATCGAGCAGCCCGGCCAGCGAGACGAGCGCGACGATCACGAAGGCGGCATGGAACGCGGCGACGGGCGGGGCGTCAAACAGCGCCTGTCCCGCCCGCCAGGCGAGCGCGCCCACCGCGATACCCAGCCCGATACCCAGTTGCATGACGGTCGAGAACAGGGTGTTGGCATCGTTCATGCCTTCCTGTTCGACATCGGCAAAGGCGATCGTGTTGAGCGCGGTGAACTGCATCGAGCGGGTCATACCGCTGACGAACAGGATCGCGGCGATCAGCCATGTGGGGCTCGTCTGCGCGATGAGTGCCAGGGCCGCGATACTCGCCGCGTTGAGCAGTCCGTTGCCAAGCAGCACCGTGCGAAAGCCCAGATGGTTCATGACCCCGGTGGTCAGCGGCTTCATCGTCAGGTTTCCGGCGAACACCGCCATCAGCATCAGCCCGGCGCGCGAGGCGCTCCAGCCCAGTGCGATCTGCAGCATGAGCGGAACCAGGAAGGGCACGGCGCTTACCCCGATACGAAACAGCGTGCCCCCCCAGATCGTCACCGCAAAGGTGGGATGGGCGAGGGCACCCAGGCCGAGCATCGGTGCGCGAACGCGCTGCATGTGCCGCCAGGCGAGCGCGATCAGCCCCCCTCCGACAAGCGTTGCCCCGGCCAGGGGCCAGATGTCGCTCGTCCCGCGGCCCAGCGCTTCGACGGCCATCATCACCGCCAGCAGGCCCGCCCCGCACAGCGCGAAACCGGTCCAGTCGAACGGTTCGCAGCCATCCTTGCCGCGGCTTTCGGGCACCAGCCGGAGCGAGAGCAGGAGCGCGACCAGTCCGAGCGGCAGATTGAGCAGGAAGATCCAGCGCCAGTCGGCGTGTTCGGCGATCCATCCGCCCACCGGCGGCCCGAGTACCGGCGCGATCAGCGCGGGCCAGGTCAGCGTGGCGATGGCGCGGACCAGATCGTCCTTGGGCGTGGCGCGCAGCACGACAAGGCGTCCGACCGGGACCATCATCGCCCCGCCGATCCCTTGCGCGATGCGCGCGGCGACGAAGGCGGGCAGGTTGGGGGCCAGCGCGCAGGCCAGCGAGGCGAGCGAGAACGCGGCTATGGCCAGCGCGAAGATCCGCCGCGCACCGAAGCGCTCGGCGATCCAGCCGCTGGCGGGAATGAAGATGGCGAGCGTCAGCATATAGGCGCTGATGCCCAGGTTCAGGTCGACCGGCGCGCGCGCGAAGCTACGGGCCATCATCGGCACCGCCGGGGTGATGACCGTCGCGTCGAGATTTTCCATGAAGAACGTCCCCGCGACCAGCAGCGAAAGCGCCACACTGGCTTTCGGATCGGTCGCGGGGGATGTGGGACTGGATACCATCAGGAAGCCTTCGTTGCGGCGCGCCCCGGCGGAGCGGATCGGGGGTGTGGCCGCAACCCTGTCACAGCGCCTTGCGCGCTCCAAGGCTCCTGCGCGCGTCGGCGACGTCGCCAGAGGTGATCGGCCTGGCCGCGTTGCCCCAGGAGTTGCGCACGTAAGTCAGCACGGCGGCGACGTCCGCATCGTCGAGCTTCCAGGCGTAGGAGGGCATCCCGGCTCCGGTGGGGTTGGCCTGCGTGCGCGCGGCGCGCGCGCCGTCGAGGACGACGTGGATCAGGCTGGCCGGATCGTCGGAGCGCACGGCCGAATTGTCGGCAAGATGGGTGGCCATGCCGGCGATGCCCTGACCGGTCGCGGTGTGGCAGGCGCTGCACGAGGCTTCGAAGATCACCTTGCCGCGCACCATCGCCGGATCGCTTGCGGCAAGCGGCTGCTGCGTGGCGGTGGTGTGGGCGGGAAGCGACTTGAGATAGCCCGCGATGGCCTGGCGTTCGGCATCGGTCATGCGCTGGGTCGATTCCTCGACCGCTTCGGCCATCGGTCCCGCCGCGACCGCATGGCGGTTCGAGCCGGTGCGCAGGTACGTGACGATGTCCTCCTGGCTCCACGCGGCAAGGCCGGTCGCGGGGCTGGCGGTCAGGTCGGGCGCGTGCCAGTTCTGCAGCGTGCCGCCCGCAAGATAAGTGCCGCTCTTGTCACCGCCGAGGACGTTCTTGCCGGTGTGGCAGGTGCCGCAGTGGCCCAGCACGTCGGTCAGGTAATGGCCCTGGTTCCACTGCGCCGACTTGGTGTTGTCCTGCACGAAGGGGCGGTTGTCGAAGAACAGCAGGTTCCAGCCCGACACCGCAAGGCGGATGTTGAACGGGAAGGGCAGGCTGGTTTCCTTGCCGCTGGCCTTGGCCGGTGCGATCGAGCGGAAATAGGCCCACAGGTCGTGCATGTCCCGATCGGTGATCTGGACATAGGCGGTATAGGGCATCGCCGGATAGAGCATGTGCTCGGGCGCCTGGCCGTGGCGCACCGCCTTGAAGAAGTCGCGCTCGGTCCAGTTGCCGATGCCGGTGTCGCGATCGGGAGTTATGTTGGTGGAGACGATGGTGCCGAACGGGGTCTGCAGTTCGTGGCCGCCCGCATAGGGCTTGCCGCCCGGTGCGGTGTGGCACGCCGCGCAGTCGCCCGCGACGGCAAGCTGGTGCCCGCGCGCGACGGCGGCGGGATCAAGCGGCGCGGCGTCGGCCGTCTTGACGGTGTTGTCGGCGGCATCGTCCGCGCTCGCATCGTTGGCGCGCACGGTCAGCGCGCCAACCACGGCGATGGCGGCCAGGGCAACGGCGCCTACGCCGATCTTGGTGCTGCGCTTCATGGGTCAGGCCTCCACCAGCGGGCCGCGCGTGTCGAGGTACTTCTCGATGATGCCGCGGGCACAATAGAGGGCGAGCGCACCCACCGTCGCCGTGGGGTTGTAGCCGCCGTTGTTGGGGAAGCTCGAGGCGCCCACCACGAAGACGTTGTGCACGTCCCAGGTCTGCCCGTAGCGGTTGAGCGCGCTGGTCGCCGGATCGGCGCCGATTACCGCGCCGCCGGTGGTGTGGGTGGAGCGCTGGTCGTAAGGAGTGTTGGCGCCTTCGGCCGAATTGAACGGCTCGATCCGGCTCGCGCCCGCCTTCTTGCCGATCTCGACCGCCTTATCCATGGTGTACTTGGCCATGCGGCGATCGTTCTCGTTGTAGTCGAACGTCACGCGCAGCAGCGGCTGGCCGTGGCGATCGGTGTAGGTCGGATCGAGGTCCGCGAACACGTCGCGATGCGCGAAGCTGGTGCCCTGGTTGAAGATCGTCGCCGAAGTCTGGTAGCTCTTGGCGTAGGCCTGTTTCCACTTCGCGCCCCAGCGCGGGGTGCCCTGCGGCACGCTGTCGGCCATGCCGATCGGGCGTCCGTTGGTGGAAAAGGCCATGATGCCCGCCCCGCCGACAAAGCCCAGGCCCGCATGGTCGAAGTTGTCGGCGTTGTAATCGTCGATCTGCACGCCCAGCGCGCCTGCGCCGATGAACGGGTTGAAGCGCTCGTCGTCGAAGAACAGGTTGGCGCCCGAAATCGTCTGGTAGGCATAGCCGCGTCCGACGACGCCGGTGCCGGTCTTGTGGTCGTAGGGCTTGCCGATCTTGGAGAGCAGCAGCAGGCGGATGTTGTCGATCTGGTAGGCGGTGAAGATCACGATGTCGGCCGGCTGTTCCCAGCGCTGGCCGTTGGCGTCGATGAAGACCACGCCCTTGGCGGTCTTGCCGTCCTCGGCCAGCGTGGCGTGGAGCACTTCGGCTTCGGCAAGGATCGTGAAATTGTCGCGGCCGGTCAGTGCCGGGAGCACGCAGGCTTGCGGGCTCGACTTCGACCAGTTGCCGCACCCGAACATCTCGCAGTACCCGCAGTAGGTGCAAGGGCCCATGCGCACGCCCAGCGGATTGGTCCATTCGGACGAGATGTTGCCCGCAGGGATCGTGAAGGGGTGATAGCCCATCGCGGTCGTCGTCTCGCGGAACATGCCCATCCAGCGCGTGTCCTTGAGCGCGGGCGTGGGGTATTCGGACGAGCGGCTGCCTTCGAAGGGGTTGCCGTGGGGCTTGATGGAGCCGTTGAGATGGCCCGCGGTCCCCGAAGTGCCCGCAATCTTCTCGAAGCGGTCGTAATAGGGTTCAAGCTCGTCGTAAGTGATGCCCCAGTCCTGCAACTGGAGGCCCGGCGTCGTCTCGGCCTGGCCGTAGCGCTGGCGCACCTTGCTGCCGACTTCGAAGTCCCACGGATTGAAACGCCAGGTCATGCCCGCCCAGTGCGTGCCCGCGCCGCCCACGTTCCAGCCGAACTGGAAGCAGTTCCATTCGCGCACGGGCAGGGCTTCCTGCTCGGAGTTGTTGCGGAAGGTGACGGTTTCCACGGCCTGGGGCTGCATCATGCCGCGCCGGGTGGCCCAGCGCAGTTCGTCCATGTCGATGGCCGGGGGAAAGTCGGTTGCGGTATCGCGCCACTTGCCGCGTTCGAGCGCCACCACGTTAAGCCCGGCGCGGGTCAGCTCCTCGGCGATCAGCGAGCCCGACCAGCCCAGGCCGACGATCACGACGTCGGCTTTTTCGCGTGTCTTGGTCCCGCTCATCAGCCGCGATCCATGAGGCTGATCGGCGCGAGGCCAAGGTCCGCGCCGGGACGATCGATCTCGGCGCGGTAATCGTAGCGCGCACCGGGGAAGCCGACCAGCTTCCAGCCGGTCATGCCCTTGTTGCCGCCGTAGAGCGGGTCGGCGAAATAGCCTTCGCGCACGTTCTGAAGCATCATTTCGAAAAAGGCCTTGCCATCGGGGCCGTGGCGGCCCGCTTCCATGTCCTGGAGGAAAGCGTCCTGCCGTTCGGGGGCGATCTGCGCGAAGCCCTTGCCTTCGCTCTTCGTGCAGCGCGTCTCGAGCGCCTTGAGCCCGCTGCGGTAGCGTTCGCGCGGGGTGAACGGGGACTGGTCGCCTTGTTCGGGCGTGCCCGGCTTGAAGGGGCCAGCCCGGTAGCGCGTCGCCGCCAGGCCCCAGGGGCCCGCGAGCTGGCGGTCGAGAAAGGCCACGCAGCCCGCATCGCTGGCGCCGAGCGCGGCGTCGTCGGCCGGGATCAGCCGGTCGAACACCGCGCTCACGAGCGCCTTTTCCGCATCGGTCAGGTAGCTGTCGGCGACCAGGGGCGGAAGGGCGTCCTGCGACAGGCGGGTGTCATGGCGCGTTTCGCTGTCGAGGAGCGCGGCTCCGGCTGCGGCCGCCACCGCTCCGGTCGGGGCAAGCGCCAGGAATTTTCGGCGTCCGAGCGCCGATTTCTCGTTCTTACGATTCATGCGCTGGGCTCCTAAGGCACCTTGCATTGACTTGGCTCACGAAACTTGCGCCATACATTGTTGCCAAAAGGGCAAGGATCACGGCGACGAAACCTGCGATTATACGCTCATGGTTGAACTTCCTTCTCTGACCCGGCGCACCGCGCTGGCTGGCCTCACTTTTTCCGCATCGGTCCTCCCCATGAACGCCTCGCTCGCTGCGCAGACGCCCTCCGGTCCCGGCCGCGCGCCGGCGGCAGGGCAGGCGGCCGATTTTCGCATCGCCACACGTTCGCCATCGCCTGTCAATGCAATTGCGGTGAATCCGGCAGGGACGCTGTTCCTGGGCCTGCCGCGTCTCTCCCAAGATGCCGCGACGCCTTCGGTCGTACGGGTGGAAGAGGATGGCACGCTGGCGCCGTTCCCCGGTGG
Source organism: Novosphingobium organovorum (assembly GCF_022832435.1). Classification (GTDB taxonomy): domain Bacteria; phylum Pseudomonadota; class Alphaproteobacteria; order Sphingomonadales; family Sphingomonadaceae; genus Novosphingobium; species Novosphingobium organovorum. The sequence continues at coordinate 2,833 of NZ_JALHLF010000002.1, read as the reverse complement.
CGCGTGGAACGCGTGGACGCCGGGGGCGAGCGGTGTCGATGCTTTCGTCATGGTCAACGCGCTCCACGTCTTCGACGATGGGACCTTGTGGGTGGTCGATCAGGGCACGGCCGACGGTCGGGAGCCCCAAGCCGGCGCGCAGAAGCTCATCCGGTTCGATCCGCGCACCGGAAGCCTTCTGAGCGTCCTGCGCTTTGCGGCGGACATCCTGCCGTCGGGCGCACGCCTGGGCGATCTGCGCATCCACGACCAGATGCTCTACGTGACCGATGCGGGCCTGGGCGCGATCATCGTCCACGATCTTGTTGCCAACCGGACCATCCGGCGCCTTTCGGGCCAGGGCGATGCGCTCGTGAAGGGCGCCCGGATCGAGCTTAGCGCGGATGGACTTTGGCTTTACGTCCTCGCGCCCGATGGCGCGGTGCGCCGTATCGCGACCGCCGCTTTGGCCAACCCACGGTTCGACGATGCCAGGCTCGTCAGCCTGATCGAGCCGATCGCCAGCGCGCCGGGGATCGGCGGTTCGGCGATGGACACGCAGGGCAACCTCTACCTGTGCGATCCCCAGGACCACGGCGTTGCGGTGCTGTTCGCCGATGGCAGCCGCCGCGATCTGGTGCGTGATGCGCGTCTCTCCCGGCCTGCCGGGTTGTTCATCGATGGAAAGCGCCGGTTGTACAGTGTGGCCTCGCCGATCGCGCCCAAGCCGAGCCATGGCGAGGGGGGAGACGCCGCGAAGGCGCCCTGTCTGGTGCTCGTGATGGACTTGCCCGAGGCGCTCGACGGGTACCCGCTGGGGGAGGCGGTGACCGGCCGTGCGCCGCAGACGGGGCTTTCGAATTTCTACGGGATCGAACATGTCGCGATGACCGTGCCCGATCATGACGAAGCGCTGCGTTTTCTCACCGAAGCCTTCGATGCGACGCTGCTCTACACCCACATAAAGAAGAGCGATCCGCCCGCCACGGCGGCGCAGGTCGGCCACATCAACGCGCTCAAGCCGGGCACCAAGATGCTGGCCGCGAGCCAGATCCGGTTCGCCAACGGCCCCAACATCGAGATCTTCGAGCTGGAAGGCTACGGCCGGCGCGAGGCCGCGGGGATCAACGACATGGGCCTCGTCCACTTCAGCGTGATCGTCGATGACATCGCCGAGGCCGGTGCGCGCTTCGAAAAGGCGGGCGGCATGATGCTGGGCAAGGGCGCTTTCGACCTGGGTTTCAACGAAGTGGGCGAAGGTAATCAGAACTGGTTCGGACAGACCCCCTGGGGCACCTGGGTCGAGTTCATGACGTTCCGTTCGCCGCTGCGCTACGATCCGGGCGCGGTGGCCGAACGCTGGTTCCCGCGCCGGGGCTGATCGCGCGGGCACTTCAGGAGGCGTAATGCGCCAGCATCACGGCCTCCTGGTATGATGTCCCGTCGGGTCGCACCGGACGTGTGCAGGGCAAGGCCGCAAGGTCGGGCCCGTGCGAACGTCGAGGCGGGAGGACGGGCCCGATCCGCATGCTCTCTCCTACCCGACCCGCGGATCGGGCCTGTCCGTTCGAAGGCGCCGCGCCCGCTTGTACGGCGCCTGCTGGCACCGTGTTCGCCTGAACTGGGCCAGCGTGTCAGTCGCGGACGCGAAACAGGTTGAGATCGCGGTTCCTGTGCGCGGCCGCGCGCAGTTCGCGTTCCATGAATTCGATGAAGGCGCCCACGCGGGTAGGCTGGTAGCCGCGCACGGGATAGACCACGCGCAAGGTTCGCGCACGCCCCCACCAGTCGGGCAGGACGCGCACCAGCCGTCCCGCGCGCAAATCGTCGATCACGTCCCAGCTCGACTTGAGCGCGATACCGCAGCCGTCAAGCGCGGCCAGATGCGGGATTTCGCCATCGGTGCTGCCCACCGTGCTGTGGACCCGCGCGTTCACCTCGTGCCGTCCCGAAGTCAGCACGAGCGCGTGCGGGGCCGGATCGCCGACCGAGAGGAACTGGTGGTGCTGCAGGTCGTCGGGGGTGAGCGGAGTGCCGTGGCGCGCGAGATAGGCGGGGGCGGCGCACAGGAATTCGTCGTCGGGCGCGATCGTGCGGGTGATGTAGGCGCTGTTGTCGAGCGGGGCCTGGCGAAAGGCGACGTCGATCTGCTGTTCGACAAGATCGATCGGCCGGTTGTTGGGCAGGATCTGGACCGCGATATTGGGATGCTCTTGGAGGAACGCGGCAAGCCGCGGGGCGATCTGGCGCTGGCTGAAGGCGACGGCGGCCGTAACGCGCACGGTGCCGCTACGGGTATGGCCAGGGCCGATCTCCTGCGCGGCGGCGACCGCATCGAGCACGTTGCGGCAATGCTCGAGGAAAATCGCGCCTTCCTCGGTGAAATGGAGCGTGCGCGTGGTGCGCTGGATCAGGCGCACGCCCAGCGTTTCCTCCAGACTGGTCAGCCGTTTGGAAATGGCGGTCAGCGACAGCCCCAGTTCGCGCGCGGCCGAGGACAGGTTGCCGGTCCGGTGAATCGCATCGACGATGCGGAAATAATCGATGCGGTCGATACGGTGCATGGGCTTCTCGAGCGGTGGGAGCGGAGCAGTGGGCAGCGTGCTGAGGAACGCGCGCAAGGCGCTTCGAACCCCTAGCATTCCTTCCGCTGGCAGGCGACAGCCGTCCCATCCACGAGGGACGGGGGGCTGTCAAAGGCTCGCTGCGGATCGGGCGATTTTCGGCCGGAAGCCGGGCTCGATCGCCGCGCGGCCGGGAAACGGCACGGGCGGCCAACGCCAATGGTGTCCGGCCGGCCACGGTGATGGCGTCGGCCGCCGGCTGCCGGGGCGCTCAGGCGCCCTGGCGCGCG
>NZ_JALHLF010000199.1 GCF_022832435.1 Novosphingobium organovorum | reverse complement strand
CGCCGCGTCGCGCAGGCGCAGCAGGTCGGCGCGCAGCGGGGCGGGATCGATCGGGCCAAAGGGGGCCGCGCTCCCGCAGCTGCGGCGAAACTCGGCGAGGACGGTCTCGGGGTTTTCGCCGAAGCGGCGCAGCATCCGGTCGATCACCCGCACCGGCACGCCCGCGCGATCGGGCGCTGCGCTGAAGCGGTCGAACCCGTTGATGGCGACGATCCCGCAAAGGCCGGGAGCGGGCGCGGCGAGCGCGCGCATGGTCCCGAAACTGTGGGTGACGGCAAGGTACGGCCCCTCGATCGCGGGGCTGAGCGGCGCACCGAAATAGCCGCGATCCTCAACCACCCGTTCGTATCCGGAAAGGTGCGCGCAAAGCGGCTCCCAGAAATGCCGGTCGAAACCCCAGCCATGGACGAACAGCAGCTTCACCGCGCGTCCCCGAGCGCTGTGAGCAGCGCATCGACATCCGCGGCGCTGTGGCCCGCACGCAGCGCGATGCGCAGGCGGCTGGTGCCGGGCGGAACGGTTGGCGGGCGGATCGCCGAGACGAGGAACCCGGCGTCCTCGAGCCGGGCCGAAAGCGCGAGCGCATCGGCTTCCGCGCCGATCACGGCGGGCACGATCTGGGTGCTCGATTCGCCGCAGTCCAGCCCCAGAGCGCGCAGCCCGGTGCGCAGCTGCACGCCGAGCGCGGCGAGGTGGACCCGCTCGGCCTCCAGCGTGGGCACGAGATCGAGCGCGGCGTCGATCGCGCCGAGCATGGCGGGCGGCGGCGCGGTGGTGAAGATGAAGCCGCTGGCGGTGTTGACCAGATAGTCGATCAGCGCCTGCGAGCCCGCGACATAGGCGCCAAAGCCGCCGAGCGCCTTGCTGAAGGTGCCCATGACCAGATCGACTTGTCCCGGCACCTGCGCGCACAGCCCCGCCCCGGCCGGGCCGAGCACGCCGGTCGCGTGCGCTTCGTCGACGTAGAGCGCGGCCTGGTGCGCCTCGGCGATCGCGGCGAGGCGGGGCAGGTCGGCGCGGTCGCCGTCCATCGAGAAGACGCTTTCGGTCAGGATCAGCCGTGCGGGCGCATCGGCGCCCTTGCTCGCGAGGAGCGTTTCGAGATGGTCCAGATCGTTGTGGCGAAAGCGGATCTGGCGCACTCCGGCCATCGCCAGCCCGGCGTGCATCGAGGCGTGGATCAGCCGGTCGGTGTAGACCGCAAGGCCGGGCACCGCGGCGGCGAGCGCGGCGATCACCGCGGCGTTGGCCTGCCATCCGCTGGCAAAGATGAGCGCGGCTTCGGCGTGCTTGAAGCGCGCGATGCGCGCCTCGAGCGCGAGCTGCTCGGCGCTGGTGCCGGTGACGAGCCGCGAGGCGCCAGAGCCCGTGCCCAGCGCCTGCGTCCAGGCCACCGCGCGCGCGCTCAGCTCGGGGTGGCGGGCAAGACCGAGGTAGTCGTTGCTCGAAAAGTCGATCAGGCGTCGCCCCTCGCGCACGATCCGCCCCTCAGCGGCGAGCGCGGCGGGGCGCAGCACGCGGCGCTGTCCGGCGCGGTCGATCCGGGCCAGCGCGGCGGTGAAAAAGGGGTCGAGCCGTGTCATCGTGCCTGCCGGTTATGGCAACAGCGCGCGCGAGACAATGGTGTGCGGTGAACTTCCTGTTGCGGGTTTTGCGGTGGAGGAGAGCGGTCAGGTGCCGGATCAGGGCCGGGATCAGGGGCGGGGTCAGGGGCGGCCGAGCGCGATCCGCAGCTTCGCGCCCAGCCCGCGCGCGGTGCGCAGGGCGGCGAACAGGCGCAGCCACTCGTGCCCTGCGATGCGCAGTGGATTGTGCGAATCGAGCGCGTGGACCAGGCCATAGCGCAGCGCGCGCCCGTCCGGCTCGGCGCGAAAGGTTCCGAACAGGCGGTCCCACACGATCAGCACGCCGCCGAAATTGCAGTCGAGGAAGGCCGCCTCGCTGGCGTGGTGGGCGCGGTGGTGCGAGGGCGTGTTGAAGATGGCCTCGAGCGGACCGAGCCGTCCCACCATCTCGGTGTGGAGCGGAAACTGGTAGAGCAGGTTGGCGCCGAGCAGCACGCCGATCATCAGCGGCGGGAAGCCGATCAGCACCAGCGCGACATAGAACAGCCAGCCGAGCGAGAACAGCTCGGTCCAGCCCAGCCGCACCGCGCTCGGCAGGACGTATTGCGCGGCTGAATGGTGCACTGCGTGGGTCGCCCAGAGCCAGCGCACGGTGTGGCTGAAACGGTGGAACCAGTAATAGACGAAATCGACCGCGAAAAAGCCCGCGATCCAGGTCAGCGCCGCGTCGGAGGGGAAATGGAACAGCGCGATAGGTTCGGCCGCGAGCAGCACGATGCCGATGACCACCGCGCCGAGCGGGCGAAACACCGCCTGACCCAGGGCAACGCCAAGACTGGCCAGCGCCCCGCCACGATCGTAGCCGCGCGCGTTGCGCCGGCGCCAGACGATCTCGACCAGCACCAGCAGCAGGATCGGGATGAGGAGAACAGGGTGCTGGAGGACCAGGCGCATCGCGAAATTTCCTTTCCGGCGGACCGGGCGACGGGGGGCTAACGTTGGGAAGAGCGCGAGGACGGCCGCTCTCGCGCTCCCTCATCTCGCAGGGCCGTCTTCAGCCTCGGCGCGCCTTGATCGCGGCGCGCAGGGCTTCGAGTTCGGCCTGGGTTACGCGGCCGTCGTGGTTGGCATCGGCCATGTCGAAGCCGAGTGTCGGCCCTTCGACGAACTCCTTGTAGCTCAGCTTTCCGTCGTGGTTGGCGTCGAAGACGCGGCGCAGCTCCTGCAGCCGGTCGCCGTCCCAGCGGGCCTGCACGATGGCGGGCAGGTCGTCGCGGGTGAAGACGCCGTCGTGATTGCGGTCCATGCGCTGCCAGTTGGCCTTGCGCGCGGCGATCAGTTCGGCGCGGCTGATCGCGCCGTCGTGGTTGGTGTCGGCCTCGCGCAGGCGTTCGATCGCCTTCTCGCCGCCGGGAAAGGCGCCGGGCGAAGCGCCGGGCTGGGCCTGTGCGGGCAGCGCGGCAAACGGGCTGAGTGCGGCGGTGAGCAGCAGGGGGGCGAACCAGGCGGCTTTGGGCCAGGGAGTCTTGGGGAAGGGGGGCATGAACGGGGTATCCTTGGACAGCGAGGCGAAAAAGGATGCCGGATGGGCGAGGGTCGGGGGATCGGTTGGAGAACCCATCCGGCAAGGCTTGCGAAAGGGGGCCTGGGTCGAGGGCATCCTTGCGCGCTGCGGCGCGCCGTCGATTGGCCTGATCGGGCCGGTGCGGCGCGCGTCTGGGGTCAGCAGGCGGTCAGCGGCAGGGAATCGCCTCGCCGCTGGCATTGCTGCAGGTGCCGGTGTGGCTGACCTGCCCGTTCTGCACCGTGGTCTGGCCGGAATAGCTGTTGCCGGTCGCGGCGTTGGTGGCGTTCGACGTGCGCGAGCCCGAGGTCGTGCCGTCGGCGCTGCGGGTGAAGCCGCCCTGGCTCGAGGCGGAGCCGCGCGCGCCGCTGGTCG